>NZ_CP016076.1:5793618-6125427 GCF_001941625.1 Actinoalloteichus fjordicus
CGCCGGGTGATCCGACAGGCCGATCCAACGCGAGCCCCTGACCGGCGCGCACGCACCGTGTCGCACCCAGGAACACCGATCCCGTCGGCTACGCCGATACCCGCCCGCCCGGCTCGCCGCCACCGCCCGCCCGCATGACTCGGCAGGCCCGCTCGGTCTGTCGAACCGCCGTCGAATCGGCCGTGTCTCCTACACTGGGTGTCCTAGCGATGACGGAGGGTGGGGTGGCGATGCGTCAGTCGAGGGATCAGCCGGAGCAGGCCGGGGTCGTCCTCCCGGTCGATCCGTCCGAGACACCGGGGCCGTCGGGCGCCGCCGACCCGTCCGACCCGGCCTACGAGCGGGCGTTCGCCGCCTTCCTCGCACACACCGATCAGAAGCGTCAGATGTGGGCGCATCTGGAGTCGATCGTCGCCGATCTGCCGCGTCACGACGTGCTGATCGACGCAGGGGCAGGCGAGGGCGGCACAACGGCGTGGCTGAGCGGCTCGTTCCGGCGGACCATCGCCGTCGAGCCCAACTCCGTGCTCCGGAAGCGGCTGCACATGGTCTGTCCGACCGCGACGGTGCTGCCGAGCCGAATCCTGGAAACCACGCCGGACGCGCGAGGCGACCTGGTGCTCAACTCCCACGTCCTCTACTACATCCCCCGGCCGGAGTGGCCGGCCGTGCTGGCCAGGCTCGCGTCGTGGATCTCCCGACGCGGTGAGCTGATCGTCGTGTTGCAGAACCCGGACAGCAGCGCCATGGGGATGGTCCGCCACCTGACCGGCCATCGCTTCGACCTCACCTCCGCCGCCGAGGAGTTCATCACCGGCGATGCGGGCGGGCGGTGGGTCGTCCGGGTCGAGACGAGCCCGGCGCGGGTACGCGCTCCGGATCTGGAGACCGCCACGACGATCGCCGAGTTCATCCTGGGCATCACGCCCGTGGAGGCACATCCCGAACGCGCCGCAGTGTCGGAGTACGTGCAGGAACACTTCGTCGCCGCCGACGGCTCCTACACCATCGACTGCACCCAGGATTTCCTGCGGCTCAGACGCCCCTGATCGGGCAGGCTGCGGGTCGCCGAGGTCCGCCCGGCGGTTCATGGAACGCACGACGGGACGGCGGCCCTGGCGGATTCGGCAGACTCCGCCCCCCGCCTGGGCGTCGGCGCAGCGCCAGCAGGGTGCGGCGACTCGACAATAGCTCGGCGCTCGGGCCTGATCAGCCGGGCTGACGGCCTTGGTTCGACCGGCGATCCACCGCCCGCGACCGTGCCTGCCCGACGTCAGACGCCCGGCGCCCGACCACGACTTCGGGACGAGGAGGTCCCCGTGTCATCAGAGCAGATCATGAGCACGCTGCCCGCGCTCGATCCGGCGGGCGAGGGCTATCAGGAGGCCTTCGCCGCCTACCTTGCACACAGCGACGAGGCGGCGGTGACCAGGCCCCGGCTGGATCGCATCGTCGCGAGTCTGCCGGAGCGGCTGGAGTTCATCGACGTCGGTGCGGGCTTCGGCCGGACGGTGCGCTGGTTCGTCGACTCCTTCGCGCACGTCGTCGCGATCGAGCCGAATCTCGAGCTGCATCACCGGATCACGCTGGCCGCGCCCGATGCCGAGGTGTTGGGGGGCTCGATCCTCACGGCACAGCCCCGCCTGCCCGCCGACCTGGTGCTCTGCTCTCACATCCTCTATTACGTGCCTCGGCAGGACTGGCAGGCCTGCCTGAACCGAATGGCATCCTGGCTGTCCGAAGAGGGCGAACTGGTCGTGCTGCTGCAGAATCCGGACAGCGACCTGATGCGGCTGCTCCACCGGTTCACCGGCAGGCGTTTCGACCTCGCCGAGCTGCTCCCCGCCACGCGCGACTCGGGCTGGTCCGTGGTCCTGGACACGGTGCCGTCGATCCTCGCCGCACCGGATCTCGACACGGCATTGATGATCTTCCGCTTCTTCCTCAGCGGCATCACCAGCGTTCCCACCGACGAACGACGCCCGGCCCGGACCCGCGCGGAGCTGACCAGGCAGCTCGACCGGCATCGGCTCGACGACGGCGGCTACCGGATGAGCTGTACCCAGGACGTCCTGCGCCTCCGACGGCGCTGATCACCGTGGGCCTGGGAGGCCTGCGGCATGGGCGGGGCGGGGCGGGGCTGGGGCGGGGCGGAAGCGACATGCCGGGCTGCTCGAGGACACCGGACGGATCACACCAGGTCCGCCGCTCGTCAGATCTCGGCG
This sequence comes from Actinoalloteichus fjordicus, assembly GCF_001941625.1. Taxonomy (NCBI): domain Bacteria; kingdom Bacillati; phylum Actinomycetota; class Actinomycetes; order Pseudonocardiales; family Pseudonocardiaceae; genus Actinoalloteichus; species Actinoalloteichus fjordicus. The sequence continues at coordinate 5,795,844 of NZ_CP016076.1, forward strand.
CCGAGTGTGAGCCCCGGAACGACGAAGCGTGCTCACGGCAACAGCACCGCGGCGACTCGGCTCAGACCTCGACGAAGACGACGGACAGCTTTCGGTCGCCCGGCTCGTCCTGCTCGACGGCGTCGAGCACCGCACGCCGAATCCGAGGGAAGCCCGCCGGATCACGGTCGGCGTAGCCCGCCGGGTCGACCCAGACGAGCCGGTGCTCGCCCTCTTCGAGCCAGGACAGGTCGGTCAGGCAGTCGTAGAGGGCGTCGAGGTTGTGGCCGAAGGTCTCGGGAAAACCGAGCAGGCGCGCGATCGCGTCGATGACCTCGGCGGAGTCCGCCAGTTCTCGACCGTCCAGGACGTGCGGCCAGGCGCCGTCGGCCTGCGCCTGCTCGATCGCCTCGACGACCAGGTCCCAGCTCATCGCTGCACGAGCCAGGCGACGAGGACCAACAGGATCAGTCCGATCAGGACGAGCGTGATGCGACGGGGAGAGTTCACGCCGGGCCTCCCGACGCTCGACGGACACCCGTGTCGATCACTTCGCGGACGTCGTCGGGCTGCGGCGTCCGGCCGCTGCGCCTGGCGAAGAAGGCGGAGACTCGATCGACGCCACGATCGATCAGGAACGCGGCCAGCCAGCACAGCGGCGCCAGAATCAACATGACCAGCGCGAACTGGAGGACGAACGGCGACTGGACGAGCCACAGTTCGACCCCGTCCCACCACCCGGTCATCGAAGACACCACGCCTGCGAGCCTACGCGGTAGGTTCGAAGCATGTTCGCCGTATACGCCAGTGCGCCCGATGTCGACGACCCGCTCACGGGGCTGACCATCGGGGAACGGCCGGAGCCGTCGGTGCCGGAAGGGTGGGTGCGGGTCGACGTGCGGGCGGCCAGCCTGAACATGCACGACGTCTGGACCCTGCGCGGCGTGGGCATCGCGGCCGAGTCCTTTCCGATGATCCTGGGCTGTGACGGCGCGGGCGTGCTGGCCGACGGTACCGAGGTGCTGATCCACCCGGTGATCAACGCGCCGGGCTGGCGGGGCGACGAGACGCTGGATCCGAAGCGGACACTGCTCACCGAGCGTTATCAGGGCACCTTCGCGGACTCGGTGGTCGTGCCTGCGGGCAACGTGGTCCCCAAACCCGCCGAGTTGTCGTTCGTCGAGGCCGCGACGCTGGGCACCGCCTGGCTCACGGCGTACCGGATGCTCTTCGTGCAGGCAGGCGTGCGGCCGGGCCAGACGGTGCTGGTGCAGGGCGCCTCCGGCGGCGTGTCGACGGCGCTCATCCAGCTCGCGAGCGCGGCAGGCGCCCGCGTCTGGGCGACAGGCCGCACCGAGGAGAAGCGTGCGCTGGCGTCGAGCCTCGGTGCCCACGCGACCTTCGAGACCGGCGTCCGACTCCCCGAACGAGTGGACGCGGTCTTCGAGACCGTCGGCAAGGCCACCTGGTCGCATTCGCTGAAGTCGCTCAAGCCGGGCGGCACCGTGGTGGTCGCAGGCGCCACGTCCGGCCCGGACCCGAGCGCCGACCTCCAGCGGGTCTTCTTCCTCCAGCTCCGCGTCCTGGGTTCGACGATGGGCACCAGACAGGAGCTGGTCGATCTCGTGTCGTTCCTGCGCCTGCACGACGTCCGCCCGCAGATCGGGCTGACGCTGCCGTTGGAACAGGCCACGGCAGGCTTCACGGCCATGCTCGGCGGGGAGACGGCAGGAAAGATCGTGTTCACGAGATGAGTCCGGCGCGCGTCGAGGTGATCCGACTGGACGAGACCGTTCACGCGGTGATCGACCTGGCCAGACGCGCGCAGGCCGCAGTGGGACAGCCGGGGGCCGACCGGGCGGCCGGTCATCTGGCCGGCCTCGAACCCGTGCCCGGCCTGCTCACGATGGGGGCGCATCAGCAGGATCGGCTGGTCGGCGTCCTCGTCGGCTGGCCGTGCGGAGCCCGCCCCCTGTGGGCGGCACTGGTGCAGCCTGCCCTGGCGGCCGCCGGGCACACCTCCTGGCTGACCGGCTCCTTCGAGGTCGCGGAGCTGCACGTCGAACCGGAGTTCCACGGCACGGGCGTCGGCACGATGCTGCTCAGGTCGCTGGGCGAACGGATCGAGCAGGACCGGCTCGTGCTGCAGGCCGACGTCACCAACCGACGGGCCCGCGAGTTCTATCGACGACGGGGATTTCGCGTGCTCACCGGCCCGTTCCGCACGGTGAACCGCCGCAGGGCGCTGGTCCTGGGGACCGTGCTCCCGATGCGCTGACCGCGGACGGACTCGGAGCGGCAGCCGGTCGGCGGGCAACGACGACCGCAGAGCGACGCAGCGACGAACGGCGGCGTGTCAGCGCGCCGCGAGGGCCATGCGGCTTCTGACGTCCTCGGCCCAGGGCTCGGGGAGATCGCCAAGGGCCTGGCGCACGTGATCGTCCAGTTCGCGCTTACGGCCGCGCAGCACGCCGAAGACCTCGGCGACGGTCACGCCGTGGTCGGGGGTGCTCAGGATCTCGATCGGCGCCCCGGCCCACACGGCGCCCGGTTCCTCCACCGCGAAGTAGGCGCCCGGCCGACCGTGTTCGGTGAAGCGCTTGATCAGGCTCTGGGCGGACCAGAAGCCCGCGAAGACCCGGCAGGGGATGCGCGGGCCGGTCACGCGGAGGACGGTCTCGCCCACTCGAACCCGCTGGCCGATCACCAGGTCGTTGACGTCGGCGTCCGCGACGCTCAGGTTCTCGCCCGCGTTGCCCGGCACCAGTTCGCGGCCGATCACCGACGACCAGTGTGCGAGATCGTCGACGCCGAAGGCGTACACGGCCTGATAGGAGGCGCCGTGATTCGCCGTGTCCACCACGGTGTCACCCGTGACGCCGCCGAGGGCGACGTGCACTCGGCCGTCCACCGGACGCTTGTCGATGCCGGTGCGACCCAGTTTCCCGGTCCAGTCGCCGGTCCTGACCACGGCGAGGTTGACTGAGCGCACGGTCCCCATGACGGCAACGCTAAAGAGTCGGCAGCCGCGTTGTACAGGGGATTCCGGATGATCGTCCGTCGTCACACCCCCGAAGCGGCCGCTCAGCCGTCGACCGGGGCCGAGCGACGTTCCCTGCCGTGCGCGGCTGTCTCCCACCGGCCCAACGACCGGGTCGGGCCAGGCGGGCGGGCGCTACACCGTGTCTGCTCAGGCCGAGCGGCCGATCTCCGCTCCCCACGCCGCCACCAGCTCGGCGGCGGGGAGTTCACGGGTCTCGTCCGCGCCAAGGCCCGCCCAGGCGGACATCCGCTCCGGGTCCTCGGCGGCGCCCGCCGCAGCGCGCACCGGGGCGGTCAGGTGATGGATCTCCGGGTAGGCCGCCGGGGCGTGCGCGGTCAGCTCGGTCATCATCTCGTTGACCAGGCCGCGCGCGGGCCTGCCGGTGAACGCCCTCGTCAGCGCCGTCCCCCGGCGCTGGGTGAGCGCCGACCGGTGCGCGGTCTTCGTGCCCGCCTCCGGGCTGCGTAGGAACGCCGTGCCGAACTGTCCTGCGCCGGCCCCGGCCGCGAGCACCTCACGGAGCGCCCGGCCGTCGGTGAGGCCGCCTGCCGCGATCAACGGCAGCGTGGTCTGAGCGCGGACCAGTCCGATCAGGTCGAGCAGCGGGTGGGTCGGGCCGCCCGCCTCGGAGCGGCCGTCGTCCACGAAGACCGCTCGGTGGCCGCCCGCCTCGATGCCCTGAAGGCACAGGCCGTCCGTACCCGCCGCGACCGCCTGTCGCGCCTCGTCCGGGCTGGTCACGGTGACGACCACCTGACTGCCGACCCGCTGAAGTCGTCGCACGTCCTGGGCGGCGGGCACGCCGAAGGTGAAGGAGACCACGGGCACCGGCTCGGCGAGCAGCAGCGCCAGCTTGGCGCGGTAGTCGTCGTCGTCCCAGCGGGGTTCGCCCGGCGCGACGCCGAGGGGACGTCCCTGGTCGGCCACCAGCTCGCGAAACGCCGACAGGTCCGCACCGGAGGGCTCGCCGGGCACGAAGAGGTTCACGCCGAACCGGCATCGGCTGAGGCTGCGGACCCGATGAATCTCGGTTTTCACCCGATCGGGCGAAAGATAGCCGGCAGCGAGGAAGCCGAGTCCGCCCGCCTCGCCCACGGCGACGACCAGTTCCGGCGTGCTCACCCCGCCCGCCATCGGCGCCGCGACGATCGGAACACGCAACTCATTCACCACGTCAGCCACCGTAGTCGCAGTTCGGGGGCCGAGGGACGTGCGACCCGACGAGACCCGGAGCACACTGGACACCTTCCGGACCCGCCTCCATCCATGCGAGGGAGCGGAACATGAGAATGAATCAATACCTGCCGGTCGGGCACCCGCTGAACAAGATCTACCGGGTCGGCGCGGGACTGATCGGCGCCGGGCTCATCGTCTTCGGGCTGCTCGGCTTCATCAACCGCCTGACCTTCTTCTCCATCGAGGGCGACCGCGTCCTGGGCCTGTCCAGCAACGGTCTGCTTTCCTTGATCTCGGTGATCGTGGGCGTGATCCTGATCGGCTCGGCCGTCATCGGCGGCGTCGTCGCCTCCACCACGGCCGTCGTCATCGGGCTGTTGTTCCTGTTGTCCGGCCTGGTGAACCTCGCTCTGCTGGAGACCCCGCTCAATCTGCTCGCCTTCGAGATGCAGAACGTGGTGTTCAGCCTCGTGGTCGGGATGCTGCTGCTCTTCCTGGGCCTCTACGGGCGGCTCAGCGGCGGACTGCGGGAGGACAACCCCTTCGTCCGAGCCCGGCACCACGAGGACCCGAGCGTCGACCACAGCGCGGAGGAGACGGCGGAGCGCAGGCGGCTGGCGGAGATCCAGCCGATCGCCGACGCCGAGTACGCCGTGGCCCAGGGCACCGCGACCCCGGAACAGCAGCGGCTGGTGGCCGCCGACGCGCAGGAGCGTGCCGAGATCGCCCGCCGCGAGGCCTACCGCCGATACGAGGACGAGCATGCGGCGGGCACCGTGCCTGCGCAGGAGGAGCGGAAACGGCAGTCGTCTCGACGCGGGTCACGCGGCCGACACCGCAGGCCGCCGACGATCCGCGCCTGATCGGTGCGGCCCGCAGCACACCGACGCGCAGCACACCGACACAGCGTGCAGCGCGAACCGGCGCTGCGGAGTGCCGTGCAGGCAAGGCTCCGCGGCACCCGTCCGGCGGCGAGAGGCACTCGGCCGGGTTCGGATGCAGCGGGATCGGGCATCGGGTCAGGTCGAGCTCGCAGGGTGACGGCTGGACCGCCGATCCCCGCACCGTCGGCGCCCTCGCCGTCCGCTCCCGGCGGGTGCGTGCCCGTGCGGCGCCGCGCTGTCTGCCGACGGATCTGAGGATCGACAGGTAGCGTCGAGGTCGTGCTGGCGCTGATGCAGACGGACCCCACCGGCCTCTCGTCCACGACCGGTCGCCTGATCATGGCCGCAGGCCTGGCGGCGGCGGTCCTCGTCACCGTGTCGGTGTGGTGGCGGAACCGGAACCGCTGAGGCAACGTCCTCGCTCCCTGCCCTGGGCCTCGATGTCGTGGCGGGCGGAGAGCCGTGGCTGCCGCAAGTGGTCGAGAACGTCGACGACTGACCGGCGACGGACGGCATCGAGCGATGTGCGCGTGGCGCCGTCGGCGTTCAACTGCCCACGGCCACCCTGCGGTGCGACTCGGCGGGCGGGCTACGGTGGTAGGGATGCGACACACCGCCTTCCGCTCCGCGATGGCCCAGGAGTTCGGCCGAGTCCGGGCCGAGATGCTGGCCAGAGACCACGTGTTCTCCGAGCTCGGCGGACGCACCGTCAACCAGGCCTTGGAAGCGGGCGTCGAGCCCCGTCAGGCCTGGCGTGCCGTGTGCGACGCCTTCGACATCCCGGCAGAACGGCGCTGAATCGCGCGGTTCAGCTTGTCCCGATGCACCCCGAAGCCTGAGTCACCTGCGCAGTACGAACCTCCGGCACTGATCCTCGCGTTGACCGCCGGATACGACCTGGATCACGCGGTAGGGAATCGGGGTCAGGCACAGAGAACTCCTAGGTCGGAAAGTGTCGGCGCCGCGCACGCGGGGATGGTTCCGCCGGTGTCGGTCGTCGCCGCGCCGCCTGCCGCGTCGGCCCAGCACACGCGGGGTGGTGATCCGTCATCCGACCCCTGCTTGCGTGACCCCGGATCGACGGCTGGGTCTGCTCCCGCACGGAAGTGATCAGACCAGCAACAGTCGGCAACGCCGGGCGGCACGGCGCGGGCAGCGTCGAGAAGGCAACGACGCCGAAGCACCGCAGCGCTGGCAGAAGTACCCGAGAACCCTCAGGTTCCCGGCTGGATGCTCGCCTCGAAGTAGTCGGCCAGCGCGTCGGCGGTGAACTCCTCGGCCTCGGAGCTGTTGGCGAGCACGAAGCCGACGAGGGGCCGATCCGTCACGGTGAACACCAGGATGCCCCGCCCCTCGCTGACGGCGGACTGGTAGCGGCCGTCGAGACCGTTGCCCGCCCAGCGCGCCTCGACCAGGTCGCCCTCGCTGTGGGACAGCCAGGACTCGGCGGTGGCGCCCGCCGCCTCCACCGAGCCCGCATGGTTGTAGGCGAGGGCGTAGCTCTCCGTCGCATGGCTGAACTGGCAGGTGACGATGCTGCTCTCGCCCGAACCGCTCGACTCGGCGTCGCCAGGTCCGCAGTCGTGCCGATCGGGGACCGTGCCCGCGAGCTGACGCAGGCAGGCGGTGAAGCCGTTCTCGTCCGTCTCGGCGCCCGAGGAGCACTCCGCTGCGGTGGGCAGCGCATCGGAACCGAACAGCATGATTCCGCCGACGACGGCGCCCGCCACGAGCACCGCCACGCCGACGATCGCGGAGACCAGTAGACCGGTCCTACGCCGTGGCGCCGGACCGCCCTGCGCGGCGCTCAGCGCGTAGGTCGGGGGGTAGCTGGTGCCCACGCCGTGTGGTCCGCTGTGGCCCGGACCGGGCCTGCCGGGCACCGGATGGCTCGGCCCGGCCTGACTGAGCGCCGGTTGGCCGCCCGTGCTCGGATAGCCGGTCATCGTCGGTTGGGAAGTCGTGGAGTAGGCAGGCTGCGGCACGGTGAATCCACCGCCGGGGACGGGTCTGCCCTCCGGGGGCGTACCGCCTGCGGCAGGTCGGCCGCCGGCAGGCGTGGCGGGCGACGCGGTGAACTGGTCCGGTTCGAAGTCCTGGGTGCGCATGGTCGCGCCGTCTCGCGGAACGTGGTGCGCCCCGAGCGCCACTGCGGTCTCCGGCTGGTCCAGGCTGGTCGCGACGACCTTGGTCTGCTCCGCGATCAGGGTGGCCACCAGCGGGATCCGGCTGGACCCGCCCACGAGGTAGATGCCCGCCAGCGCCTCCGGGGCGATGCCCGCCGCCCGGATCGTCGCCTTGAGCAGTTCGACGCTGCGCAGCATGCTCGGCCGGATCAGCGCCTCCAGCTCTGATCGGGTGACGAGCACGTCCTGGAAGGGGTCCGGCAGCGGGACGTCGGTCTGCGGATGGCGCGACAACGTCTCCTTCGCCGCCTTGACGTCCTCGCGCAGCGCCCGCTGCGCCCGACGATCGTTGGTCGTCTCGGGGCGGAGCAGCCGCTGCCAGCCGCTCGGATCATGCTGGGACACCTGCCTGCCGACGTGTTCCAACAGCACCTGGTCGACGTCGAGTCCGCCGAGGTCGGGCAGCCCGTTCTCCGCGAGGACCACGAAGCCGTTCTGGGTGGCTCCGACCACGGCACAGTCGAAGGTGCCCGCGCCGAGGTCGTACACCGCCAGTGCCTTGCCCGGCGGCAGCGACCGGTCGGGGAAGGAGGCGAAGTGCGCCGCCGCCGCGACCGGTTCCGGCACGAGCACCAGGTCGTCGCCGAGGCCCGCGAGCCGCGCGGCCGCCAGCAGCACGTTCCGCCGCGTCGCACCCCACTGGGCGGGGTGGGTCAGGCGGACCTCGTCGGGGCGCCCGCCGCCGAGCTGTCTGCTGGTCTCCGCCGCCACTCGCATGAGGACGGCGGACATCGCCTCGGTGACCGAGACGACGCTGGTCCCCAGCAGCAATGAGCCCTCGTCGACCCTGCGCTTGGGGTTCGGCTCGTATCGAGCCGGGTCGAGCCGCGCGCGGCGCTCGGCATCCCGCCCGACGACCAGCGTGCCGTCCTCGTCGGCGAAGACGGCCGAGGGCATGGTGGCGGACCCGTCGACCTCGATGACGCGAGGCTCTCGACCGTGTGCGGACAGCACCGCGACGGTGTTCGACGTACCCAGGTCCACGGACAGGACGCGCACTGCACTCTCCTCGACGCTGTGTCGGTGCCCCCGCTGTCGCCTTCGGCGACGAGACGGCCCGTCGTCGGAGGCTACGAGACGGCCGCCGGGTCCGAAAGGATGTCGCACTCGGCGCCGAGCACGGGTCGGGCGAGCACGGGCGATGCGGGGAGGCCCGGTGGAGATGGTGCCATGCCGTCCCGGCGGATTCGGCGGTTTTGCCCTAACCGCGATCTCACCCGACGTCCGAGCCTCGCACCGAGTCGAAGTCGTCGGTGTGCTGGGTGAGGATGGTCCGATGAGCCCAGGCAGTGGCATCGGCGATCCCGCGGGCGCGGATGCGCAGCGGGGGCTCGAGCTGTTCTCCCCCGCCACTCGCGACTGGTTCGGCACCACCTTCCCCGCTCCGACCTCGGCCCAGACCGGTGCCTGGCGGGCCGCGGCACGGGGCGGACACGCCCTGGTGATCGCGCCGACCGGGGCGGGCAAGACCCTCGCCGCCTTCCTCTGGGCGCTGGACCGACTCGCGGTGACCGGGCCGCCCGCCGAGCCTCGGGCTCGGTGCCGGGTGCTCTACGTCTCACCGATGAAGGCCCTGGCGGTCGACGTGGAGCGGAACCTGCGTGGTCCGCTGGCCGGAATCGGTCGCTCTGCGACGCGACTCGGCCTGCCCGCCCCCGACATCACGGTCGGCATGCGGACGGGCGACACCGACTCGGCGACGCGCCGAGGGTTCAACCGCACCCCGCCCGACGTGCTGGTGACCACGCCGGAGTCGCTGTTCCTGCTGGTGACCTCGGCGGCACGCGAGTCGCTGCGGGGTGTGGCGACGGTGATCGTCGACGAGGTGCATGCGGTGGCGGGTGGGAAACGAGGCGCTCATCTCGCCGTGTCGTTGGAGCGGCTGGACGCGCTCCTGGTCCGCCCGGCACAGCGGATCGGTCTGTCGGCAACGGTTCGGCCGGTGGAGGAGATCACGACGTTCCTGGCCGCCGGGGCGCCGGTGGAGGTCGTTCGGCCTGTCCACCCCAAGGAGGTGGCGGTCCGGGTGGAGGTTCCGGTCGCCGACATGTCGCGGCTCGACGAGCAGCAGGCCGAGCCCGTCCCGCCTGCCGCACCGGCGAATCGGCGGCGCGGCGCCGGGCCGGGGTCGAGTCGGCCTGCTGTGGGCGCCGCCGTCGAGGACGCCGAGGAGTCCGGAGCGACATCGAGCGCGAAGGCCCCGGCGGGCGGCGAGGCGGCCGCGGTGCCTGCCGCCGACTCGGTGCCCAGCGCCTCGATCTGGCCCGCAGTGGAGCGGCGGGTGCTCGACCTGGTCCGCGCCCATCGATCCACCATCGTCTTCGTCAACTCTCGGCGGCTCGCCGAGCGGCTCACCGCGCGGCTGAACGAGCTGGTGGCGGAGGAGACCGCAGCGCAGGACGGCGCGCGCCTCGCCGGTCCGGAGCTGGACGGCGAGGGCTTCGCCAGGGTGGACCTCGACCGGCTGTCGGACCTCGACGGGCGGGCGGGCGCCGGTGCGGCAGCCGATCCAGACGCCGCGCTCGGACCTGCCGAACCCGACGACGCGGCCGAAGGCGACGGATCGGCAGGCCCCTCGGCGGAGACGCCGGACGTCGGCGGAGCCACCGACCAGACCTCGGGCCCGCAGACCGGCCCGCCGACGACGGCGCGGACACCCGGAGCGGCGACGGGCGGCCGGGCAGTCGCCGCGCGCCCCGGGAGCGCCGGAGCCGCCCTGGCGGGCGCGGGCAGGCCCGCCGGGCCGGTCCGCTTCCCGGCGGAGGCGGTCGGGCAGTCCGGCGTCGCCACGGGCGCCCCCTCGGTGATCGCCAAGGCCCACCACGGCTCGATGGCGCGGGCGCAGCGCACCGAGGTGGAGGAGGAGCTGAAGGCGGGGATGCTGCCGTGCGTGGTGGCGACGTCCTCGTTGGAGCTGGGGATCGACATGGGCGCGGTGGACCTGGTGATCCAGGTGGAGGCGCCGCCGAGCGTGGCCGCCGGGCTCCAGCGGGTCGGCCGGGCCGGGCACCACGTCGACGCGGTGTCCACCGGGGTGGTGCTGCCGAAGTTCCGAGGCGACCTGGTGTCCTGCGCGATCGTCGCCGAGCGGATGCGCAGCGGCGCCATCGAGGAGATCCGCTTTCCCCGCAACCCGCTGGACGTCCTGGCTCAGCACATCGTGGCGATGGTCGCGATGGAGCCGTGGTCGGTGGCCGAGCTGGCCGCGCTGGTGCGGCGGGCGGCGCCCTTCACCGGGCTGCCCGACTCGGCACTGCACGCGGTCCTGGACATGCTCGCCGGGCGATATCCCAGCGAGGAGTTCGGCGAACTGCGCGCGCGGATCGTCTGGGATCGGACGGCGGACGTGCTGCATGCCAGGCCCGGCGCGCAGCGACTCGCGGTGACCTCCGGCGGCACCATCCCCGATCGAGGACTGTTCACCGTGACCACCCCCGGCGGCGAAGGCGAGCCGGGCGCGCGGGTGGGCGAACTGGACGAGGAGATGGTCTACGAGTCACGGGTGGGCGACACCTTCCTACTGGGCACCAGTTCGTGGCGGGTTCAGGAGATCACCCACGACCGGGTCATCGTGACCCCGGCGCCGGGCCTGCCCGCACGGATGCCGTTCTGGAAGGGCGACTCGCCGGGCAGGCCGCTGGAACTGGGCATCGCGCTGGGCGGTTTCGTCCGCGAGATCGTCGCCGCCGACCCCGACTCGGCACGCCGCCGGGCCGAGGCCGCGGGCCTGGACGTGTGGGCCTGCGACAACCTCCTCGCCTACCTCGCCGAGCAGCGCGCGGCCACCGGCCGGGTGCCCGACGACCGCACGGTGCTCCTCGAACGGTTCCGCGACGAGCTGGGCGACTGGCAGTGGGTCCTGCACTCCCCCTTCGGCGACCGCGTCAACGCGCCGTGGGCGCTGTTGATCGCCGCCCGGCTGCGGGACCGGCTCGGCGTCGACCCGCAGCTGGTGCACTCCGACGACGGCATCGTCCTGCGGCTGCCCGCCGAGCTGGCCGAGGAGCACGGCGAGCACACGGTGGCCGCCGAGGACGTCCTCTTCGACCCCGACGAGGTGGAGCGGCTGGTCAGTCAGGAGGTCGGCTCCTCCGCGCTGTTCGCGGCCCGCTTCCGGGAGTGCGCGGCGCGGTCGCTGCTGCTGCCGCGCTGGGATCCGCGACGGCGCAGCCCGCTGTGGCGGCAGCGACAGCGGTCCGCGCAGCTGCTGACGGTGGCGGCCCGGTACGACCAGTTCCCGGTGATGCTGGAGACGATGCGTGAGTGCCTGCGCGACGTCTACGACCTGCCGGGCCTGGTCACCGTGTTCCGCGACGCCTCGGCTCGGCGGGTCGAGGTCGTCGAGGTCGAGACGCAGGCGCCGTCGCCCTTCGCCCGCGCGCTGCTGGTCGGGTACGTGGCGATGTTCCTCTACGGCGAGGACGTCCCGCTGGCCGAGCGCAGGGCGGCCGGGCTCACCCTGGACGCGACGCTGCTCGGCGAGCTGCTGGGCTCCGAGGCCGTCCGGGACCTGCTCGATCCGACCGTGCTGACCGAGGTCGAGGCCGCGTTGCAGCGCACCGACCCGGAGTACCACGTCACCGATGCGGAGGGCGTCGCCGACCTGCTGCGCTTCCTCGGCGACCTCGGTGGCGAGGAGATCATCGCCAGGGGCGGCCTGCTCGACTGGGCGACCGAGCTGGTCGCGGCCGGGCGGGCGATCGAGGTGATCGTGGCGGGCGAACGTCGCTGGATCGCCGTGGAGGACGCCGCCCGCTACCGGGACGCGCTCGGCACGACGCTGCCCGCCGGGCTGCCCGCCGCGCTGCTGACCACGACCGCCGATGCGCTCGGTGATCTGCTGATCCGGTTCGCCCGGGGCCGGGGGCCGTTCCGCGCGGCGGAGGCGGCGGCTCGGTTCGGACTCGGCGTCGGGCCGGTGACGGATCGGCTGGACCGCCTGCGGGTCAGCGGCAGGCTGGTGCGGGGCGAGCTGCGGCCGGTCGAGGCCGAGACCGCGATCCCCGGTGGTCTCGGCACGCCGACCGAGTACTGCGACGCCGAGGTGTTGCGCAGGCTCCGGCGCGGCTCGCTCGCGCGGCTCCGGGCGGAGGTCGAACCCGTGGAGCCCGCCGCGCTCGGGCGGTTCCTCCCCGACTGGCACGGAGTACTGCCCGCGCCGCCGCTCCCGGCCGGGCCCGAGGAAACGGCGCCGGGACTCGACGGTACGTCGGTCGGCGCGGACGATTCCGAGGTCGGGGCCGCGCGCCGGGGCCGAGGTGCGGACGGCGGGGGAACGGCGTCCACCGCCCGTTCCAGGGTCGATGCAGCGAGTCCGGACGAGGTGCTGGCGGTGATCGAGCAGCTCGCCGGGGCGCCGCTGCCCGCGAGCGCGGTGGAGTCGATGATCCTGGGCGCCCGGCTGCCGGATTATCGGCCCGCCGCACTCGACGAGTTGACGGCCGCAGGCGAGGTCGTGTGGTGCGGATGCGGCCCACTGGGCGCGGGCGACGGCTGGCTGGCGCTGGCGCCTGCCGACCTCGCCGAACTGATCCTCCCGCCGCCCGCGGCGGAGGATCCGGTGCTGGACACGGACCTGCACCGGGCGCTGCTCACCGCCCTGGCCTCGGGTGGGCTGTTCTTCCGAGGGCTCGTCGAGCGGATCGCCGCGTGGTCCACGGATCGCGGCGAGCCACGGCAGGCCGAGGGCGACCTGGTCACCGCGCTGTGGCAGCTCGTGTGGGCGGGGCTGGTCACCAATGACACCCTCGCGCCGCTGCGTGCCCTGCTCGGCGGCGGCGCGGCGACGCACCGCCCGCGCAGGCAGGCTCCCCGAGGACGGCGCGCGGGTCTGCGCGTCAGCAGGCACGGCAGGCCGATGCTGGGCGCGAGCGGGCCGCCGACCGTCGCGGGCCGCTGGTCGCTGGTGCCGGTCCGGGAGACCGACCCGACCCGGCGGGCCCACGCGCAGGCCGAGGCCCTCCTCGCCCGGCACGGCGTGCTCACCAGGGGCGCGGTGGAGGGCGAGCGCGTACCGGGCGGCTTCGCGGGCGTGTATCGAGTGCTGCGCGCCATGGAGGAGTCCGGGCGGTGCAGGCGAGGCCTGCTCGTCCGAGGTCCCGGCGGCGCGCAGTTCGCGGTGCCGGGTGCCGTGGACGGCCTGCGGGCCTTCTCGCGGGAGGCGGGCCGGCTCGACGGGCGACCGGCCGCATCGGTGCTGGCGGCAGCCGATCCGGCCCAGCCCTACGGCGCGGCGCTGCCGTGGCCCGCATCGATCGGCGCGGGCGGGCATCGGCCGGGGCGCAAGGCGGGGGCGCTGATCGCGCTGGTCGACGGCGAGCCGGTGCTCTACGTGGAGCGCGGCGGGAAGTCCCTGCTGTCGTTCACCGAGGACGAGACCGCACTGCGAACGGCGACGGCGGCGCTGGTCGACGTCGTGCGCTCCGGCCGGACCGAGCCGCTGGTGCTGTCGCGGGCCGACGGGGAGCAGGCATTGGGCTCCCGACTGGCCGCCGTGCTCCAGCAAGCGGGTTTCCGCGCCACGCCGAAGGGCCTGCGGCTGCGTGGGTGAGCAGGCGGCAGGCGGGCGGCACGCGGGCGGCAGGCGACGGCGGCGAACCTGCGTCGACTCGGCGGGGCCTCGCCGTCGCCGGGTGCCTTCGCGGTTCTCCTCGGCCGAAGCGGGCAGCGGGGAGAACGAGTCGATCCGCCCGGATGCCTCGTCACCTGATCCGAGAACGGCTCGGCCGAAGATCGTCTCGCTAGAACGACGGGGCAGGCGTAGCGGCGTGTCCCGAGGCACGGAAGCCGATGCCTCAGTGCGGCGGTCTGCTGCCCAGCATGCCCAGGGCCTCCCCCGCCGAGCAGTTCAGTTCGCCGGGTTGGAGTTGAACGCGGGCCGGCGTCCAGACGGCCGAGTCACCGGGCGCGACCCGCCCCAGCACACAGTCGTCGCCTGCCCGAAACGCCAGCCCGACGGCGCCGTCCGAGGCGGCGAGGTCGCGGGTGGACTCCTCCCCGGTGGACAGCCCGTCGACCACGGCACGGACCTGTTCCTCCGACACGGCCTCCCTCTCGGCCGCCTCGGCCAGGGCGTCGCTCAGGAGATCGGCGAACTCCTCGGGCAGCTCCGGCGTCGGCGGCAGCGGCGGATAGCTGATCGGCTCCGCGTCGGCAGGACAGTCGACCGGAAGCGCCCGGCCGTCCTCATCGTCGTCGCCTGCGAACACCAGTTCGTAGCAGCGGACGACGGTGGCGACCTGGGTCGTCTGTCCCGGCACGATCTGCGGTCGAGGCGCAGCCTCACCACGTCCCTCGGTCCGGATCACCAGCCGCACCGAGGAGGTCTCGCCGTCGCGGGCCTCGTCGAGGGAAAGCAGATCGACGGACTCCGCCGCCCGCCGCCCGTACTCCGCCGCCCGCGTCGCCGAGGAGTGCCGCAGCTCCACGCCCAGCTCTTGGGCGACGGCGAGGGCGGCGTTCTCGGCCGCCGCGTTCGCCCGCGACTCGACAGAGCAGCCTGCGGCCAGCACCGAGGCGCCGAGCACCAGGGCCGCTGCCGTCGTTCGTCGAATCGCTGCGTGCATGGCCTCAGCATCACCGATCCGAGGCAGTGGACACCCGAGACGGACGGAGATGTGACACGGTCGGCATCGGTGGAATCGGTGCCGGACGGCAGCACCGTTCGTCGCGGCAGCCCGAGGGCAGGGCTGTCGACGGGCCGCGCCGAGCCCGGCTCGGGCGGGATCGCCCGCCGTTGACGCGGCGGTCGGGTCGGGCCGTCACCTCCGCCGTCGCTGCCCGTCGCAGGCAGGCACCCGGCCCGGAGCGGCGGGCTGGAACCGCCGCTCCGGACCAGGGCTTCACCGGGTGGCCACGTTCAACAGCACCCAGAGCTGGGCGAGCGCGTCGGCGTCGCCGTCCAGGGTGACCGCCCAGTCCGGCAGCCTGCCCCAGAGCCAGAGGTAGACGGCGAAGGGATCACCGGAGACCGTCGCGTCGACGTCGGGCACCGCGTCCGCCTGCACCGCCCGCACCGTGGTCCCGGCGGCCCCAGCCTGGGTCAGCCAGACCCGCCCCCCGGTCCGCACGGCCACCGTCGCCGGGCGAGAGGCCGTGATGGCCAACTCGCCGAGCCGGTGATCGAACCACAGGGTGAGGACCTCGTCGACGCCGTCCACCGCGATGTCGGTGTCGACGTGATCGCACCGCAGGCCCGCGGCGGCCTGCACGTCGACCCGGTGCACGATCGTCTCGTGGGTCAGCCGTCGCGCCCAGAAGCCGAAGCTGGCGTCGGCGGGCCACCAGGTCGGGCAGCGCTCCTCCGGCCGATGGGCGGACAGCTCGCCCGCCACCTCGGCCAGCCCGGCCCGCAGGTACTCGGCCAGCCGCCGATCGTCACCCTGCCGGGGAATGTGCACCTCGCGAGGCGGGACGGGCGTCCCGTCCGGCGAGCGGGTCCAGTCGGCTGTGGAGCGGTAGACGTCGCCGAGGCGCCGCACCGTCTCGGCGAGAGTCAGCCCCGGGGAGCCGGGGACCGGGCTGTTCCCCGGCGCGCTGCCCACGCAGGACGCGAGCCGCTCGCCGTCGATGGACAGGACGTCGAGGAAACGCTCGTAGTCGATCGCCGTCACCCGCTTCATCGCCTGCCTCCCCACACTGCCGATTCGGCCAGCGCCAGGAACTGGTGGACCTGACGTTCGAGATCATCGGCGTCGCGGACCGACACGACCCGCAGGACACCGGCCTGCACGGCGGCCCGCCGGGCCGAGCAGGACTCGAAGAAGCCCGCCCATTCGGCGAACTCCGGCGCGGCCTGGGAGAGCAGCCACCACACGCTGCGCGGCCTGCTGAGGCCGGGCGCCGGGCGGGTCCTGGTGGCCAGCACCGCCGCGCCTGCCCGCAGGGCGCTCAGATAGGAGTGCAGGAAGCGGTCGTGGTGGCTCACCGCGCGGCAGGACTCGCCCAGCGCGAAGCGGGCCTGGTCGAGAAGAGCGAGCGCCGAGGAGGAGGGCGCGGGAGCAGGCCGCATCGCCGGGACTGTCCGAAGGGGAAGGACCTGATGGGCGGGCCCGGGGTGAATCACGGCGGAGTCGTACTGAACGGACACGGCGGCCTCCGAAGGGAGCTTGCTCGCGAGGACGAGTCGGACTGCATTCGAACTGATGTTCGAACATCCCCACACTAACCCGAGATGCCGACAACGCGCCAGGCGTGATCTGATGAACGGGTGAGCTCGATCGAGCACCCCGGTGTACGCAAGGTCGCGGCGGCACTGGCCGAGGCAGGCCTGCCCGATGCGGCGGAGGGCATTCGCGTCCTGGACGCCGACGTCCGCACGGCCGCCCAGGCCGCCGAGGCGGTGGGCGTCGACGTCGGCGCCATCGCCAACAGCCTGATCTTCGACGCCGACTCGGCACCGCTGCTGGCCCTGACCTCCGGCGCGCACCGCGCCGACACCGCGCTGCTCGCCTCGGCGATCGGCGTCGAGAAGGTCGGCCGAGCGACGCCCGAGTTCGTGCGCACCCATACCGGCCAGGCCATCGGCGGCGTCTCCCCGGTGGGGCATCCCGCGCCGATCACCACGCTGATCGACGCGAGCCTGGCCGATCACCCGGTGATCTGGGCAGCAGGCGGACATCCCAAAGCACTGTTCCCCATCACCTTTGCCGAGCTGGTCGCACTGACCGGCGGCCGGGTGCTGGCCGTCGCCGAAGCGGGGGGCACCAGCAGGTGAGCGCCGCCGCCGCAGCGGGCTGGGAACGCTTCGTCGAGCTGTCCGCCGAGGAGATGCGGCTCAGGCTCACCGAGGCACTCCAGGTCTACGTCACCGCGATGCGTTATCCCCCCAGCGCCATGCACCATCGGGGCCCGACCTGGCTCTCCCACGCCGTCCGCGAGGGCTGGCGCGGCGTCGCGGCCCTCGATCACCGGGGCGCGATGGTCGGGGTGGCCTACGGCTATCGCGGCGCCCCCGGCCAGTGGTGGTACGAACAGGTGAACCACGGGCTGCTCGACACCGGCCACGCCGCGGGCGCCCAGCACTGGCTGCCCGACTACTTCGAGCTGACCGAACTGCACGTGCTGCCCACGGCGCAGGGACACGGCGTCGGCGAGACGCTGCTGCGGATGCTGCTGGACCAGGCCGAGGGGGCCAACGTGCTGCTCTCCACGCCGGAGGGCCCCAGCCGGGCCTGGCGGCTGTACCGCCGTGTCGGCTTCGAGGACGTCCTGCGCAACTACCGCTTCGCGGGCGACCCCCGCCCCTTCGCGGTACTGGGCCGCACCCTGCCGCTGGACTGACGGGCTCCGCAGCCCGGTCGCTCGGTGATCGACTCGATCGCCGATTCTCGGCCTCCGCAGCTCACGCCGACACCGTGGGACGGCGCTGCGCGTGCCGGGCAGGTAGGGACGGCAACGAGCCGATCAGGACCAGACCGAGAACGACCTCACCGGTGTGGGACGACTCCGCGAGTTCGAGATACCGCGCCGTCAGCACAGCTTCCGGACCAGGCCCGGCGTGCGCGGGGAGGACGTCCGGTCCGCCGACGCGGCGGTGCAGCACGCCGGAACAGCCCCGCGTGCGCGGGGAGGACACTTGCTGACCTGGGATCTTACCGGACGGTAACCGGATTCTCATTCACTCCGGATAGGAGAGGAAACCGATCGGCAGGCACGAGGACCAGCCTAGCCACTCACTCGCAATCGCCGAGCGCCCCGGACCCGGACCCGGACCGTCGCGCCCGGGCGCTGCCGGCGGGCAGCCGATTCAGTCCGGTGGGATCGACGGATCGAACGGCTCCGCAGGGGATCTCGCGATCTTCTCCCGTCCGAAGCGAGCCAGGCCGAGGAGCGACGCGGGGACCGGGCCGAACCGACGGTCGCGGCCGTCGCACCGGAGTTCGGCTCTGCCCGGAATTCGCTCTGCCCGGCGTTCGGCTCTGCGCTCGGCGCCCTCGCGGGCGATGACCACGTCCTGCGCTGGTCACCGCCCGCGAGCAGCCGACCAAGGCGCCCCGGCGACTCCACAGCCGAGGCGACCCGCCTCACAGCTGCGCGAGCTGCTCCCGAAGGTCGTCCAGGCCGAGCGCGCCCATCTCCAGGGCCTGCCGGTGGAAGGCCTTGATGTCGAAGTCCGCGCCGCCTCGCTTCCTGGCGTCGTCCCTTGCCGCCAGCCAGAGCCGCTCGCCGAGCTTGTAGGAGGGCGCCTGGCCCGGCCAGCCGAGGTAGCGGTCGACCTCGTCGTACACGTGGTCTCGGGCCTCGATGGTCCTGGTGAGCATGAACTCCAGGCCCAGCTCCGGCGTCCAGCGCTCGCCCTCGTGGAAGCCGGTGCCCTTCGGGATCTCCAGCTCCAGGTGCATGCCGATGTCGACGATCACCCTGGCCGCCCGCAGCAGCTGGGCGTTGAGCATGCCCATCAGGTCGCCGTCGTCGGAGAGGTAGCCCAACTCGCGCATCAGCCGCTCGGAGTACAGCGCCCAGCCCTCGCCGTGTCCGGACACCCAGCACAGCAGGCGCTGGAACTTGTTGAGGCGCTCCCGCAGATGCACGGCCGTGGCCACCTGGAGGTGATGGCCCGGCACGCCCTCGTGGTAGACGGTGGTGACCTCACGCCAGGTGGCGAAGTCGGCCTGGCCGGTGTTCACCGACCACCACATGCGGCCCGGTCGGGACATGTCGTCGGCGGGGCCGGTGTAGTAGGCGCCGTTGCCGCCGCCGGGCGGGGCGATCCGGCACTCCAGGCTCATCAGCTCGTCGGGGATCTCGAAGTGCACGCCGCGCAGTTCCCGCAGGGCGGCGTCGGAGAGGTTCTGCATCCACTGCTGGAAGGCGTCCTGCCCGGTCACCTGGTAGCGAGGATCGACGTCCAGGGCGGCGGCGGCCTCGGCGAGCGTGGCGCCGGGGCGCACGACGCGGCCCGCGACCTCCTTCATCTCCGTCTCGATGCGGAAGAACTCCTCCCAGCCCCAGGCGTAGGCCTCGGCCAGGTCCAGGCGCGCGCCGATGAAGTAGCGCGACCACAGCTGGTATGCCTCCGGGCCCACGGCGTCCTTGGTCGGTGCCTTCGGGGCGAGGTCGGCACGGAGGAATCGGGCGAAGTCGGCGTAGGCCTGGGCGGCGGCGTCCGCGCCCGCCTGGAGCTCGGTGCGCAGGGTGGCGTTCACGTCCGCCCGGCCGTCGGCGCCGCCGATCAGCGAGCCGAAGAAGGAGTCGACGTCGCCGCCACCCGACCAGGTGTCGCACTGTCCGGCGACCTTCTCAACCTGCCGCAACGCTGCGCAGCGGCCCGCGGCGGCACCCGCACCCAGCGACACGCGCAGTCCCGCGAGCGCGTCGGGAACGGACCGCAGCCGGGCGGCGATGTTCTCCCAGTGCTCCGTGCTCTCGGTGGGCATCAGGTCGAAGACCTCTCGGATCTCCTGCACCGGGCTGGCGATGACGTTCAACGCCGCGGAGTCCAGCCCTGCCTGATGCAGCTCGCTGTCGAGACCGATCCGCTCCTGGAACACGGCCTTGGCGACCCGCTGCGCCGCATCGGCCGGTTCGGCCGCCGCCATCGCCCGCAACGCCGTCGCGGCCAGCTCTCCCCTGGCCGCGAAGCCTTCCGGCGAGTAGTCGGTCAACTTGTCGTCGTATCCCGAGATGCCGATGAAGGTGGCGTCGCTCGGAGCGAGGGAGACGAAGTCGTCCACGAATCGATCGCTGATCTCGTGGACGCCCTTGGCCGGAGGAGGAGTGGAGGACATGCGGGCACGCTACCTGCTTGCTCGTCGGCGGTCGGCAGGTTTTCGTGACGGCCGACGAAGCGGGCGGCAGGGGTGATGCGCCGCGTCTTCCGGCCGGGAAGGAACCGCATCGCGCAGGCCGACACCGTGCCGCCACGGTTAAGACGTCCGTCGGTGCGGCGACCGCCGTCCGCAGTCCCGTCAGTCTCGCCCGCAGGCGTCGAAGCAAGAGTCCGTGCCGCTTCGAACCGTCGGATCTCGCCCCGACGGGTGGTTCGGCGCGAACCGTCCGCATCGGAAGTCCGGTCCGCGACCAGGGCCCTCCCCCCGTCCAGGAGGTGACCCGAGATCCGGCCTCGCGGTGCCGCCGCCGCGTCCATGGCAGGCAGGCCGGGCAGCCCCGGCGAGCGGCCCGCGCGAGCTCAGACGGGCCTCGACGACAGAAAGCGAGACATACTCATACTCTCGAGTGGACGCCCGCGCATCTCGGGCGAGACGCCGGAATCTCCTGCGAAGATGAGCCGGTGGCCCCGCTGATCCCCGTGACGCCCACTCGTCGAAGGGCGTCGGCACTTGCGCTGATTCTGTCGTTCGTCGCCGTGTTCGCCTGCGGCTGCATGCGGCTCGACATCGTGATGGACATCAACGACCAGGACCGCGTCTCGGGGCGATTCGTCGTCGCCGCGCTGCCCACCCGGCCCGACGACGTCGGCCCCGTGATCCAGGTGCCGCCGGGGATGGACCAGCTCATCACCGTCGAGCCGTATGACTCCGACGGGTACGTCGGCACCCTGCTGACCTTCGACAGCCTGACCTTCGAACAGCTCCAGGAGCTGGTCGGCAACGGACCGCAAGCCAGCCGCTACCGCTTCAGCCTGCGACAGATCGGCGAGAACCTGTCGTTCAACACCACGATGGATCTGAGCCAGGTGACCAAGGAGAACGCCGACATCCGCGTCGCCGTCACCTTCCCCGCCGAGGTGGACAACACCAACGGTCGCGCCGAGGGGCGGACCGTGACCTGGCGGCCGCGCGCGGGCGGGCTGAACACTCTGCAGGCATCGCTCCAGCACGGCGGGGCGGGCGACACCTGGATCTGGGGGGCCGTGACGGTCGGCGCTCTGACCGGCAGCGCCTCGGTGCTGGTCGGCATCCTCGCGCTGAACGCCCATCGGTACAGCCGCCGCCTGATCCACCGCTGATCACGGCCCCGGCGAGCGCACGACGGCAGGCCTGCCGGGACGGCGAAGGCGCGCACCCGAGCAGCCGAGAACCCCCCGGCGGAGGCCCCGGACCAGGCGCGACGCGGCCAGTGCCGAGGCGGCCGATCCAGATCCACCCTCCGCGCTGCGCCGTGCCGACGCCGGGAGCACGAAGCCGACGCAACGGCGACGACCCGATCAGCCTCGAAGGACTCCGCAGGTCCCCTGAGGCCGACGGGTCGCCGTGCCTCGGACAGCCCGCTCAGGGCCGGACCGGAAGCAGCCCGAGCCTGGCGACCACCTCCCGCGTCGCCGTCGCCCGATTGAGCGTGTAGAAGTGCAGCGCGTCGACGCCCTCGGCGAGCAGGTTCGAGCACAGCTCCGTCACGATCTCGATGCCCTCCGCGCGGAAGGCCGCCGGGTCGTCGGCATGTCGCTCCAGCCTGCGTGCCAGTGCGACGGGCACGTCCGCGCCGGACAGCTCGACGGTCTTGGTCAGCATGCGCTGAGTGGTCAAGGGCATGACACCGGGCAGCAGCGGCACGTCACATCCCCTGGCGGCGAGTCGGTCCCGCAGTCGAAGAAAGTCGTCCGGTTGGAAGAAGAGCTGGGCGATGGCGAAATCGGCGCCCGCGCGGATCTTGCGCACGAGATGGTCGGCGTCGACCTCCAGATCGGCCGATCGAGGATGACCATAGGGAAAGGCCGCCACCCCGACGCAGAACGGCCCCAGCTCGCGGACCAGCCGCACCAGCTCCTCCGCGTAGGTGATGCCCTCGGGATGCGGCACCCATTCGCCCAGCGGGTCGCCGGGCGGGTCGCCGCGCACCGCCAGCACGTTGTGCACGCCGACGGCCGCGTACCAGCCGATGACGTTGCGCAGCTCCGCCAGCGAGTGGTTCACGCCGGTCAGATGTGCCATCGGCACCAGGGTCGTCTCCTGGGCGATGCGCCCAGTGGTTCGGATGGTGCGATCCCGACTGGATCCCCCCGCCCCATAGGTGATGGACACGAAGGCGGGGTCCAACGGCTCCAGCTCTCGAACCGCACGCCAGAGCCTGCGCTCACTCTCATCGTCGCGTGGCGGGAAGAACTCCACGGAGAACACCGGACGTTGCGCTCTCAATCGATCCACGACGGCCGTCATGATTTCCAGACTAAGGGCGTCCACATCGTGAACGACTGGAGGCGCGGACGATGCACACGCGCTTCTCGACTCGATCACGACCCCGCGTGGAGTGACCACGATTACCTTTCGGAGGATGGGCGTCGTGCATTCCTCCCCCCGATCGTTGCGCACCCCCGACGACGACCTTCCCGACCTGGTACGACACGAACTCGTGTCGTTCTTCGAAACCAGGCAGGCCGTGCAGCGGGCGACGGCAGGCGAGTTCGCCGACGCGACGGACTCGCTGATCGAACTCGTGCTGAGCGGGGGGAAACGCCTGCGACCCACCTTCGCCTGGTGGGGCTGGCGGGCGGCGGGCGGCGACCCGACGGGCGCCCAGGCGGGCGCGGTGATCCGCGCCGCGAGCGCCCTGGAGCTGATCCAGGGCTGCGCGCTGGTCCATGACGACCTGATGGACGACTCGCCCCGGCGCCGAGGCCTGCCGACGGTCCACGTCACCTTCGCCGAACGGCATCGGCAGGCGGGCTGGGCCACGGGATCGAACCGGTTCGGGATGGCTGCGGCGGTGCTGCTCGGCGACCTCTCGCTCGCCTGGGCCGACGACATGCTGCGGGAGTCGGGGCTCTCGGCGGCGGCGGCGACCAGGGCGGCCGAGCCCTGGCAGGCGATGCGCACCGAGATGCTCGCGGGCCAGTATCTCGACATGCTCGCGCAGGTACGCGGGGACGAGGACCCGGAGACCGCACTGCGGGTAAACCGGCTCAAGAGCGCGGCCTACACCGTGGAGCGGCCGTTGCACCTCGGCGCGGCGATCGCCGACGCGCCTGCGGCGGTCGTCGCCGGGCTGCGCGGCTTCGGCACGGCCATCGGGGTGGCCTTCCAGCTTCGTGACGACCAGCTCGGCGTCTTCGGCGATCCCGCCGTCACCGGCAAGCCCGCGGGTGACGACCTTCGCGAGGGCAAGCGGACGCTGCTGCTGTCGATCGGGATGCGCCGAGCCGCTGAACGGGTGAACGATTCGGCCTCGGCGATCCTGCGGGCTGCCGTGGGCAATGCCGAGCTGGACGAGGACGGCGTGTCCGCCGCTCGCGCCGTGTTGATCGACCTCGGTGCTGTGGCGGAGGTCGAGAAGGAGATCGACCGGTTGACCGAGCAGGCGCTGACCGAGTTGGCGGCGACGCCGATCGTGTCGGACGCGCGGGAGGGACTCACCAGGCTGGCGGCCAGCGCCACCCGACGTGACCACTGACCGGAGTACCGAACGCCCTCACCCGTTCAGCCGTAGGGTCGACACCCTCGGTGATCATATCGACACTGATGGACACACGATCATGGAATCAGGACTGCGGCAGGCCGAGTGCGACCGGCGGCCTGTGGGACCATGGGGCCGCGATGCGCAGCCCTGACACCTCCCGTACCGCCGCCGTGACGACTTCGGCAGCAGGCCACACCGCACTCAGCCCCCCGAATCACCCGTCGAGAGAACACGCCGTGAGCAACTCGCCCGATCGACTCCGCCTGTTCCGCAGGCTGGCCGTCTTCCGCAGGCTGGTTCCGCTGCGCATCGTGCTGATCGGCGCGACCGGATCGGTGCTGATCGCCCTCGGCGCGGTCGGCGCGGCGGGCGTGCTCAACCACGATCCGCTCCTGGCGGGCTCCGGACTGAGCTGGGTCCGCTTCGGACACGGGCGCGATCTGGCGACCGGCCTGCTCTATCTCGGGCTCGGCCTGCTCGTCTGGGCCTGGGTTCGGCTGGGCCGCGAGGTGCGGATCGAACGAGTCGGCACCCACGGTGTGCTGGCCGCGATCGGCGGCTGGCTGCTGCCGCTGATGTTCACGCCGCCGCTGTTCAGTCGCGACGCCTACAGCTATCTGGCGCAGGGCAACCTCGCCGCGCACGGCATCGATCCCTACGAGATGGGGCCTGCCGCGCTGCCCGGCCCGCTCGCCGACAACGTGAGCTGGGTCTGGCAGAACACGCCCGCTCCGTATGGTCCGCTGTTCATCCTGGTCGCGAAGACGGTGGTGATGATCACCGGGCAGAACCTGATCCTGGGCGTGCTGCTCATGCGTCTGGTGATGGTCCTCGGCCTGGTGCTGATGTGCTGGGCGCTGCCCGGCCTGGCCCGGCATCTCGGCGGACGCGGCGACCAGGCCCTGTGGATGGCGGCGGCGAACCCGCTGATGCTCGTTCACCTGGTCGGCGGGCCGCACAACGACCTGCTCATGGTGGGTCTGCTGGCGGCCGGGGTGCTGGTCACCCTGAATCGCCGCCATGTCTGGGGAATCGTCCTGATCATGCTGGCCGCCGCGATGAAGGCGACCGCGGTGATCGCGCTGCCGTTCATGGTGTGGATCTGGGCGGCGAGGCTGCACGGCTCGGCCCGGTCGCGCTTCCTGCGCGCGGCGGGGGCGACCACGGCGGTGTCGTTGGCGGTGTTCACCGCGTGCACGCTGGTGGCGGGCGTCGATCTCGGCTGGATCAGCGCACTGCAGACGTCCTCGCTCATCGTCAACTGGCTCTCGGTGCCCACGGCGGTGGCGCAGATCGCGCACCTGGTGGCCGGCTGGTTCGTCACCGCCAGTCTGCCCGGTTTCCTCACCGTCACTCGGCTGCTGGGCTTCGTGGCGTTCGCGGGCGTCGCCGTCTGGCAGTGGTGGAAGGCGCGGCACGGCGGCCCCCAGGCCGTCTATCACGCGACGATCACCCTCTTCGCGCTCGCGCTGCTCTCCCCCGCGACACTGCCCTGGTACTTCAGCTGGCCGCTCGCGCTGGCGGCGGCGCTCAAGTGGCCCGGTTCGGCCACCGTGGCGGCGGTCTGCGGTTCGGTGTGGCTGCTGCTGGTGACCTTCCCGAGCGGGGACACCGCGCTCTACTCGTGGTTCTACCTGCTCGGTGCGCTGGGCGTGTCGGTGCTGGCGGCGGTGTCGCTGGTTCGGCCCGACCCGCTGCGGCTGTCGAGCCGAGATCGGGTGGACCGCCCGGTCGGCCTGCCGCCGTCGTCCGACTGAATCGCACGGGGTCGGGGTCGGGGTCGGCGCCCGGCCCCGTTCCGCGCCGATCGTCGGTGAGGCATCGCGCCGGACTCCGAGCGCGCCGGGGATTCTCCTCGGGGCCGGCTCTTGCCGGGCCCGGCATCACGGTGGCAGGGCCGACGGCGAGTGCGCGTCCGGATATCGGCGCCGGAGACGGGACAGCAGCCGCTCGTCGGTGCACTCGACGTCCCAGCTGGTGCTGTCGAACGCCGTCAGCTCGATCGTGGGCACACCGTCGAGGCAGCCGAGGAACCTGCCGTCGATCACCTGCAGATCCGGCGCGGTCAGGGCGAGCAGCTCCAGCGTGCCGATTGCGGGCCCGCCCGAGGCCGCGAACAGGTCGGCGAGTCGAGGGTGTGCCGTGGCCTCCTCGATCCACAGCTGCCAGGTCAGCGCCAGGCCCCGGTCACCGAGGCACACCAGCAGTTCGGCGAGCGGAACGTATCGACCGTCACGCCATGCGGCGAAGGTGATCATCCTGCTGCCCTCGGCTCAGGAATCGACGGCACGGGGCTCGACTGTGGGGTGCGGGGAGCGCACCGCGCCGGAGGCGCGAAAGGCGACACCGCGCCGGAGGCGCGAAGACGACACCACGCCGAAGGCGCGAAAGGCGACACCACGCCGAAGACACCAAAGAACGCACCCGCGCCGGAGGCAGGCGGCCCGCACGCGGCCTGCTCCCGACCGGCGGAGACGAGTCAGTCCAGCTCAGAACGCCATGGCCTGAGCGCGACGCCGCACCTCGCGGCCTCGGTTCTCCCGCAGAGCGGTGACCGGCGTCCCCGGCAGGGAGTCGTCCTCGGTGAACATCCACCGCATGATCTCCTCATGGGAGAAGCCACCGTCCTGGAGGACGGTGACGGTCCCCGGCAGGCCCTTGACGATGGTGTCGTCGGTGAGGAACTCGGCGGGGACGACGGCGACGCCGTTGCGCCGCAGCGCCAGCAACAGCCCGTCTCGCAGCATCTGGTGGACTCGGGTGAACGGAACGCCGAGCCGATCGGCGACGTCCGGCAACGGCAGGACCTCCACCTCGGGGCCGAGCACGTCCGGGGCGGTGGGGAACTCACTCACACCGACAACCCTGCCACAGACCGGCTGCGCCGCCCTCCACCGGTGGAGGTGGTGGTCCTCCGTACGATCGCAGGTGTGAACCGACGGGAGGCGCACGTCATCGGCACGACGCTTGAGGGCAGGTACCGGATCGACTCGGTGGTGGCCACTGGCGGGATGTCGGTCGTGTATCGGGGTGTGGACCTTCGGCTGGATCGACCGGTCGCCGTCAAGGTCATGGATCATCGCTTCTCCGGGGACGTGAGCTTCGTCCGGCGTTTCGAGCTGGAGGCCCGGTCGGCGGCCCGCCTACACCACCCGTCCGTGGTGACGGTGCACGATCAGGGCGTCGACCGCTCCCCGTCCGGTGCTCAGGTCTTCCTGGTGATGGAACTCGTCGACGGCGGCACCCTCCGCGACCTGCTGCGCGAGCGGGGGACGCTGCCGCCGGACGTGGCACTGAGCGTGCTCGAGCCGGTGCTCTCGGCACTGGAGTCGGCGCACCGCAACGGCATCGTCCACCGGGACATCAAGCCGGAGAACATCCTGATCAGCCGGGACGGCGTCGTGAAGGTCGCCGACTTCGGGCTGGTCCGCGCCCTGGCCGATGCCAAGACCACCAGCGACAGCATCATCCTCGGCACGGTGGACTACCTCGCCCCGGAGCAGGTCACCACCGGCGAGACCGATGCCAGAGGCGACGTCTACGCGGCGGGCGTGGTGCTCTACGAGCTGCTCACCGGCGTGCCGCCCTTCGCCGGGGACACCCCCTTCTCGACGGCCTACCGTCACGTCAACGATCGCGTTCCGGCACCGAGCGAGCAGGCCGCCGGGCTGCCCGCCGCGCTGGACGAGCTGGTGCTGCGGGCGACCCGTCGGGAGCAGGACGAACGACCCGCCGACGCGGGCGTGCTGTTGCGCGAGCTGCGGGAGACGCGGACCGCGCTGGGACTCGGGGCCGTCGCGGTGCCCGGCGTGACTCCGGCCGCAGGCACCGGCACCGGCACCGGCACTTCGGGCACGGCCGTCTGGCAGGCTCCCGCCGCCGAGACTCCGCCGTCGGACGAGGCCGCCGCGCACGGTGTCGGGGGAATCGGTCCGGCGGATTCGCCCGCCGACCTGGACGCTCCGACCATCCGCACCGTGCTGCCGCCGAGGGGACCGGCAGGCGGGCCTGCCGGACCGGCGGCCGCTCCGGGCGCGGGCGCAGGCCCGAATCCCCGGGCGACCAGGGCCTTCAATCGAGCCGACCTGCCACCGGGACCACAAGAGACCCCGGATGCCGTGCACGCCGCGAACATGGGCGGTCTCGGCGGCGAACGCGGCGATCGGGGTAGACGGGGACGACGCGGACGACCGGGCAGGGACGGGTCCGCCAAGGGCAGCGGGCTGTTCGGACTGACCTCGAAGCGGATGATCGCGCTGGTCGTCGTGCTCGTCCTCGGACTGCTGCTCTGGTGGTGGAACAGCGCCCAGTGGACCTCGGTGCCCGCGCTGGCGGGCCTGGACTCCGCGCGCGCCGAGTCGGCGCTTCGGGAGGCCGATCTGGAGGTCAGGCTCGATCCGACGCCGCACGACGAGATCGAGTCCGGTGAGGTCATCGAGTCCGTGCCGGGTGAGGGCAGGCGACTTCGGCGGGGTGCCGAGGTCCGGCTGCGCGTCTCCACCGGGCAGCCGATCGTGCCCGAGATCGCGGCGGGCAGCACCCAGGACGAGGCCTTCGCGCAGCTCGAGGAGGCCGGACTCGAACCGGTCGTCGATGAGGAGCTTGCCGAGTTCCACGCCGAGGTCGAGGAGGGAGCGGTGATCCGGGTCGATCCCGAGGCAGGCACCGCCCTGCCCATCGACAGCGAGGTGACGGTGATCCTCAGCAAGGGCCCGCCGCCGGTTCCGGTGCCCGACGTCGCGGGCATGGCGCGAGACGACGCCTTCAACACCCTCCGCGAACAGGGCTTCGAACCGGTCGAGCTGGAGGCGGAGTTCTCCGAGGACCTCGACGGCGGCCAGGTGATCCGCACCGATCCCGCCGCCGAGACCATGATCGATCAGCCGGGCACGCAGGTCGGGGTGGTCCTGTCGAATGCGGTCAGCGCGCCGTACGTCACCGGCAGCACCCTGCGGGAGGCGCGCGAGGCCATCGCGGCGCTGAATCTGGAGATCGAGGTCAATCAGTTCTTCGGCGGGGAGAACGCCAGGGTGATCGGTCAGTTCCCGAACCACGGGGCCCGGTTGGCCCCCGGCGACACGATCACCGTGAACACCCTATGACCACCAGCATGTTCAATCCGGGTAAAAACAGCCTGCGCAGCATCTATGCTCAGGCTGACTGGACGACAGTCGAGGCAGGGAGCGCATGATCGGCAACCGGGGTCGCGTCACAGGAAAGATCGGGCCCGGTCTGGTCGGCGAGGTGATGATCAGTATTCGCGGCGGAGTGGAGGCGTTCTACGCCTATCCTGCCGAGGCAGGTGAGGTCATCGAGCCGGGTGAGCAGATCCTGGTCGTGGATCATCAGCCGCCGCGCAGCGTCTATGTGCAGCGCTGGCTCCCTCTCGGCTGATCGTCTCGGTCGGCGGCGAACCATTCGTCGTCGTCTGTGACGTCTACCATTCTGGGGAGCACCACATGCCAGAGGGACTTCTTCTCGTCGCCATCTCAGTGGTGGCGGGAATCCTCGTCTTCGTCATCCTGCTGCGAATGCTATGGAAGGTCGCCGAGCCGAATGAGGCGCTGATCATCTCCGGCCTCGGCACCGGCTCTACGCCCAAGAGCAGGCCGGACAGCATGGGGTTCAAGATCATCACTGGTAAGGGCACCCTGGTGCTGCCCGGTTTCCAGGTGGCGCGCAGGCTGTCGTTGGACACCAATGGCGCGAATCTTCAGGTCTCCTGTGTCACGCAGCAGGGCCTGCCGGTCACGGTCCGCGCCGTGGTGATCTACAAGGTCGGTGACGATTTCGTCTCGATCGCCAATGCGGCGCGGCGATTCCTTGATCGTCAGGACGGCATGAACAGCACCATTCACGAACTGTTCTCCGGACATCTGCGGTCGATCTGCGGTGGACTCACCATCGAGGACCTGATCCACAATCGGGACGCGCTCACGGGTGCCGTTCGGCAGTCCTCTGCCGACGAGATGAGCAAGCTCGGTCTGGTGATCGACTCGCTGCAGATCCAGGAGATCGACGACGAGTCGGGCTACATCCTCAACCTGGGCAAGCCGCACGCCGCCGCCGTCGCCGCCTCCGCGCGGATCGCCGAGGCCGAGCGGGATCAGGAGGCCACCGAGGCCGAGCAGCAGGCGGCGGCGAAGAAGGCCGCGTCGGTGCGCGAGAGCGAGATCCAGCAGGCCGGCTACCAGGCCGAGATGGATCAGGCGCGGGCCAAGAGCAGCCAGTCGGGTCCGCTCGCCGAGGCCAGCGCCCGCCAGGAGGTCGTGGTCCAGGAGACCAGGGCCGCCGAACTGGAGGCCAACCTCTCCGAGCAGCGACTGCTCTCCGAGATCAGCAAGCCCGCCGACGCCAAGGCGTACGAGACGCGGACCGTCGCCGACGCCGAGCGCGACGCCCGGATCGCCAGGGCCCAGGCCGAGGCGAAGGAGACCGAGCTCAAGGCGGCGGCCGACGCGACCAGGGTGAAGACGGCGGCGCAGGCCGAGGCCGAGGCCACCAAGGCACGTGGTTCCGCAGAGGCCGACGCGACACGGGCCACGGGTGAGGCCGAGGCGGCCGCCGCGCGGGCCAAGGGCATGGCGGAGGCCGACGCGGCCAGGGCGAAGGGACTCGCCGAGGCCGAGGGAATCCGGGCCAGGGCGGCAGCACTGGCCGAGAACCAGGAGGCCGTGGTCGCCCAGCAGTTGGCCGAGAACTGGCCCGAGATCGTCGACGCGGGCGCCAAGGCCTTCAGCAACATCGACAATCTGGTGGTGCTCAACGGCGCCGACGGGATGTCGGAGCTGTTCGGCAAGGCGCTGTCCCTCGGCGGCACCGGTCTCGGCCTCGCCAAGACGCTGATGCAGTCGATGCAGAACGAGACCGCCACGGAGACGGCCACCCAGAACGGAACCGTGCACACGATCCCGGTGGAGCGCGACGAGCAGCCCAGCAAGAACTAAAGGCGCGGCCGGCACCGACCGGCCGGACGACATCGACGCGGCGTTCACCGGTCCGGTGAACGCCGCCTCGGCGTTGGTCCCTCGTCGGCGGCCTCCTCGGCGGCCGGGGCTGGTCGTCGGGAGCCCGAAGTCACCACCGCTCATGCGGCGCGGGACGACGCGTTCTGGTCCGCACGCACCAACCCTCGCAGCCCCGGCGACCCCCTCGGCCCGACATCCCGCGGACGTCGGGCCGCGCGGCCCTGCAACCGCTCCTCGCGGGCGAGAACGCCCCGTCGCGGCCTCAGTGCCCCTCCGGAGGCGGCTCCTCCGGGTCCTCCGGTCGTGCCCGGTAGGCGACGGCCGGGTCGTCGTCGGCGGGCGGCTCCGGATCGCGGGACTCCTCCGCCCGCGTGCTGCGGTTCGCCCTCGTCAGGCCCTCCACCTCACTGCTCAGCTCGTCGTCCAGCCGGGCACCGTGCTTGTCGCTTCCCCGTTGCACCATGGTGGTCTCCTCAGCTCGTCTGCTGTCGGTTCCCCGGACCTCTCCTACGCCGGGTCAGGCCCGGGTGCGGCTCTCGGCCCGCAGGCCCGATCGGGCGCAGCGAAGGTCACCGGGGCATCGGGAATCGGAGCACCGCGCCGACGCCGTCTGGCACGGCACTCACCGGGTCGATGACGAACAGGTGAGCGTCGGTCGCGGCGGCGGCCAGGGCCACGGCGGAGTCGACCCGGCCCACGCCGAGGTCGTCGTCCCCGCCGTCGGTGCGGTGCGCGTCTCGGAAGCGGATGTCGGTGACGTCGTCGCCCACGGTCACCTCGCGGTCCATGCCGTCGGAGGGCAGCAGGATCGTGTCGACCGCGCCTGCCTGGAGCGCGGCCACGACTCGTTCCGGCCCGCTCACGGCCAGGCCCTGCCCGGCGGCCAGCTCCGCCTGGAACCGTTCCACCACCTGGCCGGCCTCGTCAGCCAGGAACTCGGCAGCCAAGCGCTGGATCTCCTCGGCCAAGGCCGTCCGGTCGGACCCGGCAGCGCGGCCGCCGTGCTCGGCCTCCACGGCGATCGATTTGCTCCGTGCAGGCAGCGCGGCGAGCACCTCGGTGCGGGCCTGCACCTCCCCCGCGATCACGATCAGCCTGGTGCCGATCTCGGCGGCGGCTCGGTCCACCTCCCTGGCGATCTCGGCGGCGTTGTGCGCGGCGGTGTTCTCGACCCGGCGCTGCACTCGATTCTGCGACCAGCCCAGACCGCGCACCTTGTGCACCGGGCGATCCTCGCCCTCCACGGTTCGATCGGTGCGCCAGCCGCCGTCTCGGACGTGCACCCCGATGTCGGCGCCGATCCGGTCGACGACGGCGACCACCACCGGCTCCTCGGCCGCGACGGCCGCCACCAGCGGGAAGACGTCGGGGACGCGGGAATAGGCGGTGATCGTGTTCTCGGGCGGCTCGGCAATCAGCCGGTCGAGCAGGACCGTGCCGTTCTGTGCCACCACGGCGCGGCCCGCGCGGCCGACGGCCCAGGGCTCCGACTCCAGCGCCTCGTCCACGGCGGACAGCGTGGCCGCGTCCACTCCCCGATCGGCCAGCTCCTCCTCGATCGCCCGCCTTCGCAGCGCGATCGCGCGATAGGCCTCCTCGGTGTCGCGGGTGACGTCGAGATATGCCACCGCGCACGGACCCGACCTCGTGGCGAGTTCTCGCAGCAGGCCCAACTCCATCTCTTCACACTCCCCATCCGGTCATCGACTCTTCGCTCGGACGTTCCTGCTCACATACCCCGATGGAGCGACCACCACACGTGGCGGCGAAGGCGAGGCCTGCGGGGCGCCGGTACGCGACGAATGGACCGGCATCGCAGGGGGTACCCCCGTCGGATGCAGCCGCCGATCCAGGAGGAGCGCGATGAGCGAACGCCACCAGCCCGAGCTGCCGCAGCCCGGCGCCAGTGACCAGGAGCTCCTGTCGGTGTCGGAGGAGCTGGACGAGGACGAGCTCGACGTCGACCCGCTGGAGAAGGGCGTCGAGCCGCCGGAGCGCTGGTCCAGAACGACCGCGACCGGGGTGACGCCACGCGAGATGGTCGAGGGGGAGACGCTCGATCAGCGCCTCGCGGCCGAACAACCGGAGCGGCCGCGTGACGATGCGCCGGACTGGCCGCCCGCCGACGTCCCGATGGAGGATCTCGACACCTCGGTCGACGACGAATCCGTCGACTACCCGCTTGATCAGGGCACGATCAGTCAGGGTGACGTCGATTTGAAGGAGGGGGTCGAACCGGACGAGGGGATGGAGCTCGAACCCTCCGATGCCGGGCCGACCGGCGAGGCCGCCGAGGACTTCCCGGCGTGGCGGGGCGAGCCGTCCGAGACCGCGGAAGAGTCGTCGATCCACCCCGTCGCCGAGCCGGAGTGACCGACCGGGTCGACCCGCTGATCGGCCCGGCCCGCCAGGCCCGCCACAGGCCCGCCTGCGACGCCGAGGGGGACGGCACCGCAGGCGGGCGGCTCTTGCACGCTTTCGTCGAGGTCAGCTCGTGCGCAGGATCTCGCGGAGGACCTGCGGGTAGTCGGTGATCACGCCGTCGACGCCCAGTTCGACCGCCGCACGCATGTCGGACTCCGCATTGACGGTCCAGACGTTGATCTCCAGCCCGAGTGCATGCACCTGATCGACGAGCGCCTGATCGGTCAGCGTGTAGCGGGGGTTGGCCTGCTGTGCCCAGGTGGCCGCCTCGGCCAGCTCGGCGTCCGTGGGACGGGCGCTGAAGAGCAGCCCGACCGGAACCCTCGGCAGCTCGGTGTGGAACTCGCGGGTCTCATCGTGATCGAAGGACTGCACGACCAGCGAGTCGGTGGCCACCGCACGCCGCAGGTAGCCGGGGATCTCCCGAAGCCCGTCGGCCACCGCCTGGCCGAGCCCCTCCTCGCCCTCGCACACCTTCACCTCGAGCAGCAGGTCCGTGCGCGGCCCCAGCGCCCGGATTCCCTCGCGCAGGGTAGGAATCGGCTCGCCTTCGAACTCCGGCGACAGCCAGGAGCCCGCGTCGAGTCGAGTCAGCTCGTCGGCGGTGAAGTCGCTCAGCGCGTAGGACTCGCGATCGGGGAACACCTCCTCGACGTCGGTCGTCCGCTCCAGCGTGCAGTCGTGCAGGAGTACCAGCTCGCCGTCGGCCGTGCGCTGCACGTCCACCTCGACGGAGTCGGCGCCCTGCGCGCGCGCCGTGGTGATCGCCGCGAGGGTGTTCTCGGGGGCGACGCCGGAGGAGCCTCGGTGGGCGATCACGTCGGGCTGTCCGGAGTCGCCCTTCTCGCCGGCCGCAGCGGTTGCGATCGGCGCGGTCAGGCCCGCGACGAGCAGAGAGATCACCAGGGCCGGTCGTGCCGACCGGGCGGAGAGACGCATGGGGGTTCCTTTCGACGAGCCGTCGCGGCGGGGTGCCACCGGAGGTCACCCTGACAGACGCGTTACCGGATCGACACCCCCGAAGTCGATCTCCGCCGTTGATCGGCCGTCCCTCCCCGGTCCGTGGTCCGAGCAGGCTGGATCGACGAATCCGCAGGCAGCAGGCCTTCCGCCGCAGGAAGCGGCCTTGGCGGGCTCGTCGCGGCGGGCGGGCGCGGGTCGACATCAGACGTCTCGCAGAGTTCGCGTTCCGGACGATCGGCGTTGGTCGAACGGACGCCGGGCCACGGCTGATCGGACGCCGTGACACCGGATCGGCTGCCGATGCCTGCGGCCGTCCGACGCCGAGACCGGCACCGTGCTCCGGATGTCGAACCCGCCCGCCGCGACCCCGTGCGGCGCGCGGCCTCGGCGCAACTGCGGCGCGAGCGAGCGCGGCCCACCCGGCAGGATTCGATAGCCGGGATGGCAAGTAAACAGACCGGTGAGTCTCTGCGGCCGCACGACTGCGTCCACAGGGGCCAGCCGGGGTGCGCGTCGGGCTGATCGAGCCGCGCCGGTCAGCCGACGAGCGCGGCGACCCTGGTGCGGATCTCGTCCAGCGTGGGCGCGAAGACGTCACCGGGGCACTGCGTGACCGACCAGTCGCGATGCCCGGAGATGGTCGGCACCGTCCTGGACGCGTCGCCGGTCGGACTCGCATAGTGCGTGGTGCCGGTCGGGTCGAGCCCGCACAGCAGGCACAGCGCGGCGAGCGTCTCCACGAGGGCGTCCACCGCCGCCTCGGCGGGCGGCTCCACGGTGAAGTCACCGAGCAGGCAGACACCGATGTTGCCCGCGTTGTGACTCCCGACGTGCCCGGCGAGGACGGAGCGCGCCGCGCCCACCGAGGGAATGCCGTCGAAGACCGGCATCGTGTCCGAGCCGGAGAACCGGCCCTCGTAGACCTGGCCTTCCGGGTCGATCAGCAGGTGGTATCCGAGATCGCCCCAGGCCCGGTCCACCGCGTGAAACCGATAGATGGCCCGGACCGAGGCAGTCCGGTCCGCTTCGAGTTCGATGGCGGAGTGGTGCACGGTCAGACACTGCACCGGATTGAACGTGGCGGGCCAGGTGCGCAGGGACTCGTCGGCTCCCCAGCCCGCGCGGCTGATGGCCTGGAGCGTCGCACCCGGCATCGGCAGCAGCCGGGGGGCCGAGGTGTCGGCGGCGGCGGGTCCCGCAAGCACGGCCACCGGCTCGAACGGACCGACGCCGTCGTCGATCTCCACCTGGAACCCTGTCGCACCCGAGGGGGCGAGCACCAGATCCGACGCCGAGGCGGGCACGTGGTCGGGGGCCTCGGCCGAGGGGCGCAGCGCCTGCCATGGCCCGAGTCTTCCGTTCGTCTCGAACCGGACCCGGCCGATCGTGGTGCGTCCCGACTCGTCGATCCTGGTTCCGGCGTCGGCGGGGAACAACACGCCGACGTGGTCGAAGGCCTCGGGTCGGATGACGGCGTCGGAGTCGGGTTCGAGCCCGGTCCCCGATGTCTGAGCGTCCGGGGCTCCACCGATCGGTGCGGCAGTGACCGGAGCGGCGGCGAACGCGGCTCCCGGCGACCCGACGACCATCCAGGCTCCGACGCTCAGAGCGGCGGTCAGCATCTCGCGGCGAGTGGGCACGGCTCTCCTTCAGGTCGAGAGGTGAAGGCATGTCGTGGTCAGGAAACCCGCGGCGACAGATCGAATCAACTACGACAATTCCTTGTGAATCAATCTCGACGAAAACCCCCTGTCCGAGTGGCAGATATCCACTCGGACAGGGGGTTTCGGATGTTCAACGAGTATGCAAGCGCCTAGTGGTACTCATCAGAACTCATCAGGCGGGCCGAGGCCAGAACGATGCGGCGCCTCCGTCCTCAGAGGCTAGTTCGCGAACGGAATGCGCAATTCGGAGATGAGCCCCTCCGTCGCCGTCGCGGCCACCCGCAGATCGGTCGGTCCCTGGCCGATGGCGTTCCAGACCTCGATCCGCACCGTTCCCGAGTCCAGATCACCAAGACTGCCGCTCTGACTCACCAGAACAGCGCCGGGGCCGTACTCCTCCCAGCCCGCCACCGGATCGGTGGCGAAGTACCCGTAGGTCTCGGCCCGGTCCTGCGTTCCGTCTCCGTCGAGGTCGTAGCTCACGCGAAGCTGCGTGCCGTTGCCGACGATCGCTCCCGCATCGAGGAACAGGGAGAACTCGGTCCTGCCCCCGTCGAACGCGGCGGTCAGTCCGTCGACCTCGTACACCAGCGGCTGATGCGGCGTTCCATCGTGATTGCCGCCCGCCGCCGAGGCGATGACGTCGGTCGCGGCGCCGGTGCCGGGCGTCCGGTTCAGCCCGTTGCCGCCCAGGTAGAGCCTGCCGTCCACGAGGTCGCCGGGCTCACCGGGCTCTTCGGGCTCTTCGGGCTCTTCCGGTTCCTCTGGCTCCTCGGGGCCGCCCCCGCCGCTGCCGGTGGTGGAGGCGAGGCTGCCTGCGGGCACGTCCAGGGTGGCGCCGTCGGAGAAGGTCACCGTCCTGGCCGAGGAGTCGGGGTTGAAGGCGGTGTAGGTCCGCTGCCCGCCCTCAGCGAAGACGGCGTAGTGCGCCGCGTCCGAGGTCACCGAGGCGTCGACGTTGCCGACCTCGGCCAGCGTCGACACCCACTGGTAGGTGTGTGCCTTGGACGAGCCTGCCTCGGGCTCATAGGTCTGCCACTGCGACTCGAACGCGGCCAGTCCCGAGGCCGGGTCCCCCATCGCCTGGTAGGCCCAGTGGATGTCGCGCCATACCTGGGGTTGGCCGCCGATCCGGTCGACCAGCGACTGGTGCATCGCCTGCACGTGCTCGGGCCGGTGGCCGTGGTAGAGCGAGGAGGCGGTGATCGGCAGGTAGTTGATGCCGTAGTGCTCCTCGTCGGAGCCGTCCCACCAGATCCCGTAGTCGCCGCCGTCGCTCCACACCATGCCGACCACGTCGGCCGCGTAGTCCTCGGGGAAGGTGTCCGAGTCCGCGTTCTGCCAGTACGGCGCGACGGTGCTGGCCTGCGTGGTGTGCAGATAGACGCCGAGGTCGCGGATCTCGTCGTCGCCGGTCAGCGAGCCGAAGAGTGCGACCGCACCCGCGAAGTGCATGCCCTCCGAGGACGACTCCTGGTTGTTTCCGGAGCCGAAGCCCGCGTGACCGGACGCCCAGCCGTGTCCCGCATAGGGAGAGAACGCGCGCAGCAGCGGGAACCGGTCATCGGTCCGATCCCAGTTATTGGCGTCCTTGATGACCAGTTTGACCATGCCGCCCCACTGGTCGTCCTCGGCCCAGGCCGGGTCGTACCGGGCGAGGGTGGCTGCGGCGGTGACGAAGTAGCCGAAGTGGAAGTCGTGGTCGTTGAGCTCCTGATCGGCGCCGAAGCTGGCCGGGTAGCCGGTCAGTGCGCCCCACTCCTCGTCATAGCGGAAGAGCGCCGAGTCGCCGGGGCCGGAGTAGGTGAGCCAGTCCTCCATCTTGCCGCGCACCAGGTCGAGCAGCTGGTCTCGGCCCTCGGCGTAGCCGATGGAGTCGGCGATCGGCACGAGCTGCGACAACCTGCCCAGTGCCTTGCCGACCCAGTAGGTGTCGGTCGAGCCGCGCCACGGGTCCTCGTGGTCGATCTCCTCGTCGATGAGCTGACGAAGGCGGTCGTGGTCGGCGGAGTCCACCGTCGGCAGGCTCGGCAGGATTCCGTTGGCGGGCAGCGCGGTGCTGAAGCCCGTGCCCTCGACCACCCGCATCTCGCCGCGCGGCGAGGCGTAGGTCAGGTCCGTCACGTCGGTCGTCGTGTTCTTCCACTGATGCGGGTACAGCGCGACCAGGGTGCCGGTCTGCGATCCTTCCTTCGCCTCGGTCTGCACCTGGAAGTCGGTGGTCAGCGAGGCGCCTGACTCGTCGTAGTCCCAGTTCACGGTGGTGCCGGTGACGAACGAGTAGGCATAGTCCTGGAAGGTGGGCAGGTCGGCCGGATCGGGCAGCACCGCGACGGAGAAGTAGCCGTCGCCGCCCAGGTCGGCGGTGAAGGCGTTGCCGGACTCGCTCCAGCTGGAGTTCGACGGCGCGAACAGCGCGTAGTGGTTGCCGTTGACCGTGGCCCCGACGACGCCGCCTTCCTGGTGCCAGACCTCGGGAGGCGCGCTGAACTCGACGTCGGCCGGTCCGCCGCTGCCCTCCGCGTACACGAAGGGCAGGCCGTGGCCGATGGTGGTCCGCAGCTCACGGGTGCCGTCCGACCAGTACGGGGTCACGGTCCAGTCGCTGTAGGAGTCCACCCGGGTGTCCGGCGAGGCGAGGCCGGAGAGGCCGAGTCTCAGGTCCTCCTGAAAGCTGTACTCGTATTTCGGGGCGGTCCCCACGATGCTCGACGAGCTCGGGTAGCCCACGGCGAGGCCGTCACCCCAGGCGTGGAACGCCAAGGGGTGCGGGAACATGTTCTCGCCGTGCGGGTTGTCCGGCGCGTATCGCTGGAAGATCAGCGAGGACCACCAGTCGTTGGTCGGCGCGGGCCCGGTGAAGTCGTCGGTGACCTTCGGGGAGACCGGCTGCCCCTGGATGTTCGACGGTCCGAGCGCCCCGGCAGGCAGGTCCGTGGTGTAGCTGCCTGCGCCGATCGACACGGTCTCGGCTGATGCCGTGCCCTGCACGAGCACGAGGATTGAGACGGCTAACGCGGATGTGGTCACCGCTGCCAGCCATTTGGGCAACGTCGCCCTGGCCATGGTCCGACCTCCTGGTCGTCGCGATCCCTCGCGGACGATCGACCGTCACGGCCGGGCGAAGGAGATTCGCCTGCGCATGTGATCGTCCGACGGGTTCTCGGGTCTGACTCGCCACCTGCGCCGGCTCTGTGAGAGCGCTCTCTCAGCGAGGTGGGGAAAGTTAACAACGA
This sequence comes from Actinoalloteichus fjordicus, assembly GCF_001941625.1. Taxonomy (NCBI): domain Bacteria; kingdom Bacillati; phylum Actinomycetota; class Actinomycetes; order Pseudonocardiales; family Pseudonocardiaceae; genus Actinoalloteichus; species Actinoalloteichus fjordicus. The sequence goes on from NZ_CP016076.1 coordinate 5,834,660, forward strand.
GATCACGAGCACGGTCAATGGGCCGAACGGCGTAGCCCTGCAACGCCGAGTACGCCGCCGAGGACAGAAGGCCGCCCGGGGACAAACCTCGCGACCAGGCGATTCGTCGCCGATGACGGTCGCCTGCGACACGAACGGAGCAACGCCGAATCCCGACGCACGAGATCACAGATTCGGACTCTTCGGGCGGAATAGGGGCAGAGACGCTACCGAAGACGCCTGCGCGCCGAGGCCGCCCGACAGGAAAGGCCCGGCCGTCGTCGAGCGTCAGCCGAGCCGATCGGACTTGACGGCACCAAGGAACGCACCGAAGGCGACGCGAGAGACGACGAGCGTGCCGCCCGCCCGATTCTTCGTATCGCGGATACCGAGGACGCCCGGAGCCTGACCGACCTCGACGCAGGAATTGGCTCCCGCGCTGCGGCTGGACTTCCGCCACCGGCCGATGTCGTCTCTGATCACGTCATCCCTCCATCTCGGACAGACGCTGCCTGATGAGGCGCAACGATTCCCGCTCACTGAGCACGGTGGCACTCAGGCTAGCGGCAGCTCGCGCGTAGCCCGCCACCTGCGCGGCATCCACGACGAACATCACGCTCAGAAGGCTGTCCAGCGCGACGAGGGGAACGGCCACCGGGAACTCGAAGAGCTGGAACTTGGCTTCGTTCGCCGGTGTCCAACCGGAGTCGGCAGGGATGATCCTGATCGACACGTTGTCCCAGCGCGCGAGGTTGACAAGGTGGCGAAGCTGCCCACGCAGCACCTCATAGCCGCCGATCGGCTGCCGCAGGACTCCCTCGCCGATGATCGCGGTCAGCTGCACCGGCCTGGCACCCTGAAGCACCTCGGCACGCCCGACCCGTAGTTTCACTCGATAGTCGATCTCCGAGGTGGGGACCTCCGCCGCCGTCATGATCGCCCTGGCGTAGTCACCGGTCTGCAACAGACCCGGAACCATCAACGGCGAGACGTCGACGATCCGGCCGGCGGTCCGCTCGTAGTGCAGCAGCGAGTGGATCTCCTTGTCGACCCCCGGGATGCCGGTGGAGAGCTGGCTCGCCGACTGGGCGTCGTCCAGGACACGAAGGACCCGATCCCGCTCCTCGGCCGGAACACCCAGCACCGTCAGGTAGGCGTTCGCGTCCTTCGCGCTCGGCACCCGAGTTCCCTTCTCCCATCGCGCGATCGCGGTCTGCGGAAGGTCGAGCAGTTCGGCGAGCCGTCGCTGACTCATCTTCGGCACTGCTCTGCGGTGCCTGGCCAGCTCGGCGCCCGCAGCCTGGGCCATCGGGTTCAACAATGCTCGCGCCATGCGTGAACTCTACGGAGTGCGACGGCGGTACGACGCACCGCCACGATGGACGGACACGCCGTCGCGGCGGCCCGCCATCGACGACGGATCACCCGATTGAGCACTGTCTGATTGAGTCAGACTCAGACAGACTAAGTCTGACTCAATCGGAAGGGTTCGACTGAACGGGGTGGAAGCATGTCCGGAATCAGTGTCGATGCGTGGGTGAAGCTGGAAGGCGGCTGTCGTGTCTCCGTCGACATCGTCGGCGACGAGGCACAGATTCGATTCGGCGCGGTGCGATCGGACGGGATCGATCTGATCGCGACGGAGGAGGGCTTGGAACAGCTCGTCGAGACCAGCGCGGCGGCGCTGGCCGAGCTGCGGGCGAAGCTGGACGAGTATGAGAAGGCCGAGGCCGCAGCCGAGTCTCCGGCGGCCTGATCGGGCGAAGATCGTCGAGACCCCGCCTGCGGGACCGGGCTCCGCCGGCCGGTCCGGCAGCAGGCAACGGCGGCCCCTTCCGACCCGAAGGGGCCGCGACGACTGTGATCATCGCCCGGCCGGGCGGTCGATCCGCGCTGGACAGGGCCGCGGACTGAGACCACGTCCACGACCAGAACTGCCGGACGTCCGGGGCGGCCCTCCACGGGCCGCTCTCAGACGGCTCGACGGGGGCCTCGGACACGGCGCTTCGTCACGACGGCGACGCTTCGAGGGGCGGGGCGGCCTCGCCGCAAGCCGAGCCGCCCCGAGACCAACCAGGCCCACCCGGACAAGCAGCCGGACCGGTGTCCTGACTTGCGCACCGAACCAGTGAAAATGCACATTACGTACATGACCAGCGTCGAGATGGCCGTGACTGACGCACGTAACGAACTCGGACCAGTGACGAACCGTGTCAGCTACGGCGGCGAAACGGTGTACTTGACCAAGCATGGCCGCAGGGCGGCAGCTTTGGTGCCGGTCGCCGCAGCTGAACTGCTCGAAGACATCGAGGATCTGCTGGACGGCGAGGCCGTCGAAGCCATCCGACGCCGCTTGGCCGACGGCACCGAAGGCACCGTTCCCTTCGTGCGACGTACGGAGCGCCGGGATTCCTGAGTGTCACAGGAGATCACCTTGACTGCTGCGGCAGACAAGTATTTGAAGAGACTTGAGAAGCAACAACGCAAGCACGCCGAGAACATCGAAGACGCCATCGAGGACCCCTCCGAAGATCCCCGCCCGCATGGCTGCACCGCGCTGTCCAGTTACCTGGCGTTCTCCGTATTCGAGTCGGCGACCATCGCCTCTGCTACACCATCGACGATGGGAAGCTGCTGATCCTGATCATCACCATCAGTACGCGGGCCGACGTCTACCAGCTCGTCCGCCGATACTTCGGCCGATGACCACAGAGTGGTACAGCACCGTCACGACCACTCCTTGCCAGGACGAGACGGTGACCCCGCTCTCGGCCAGGGTCGCCGTCTCGTCCTGAAGTACTCCGTCGTGCCGTGATCACGGCTCGCGAACGGAGCATCCGGTCAGGCCCGCAGCATCTCCGCGACCAGGAAGGCCAGTTCCAGGGACTGCTGCGTGTTCAGTCGGGGGTCGCAGGCGGTCTCGTAACGACCCGCGAGGTCGGAGTCGGTGATGTCCTGGGCGCCGCCGAGGCATTCGGTGACGTCCTCGCCGGTGAGTTCGATGTGGATGCCGCCGGGGTGGGTGCCCAGTCCGCGATGCACCTCGAAGAAGCCCTGCACCTCGTCGACGATCCGGTCGAAGTGGCGGGTCTTGTAGCCGGTGCTCGACTCGTGGGTGTTGCCGTGCATCGGGTCGCACTGCCAGATCACCTTGTGCCCGGAGGCGGTGACCTTCTCGACGATCGGCGGGAGGATGTCCCGCACCTTGGCGTTGCCCATCCGGCTGATCAGGGTCAGCCTGCCGGGGATGCCTTCCGGGTTGAGCCGTTCGACGTACTCGACGGCCAGTTCCGGCGTGGTCGTCGGACCGATCTTGAGTCCGATCGGGTTCGCCAGCAGCTCGGCCAGCGCGATGTGCGCGCCGTCGAGCTGCCGGGTGCGGTCGCCGATCCAGAGGAAGTGCGAGGACAGGTCGTACAGCTTGCCGTCGTCGAGCCGCAGCAGTGCGCGCTCGTAGTCCAGCAGCAGCGCCTCGTGGCTGGCGAACAGCTCCACGGTCTGGAGGTTGGAGTCCTGCACGCCGCAGGCCGCCATGAACCGCAGGCCCCGGTCGATCTCGTTGGCGAGCGCCTCGTACCGCTCACCGGCCGGGGAGTTGAGCACGAAGTCCTTGTTCCAGTCGTGCACCTTGGTCAGCCCGGCCATGCCGCCGCCGGTGAGGGCCCGGACCAGGTTCATCGCCGCGCCCGCGTTCGCGTAGGCGCGGATCATCCGAGAGGGATCGGCGACCCTGGCCTCCGGCGAGGCGACCAGCGAGTTGACGATGTCGCCCCGGTAGGACGGCAGGCCCAGCGCGTCGATGCCTGCGGAACGCGGCTTGGCGTACTGACCCGCGATCCGGCCGAGCTTCACGACCGGCATGCTCGCGCCGTAGGTCAGCACCACGGCCATCTGCAGCAGGGTGCGGATGTTCGCCCGGATATGCGGCTCGTTGTTGCTGGCGAAGGTCTCGGCGCAGTCACCGCCCTGCAGGAGGAAGGCCCGGCCCTCGGCGACCTCGCCGAGCTGGGTGCGCAGCCGATCGACCTCGGCGGGGACGGTGATGGGCGGCACGCTCTCCAGCACGGCGCGCACCTTGCCGACCGCCTCCGGGTCGGGCCATTCGGGCTGTTGGGCGGCAGGCTTCGACAACGCCACGTCCAGCCGGTCCCGAAGCTCTGCGGGAAGCGGGGGCAGCGACGGAAGGGTCTCGACCGGTACGTCGACGGTCCATATCACAAGACCCAGCCTAGCGGTCGGACTCGCCGACCTTCGGCGACCATCGTCGCCGCCCAGGGACCGGCGGAGGGCGGCCCGTCGGGCACATCCGACACGCCCATGCGCGATTTCACCGGCCGAAGAGGCAGCAATGACTGCCCGTAGAGGCAAGGCGTGAAGGCGAACAGCGGATTGGCGCACTGCGGTCCTACCATCCCCGATCACGGTTGATCAGGTGTCGTCGTCAATCAGAAGGTGCGGGTGAGGTGGCGGTTCGCGTGCGAAGGCGGAGTGTGATCGTCCACCTGATCCCCGCCGAAACGGTCGGGACCGATCGAATACACCTCGCCGCTACCCGCGACCGGCGACCACCGGTCCGTCCACGCCCCCGACGACCTGGCGAGTTCGAGGTCATGCCTCGTCGTCTGGTTCCGGGCCAGGGTCCAGATCTGAGCGTCATCTGGATGGAACAGAACGCGACGACGCATGGCGAATTCAAGCGGTGCCAGCCTGACGCAACCCGATCAAGGGCGACCTGGCCTCCCCATTCTGCGGCGGGTCACCGCTTTCCCGCTCGTTTCCCGAGAACGCCCCGGGTGATCGGCATCTGATGACTCGCTGCTCCGACTCGTTCTCCGTGGTAGGGCAGCGACAGCACGCAGACGATATCGAAGACACCTTCCCGGTCCCTGGCGTGGGAGAAGGGGTCCAGCAGAAAATGAGGACGGACGATGAGTAATCCTTTGGTGGCTGATGTGGTGGATTCGACGTCGTCGACGTCGGGTCTGTGGCTGGTGGAGTCGGTGAACTCGACCAACACCGCTATTCAGAACGGGGACTGGCTGGAGGCCGGTCTGGGGGTGGCGGATCTGGTGCTGTCCGCGCTGGACCCGTTCGCGACGATCATCTCCAACGGTGTGGGGTGGCTCATCGAACACGTCGGTCCGCTGTCGGATGCCCTGGACGCGTTGGCGGGGAATCCCGACGAGATCCGCTCCCACGCCGACACCTGGTCCAACGTCGCGGGCGAGGTCAACTCCGTCGCCACCGAACTCGGCAACCTCATCCAATCCGACGTCACCACCTGGACCGGTACGGCCGCCGACGCCTACCGGACTCGGGCCGCCGACACCGCCAACCTGATCCTCGCCGCCGGAGCAGCAGCGGGCGGCGCCGCCGAGGGCATCCAGAGGGCGGGCGAGGTCGTCTCGGCCGTGCGTGACGCGGTCCGTGACATCATCGCCGACGTCGTGGGCTCGATGGTCTCGTGGGCGTTACAGGTCCTGTTCACTCTCGGCATCGGGCTGATCTGGGTGGTTCCCAAGGTCGTCGCCAAGGTCGCTCAGACCGCCGCGACCATCGCGCAGCTCATCACCAAGCTCACCACCTCCCTCAACCGGCTCAAGCCGCTGCTCGGCACACTCGGCGACGACTTCGCCACCGCCGCCCGAGGCCTCAAAGCCATCAAGCCCGGCGACAACCACACCCCCCGCGCACTCGACGCACCCACCACCACCCCGTCCACCGCCCGAAGCACCACCCCCGACACCGGACCACCCATCACCGCCGACAACAACCCCGCAGACAGCCCACGACCCGACATCGACATCTCGGGCAGCAGCCCCGACGGAGCGACCGGCACCCGAGGCGCACCCGACATCAGCCCCACCGGCACCCGAAGCCTGCCCGGCGGCAACACCTCGCGCTCACTCGACGACGGCGCCCACGCACTCAGCCCCAGCGCCGCGCGGAGCTTCGACTTCCCACCCATGGCGGATCGCAACCCGACCACCCCGGGACTGGGCGGCCCCTCCACCGCGCCAAGCTCACGACCAGCCGGGGCGCAGTGGAACCACTTCACCGATGGCTTCGTCCGCAACCCCGCCGACCCCACCGGGCCGCCGTTGAGGCGACGATTCCGCCTCGACACGGTGTACTCGAACACGTTGCGGGACAAAAACGGCCGAGTGCTGGGAATCGGGTTCCCGACAAAACCGGAGGACGCGAGAAACCAGCAGAACTGGGCGAACGCGGACCACGGTCACTGGGACCGGAAGAACCTCGAAATCGCCCGCGACCGTCCCCAAGACCGCCCGACCGGGTACTGGGAGCGTACGGCCCCGTGGGCCAATGAGCCGAGTCCTTCCCGCCCGTTCGTCGCGATGGCTCACTCGGGCGGAAACCAGTTCCAGGTCCAGACTCCGACGGGCCCGAACAACCAGATGGAGAATGTCACGGTCACGCCCGAGTCGTACCACAAGATCGTGACCAGTAACCGGGTCTACCAGGACCGCATGGCAGGAAACACGAACCCGCTCCTCATGGTGTCGTGCAACACGGGTTCGCCGGGGAGGGAAGGGGCGTCGAGGTTCGCCAACGCACTACACGAGAGCGGCGACTACCGGTCCGTCTACGCCCCCAACAGCCTGGCGAGCCACGGGGTCATGCCGGACAACAAGGCCGTCATCGCGGTGGATCGCGTCAACGGGATTCCCGCCGGATACAACCGGTTCTAGTCTGGAACGGCAGCGACGGCCTTATTCGCTTCCGGCGGGGGCAGGCACGGGCGGGCGACTGTGGCGGTTCACCACCCGACTGTGCCGGTTGGGATGATGCCGGTTCGCATGCGCGGTGCCTGCCTGCCGAGCAGGCGAGGCGACCACCGGTGAGGCCTGTCCGCTCGACGGACCGACGAGCATCAGAGAGGGATGGACGATGGGTAATCCTTTAGTGGCTGATGTGGTGGACTCGACGACGTCGACGTCGGGTCTGTCGCTGGTGGAGTCGGTGAACTCCACCAACCAGGCCATCGGCAACGGCGACTGGCTCGAAGCAGGACTCGGCACCGCCGATCTGGTGATGTCCGCGCTCGATCCCTTCGCCACCATCATCTCCAACGGCGTCGGCTGGCTCATCGAACACGTCGGACCCCTCTCCGACGCCCTCGACTCCCTCGCAGGCAACCCCGACGAAATCCGCTCCCACGCCGACACCTGGACCAACGTCGCCGACGAAGTCAACTCCGTCTCCACCGAACTCGGCAACCTCATCCAATCCGACGTCACCACCTGGACCGGCGCCGCAGCGGATGCCTACCGCGACCGCGCCACCGACACCGCCAACCTCATCCTCGCCGCCGGAACAGCCGCAGGCGGCGCCGCCGACGGCATCCACAAAGCAGGCGAAGTCGTCACCGCCGTCCGCGATGCCGTCCGCGACATCATCGCCGACGTCGTCGGCTCCATGGTCTCCTGGGCCTTACAGGTCCTCTTCACCCTCGGCATCGGACTCATCTGGGTCATCCCCAAAGTCGTCGCCAAAGTCGCCCAAACCGCCGCCACCATCGCCCAACTCATCACCAAACTCACCACCTCCATGTCCAAACTCACCCCCCTCCTCAAAAAACTCGGCGACGACTTCAGCACCGCCACCAACGGCCTCAAAAACATCAAAACCAGCAACAACCACAACGCCCGCAGCCTCGACGCACCACCCGTCACCCCCAACGGCACCCGAGGCAGCGGCAGCGGCGACACCGGGCCCCCCATCACACCCAACGGCACAGACGGGCCGACCAACAGAGGCGGCGGCGGAGGCGCACCAGGCGTCTCGCCCAGCAACACCACGCCGGACACCTCCCGAGGCGCCCCCGACATCAACACCTCCGGCAGCGTCAATCAGCCCCGGTCGGCCCCCGGCAGCACGATGCCCGGTCTCGGCGGAAACCCGACCACTCCGGCGGCGCCCACCCCCACGCCCGGCCCCTGGGGGGCCAATCCGCCCACCATCACCGGAAAACCGTCGCTGAGCTTCGGCCTCTTCAGCAAGAACTTCTCCGCCGACAAGGTCACCGAGCACACGATCAAGGACAGGTACGGCCGGCCGCTCGGCGTCGGTTTCCCGTCACAGAAGCAAGACGTGAAATCCGATACGATCTGGGGTGCGAAACCAAATCAGGACTGGAAGTTCAAATACGAACAGAGGCCACACGACTCGAAGAATCCGAACGCCACGAAGCCGGCCCCGTGGGCGATCAACTCCCCACTCGGATCGACACCGTTCCCCGCGCTGGCACATGGCAGCAAGGACAAGTTCATCGTCGAGGCCGCGATCGGGCCCGGCGGGGCGAAGATGGACGTCGAACTCTCCGGCGCCGAATATCACAAGCTCCTCAGCAATCACCAGACGTACAAGAACGCCATGAACGGGAATGAGAACCCGCTTCTCCTGGTGTCCTGTGATACCGGATCAGGCAAGGCAGGCAAGGACTTCGCCGATGCACTCGGCAAGAGCAACGACTCGAAGCACGACGTCTATGCGCCGACGACGACGGCGTGGGCCAACGCGACCGCCAGCGGTCCTGGCGGTGCGACCGATCGTCCGCACGCGACGTCAAGCCTCGAGGTCGACGCCGAGAGCAGCAGCGCGCCGGGACGGTTCAACAGATACCCGCATCAATGACGTCCTTCGGCGACAACACCCCGCAGCCCGCCTGACCTGGATGAAGATCGGAGCACAGCACGGTGACCGACAACGAGCCCGCCACAGGCCTGCAGCACTGGGTGGTTCTTCCTTCCCCCAGCTGGCAGCACGTCGAAGGCGAGTCACCGCCGCCGGACGAGATCGTCGGGGCCTGGCCGTACGACGGGCAGGGCGGTTTCGGCGTCTTCGAGCCGAATCCCGGCTATGTGCCCAGTGGTCCCGAGATCCCGACGGACCCCGCCGACGCGGCGATCCGGCTCGCGCTCGGCGGCGATGAATCGGCCACCGGGGAGATCGTGCCGCTGCTGTGGAACGCGGCCTTGGAGACGCCGGTGGCCGACGACGGCACACCGCTGATCGCGACGTCTCCCGACGGCGTGCCTTGTGTGGTGGTCACCACCGCCGCGATCAACCGAGGCCGCGTCGAGGCTCCGCTCTGGCGGCGGGTGACGGCCGGTGAACTCGTCGAACTCCTTCCCCCCGAGACCGATCTGTTCATCAACCCGGACGGCCCCGCCGCGATGCGGCTGGACGCCGTCGCCTTCCGCGAGGGAGCGCCTGCGGGCGAGCAGGCCGCGGGCCTCGGCTCCGCCGACATGTTCGGTCTGCCGGACGGGCCGCGCAGCAGGGCCGTGCCGCAGGACGGCCGGTTCTGCGAATCCGGCCCGGTGGACGTCGTTACCGGGGACGTGATCCTCAGCCAGACCGATCTCGACCTGCCAGGCTGGCTGCCGGTGGTGCTGACCCGCACCCATGTCTCGTCCTACCGGGCAGGCCGCCTCTTCGGCAGTTCCTGGGCGTCCACCCTGGACCAGCGCCTCGAGCACCACGTCAACGGACTCCGGTACTTCTCCCCCGACGGCATGGTGCTGCACTACCCGACGCTGGAGGCGGGCGTGCCCGCCCTGCCGCTGGCGGGCCCCCGACTGCCGCTGACGCTGACGGACAGCGGTGTCCACGTGTTGGGCGATCGGGCGGAGGGCAGGCTGTCGTACTTCGCCGCGGTGCCCGGCAGCGAGGACCGCCTCCCGTTGATCTCCGTCGAGCACCAGAGCGGGCACCACATCGCGATCGAGCACGACGCCCAGGGCATGCCCGCAGCTCTCCGGCACAGTGCGGGTCAACGCGTGTCGATCGACATCGCCGACGGGCGGATCAGCAGGCTGCGACTGCACGCGAACGACGATGCCGAACCACTGACGATCACCCGCTACGGCTACGACGAGGCGGGCAACCTCACCGAGGTGATCAACTCGGCCGGGTCGGCGTACCGGTTCGCCTACGACGCCGAACAGCGCATCACCGGCAGGCAGGACCGGGCCGCGACCTGGTACCGCTACGAATACGACGCCGAAGGCCGCTGTGTCCGCGCTGCCGGGACCGAAGACAGGGCCAGCGCCGTCTTCCATCACGACCGCAGGCAGATGTTCACCGCCGTCACCAACGCAGCGGGCGCGACGAGGGCTTATCAGTACAACGACCTCGGTCAGGTCGTCGCCGTGACCGACGCTCTCGGCAACGCCACCCGCTTCGAGTGGAACCGCCACGATCAGCTGATCACCGACATCGGCCCGCTCGGAAACATCACCCGCCGGGAATGGGATGCGGACGGCAATCTCGTCGCCGTCCTCCACCCCGACGGAGGACGCACCGAGACCGGCTACGACCAACTCGGCAGGCCGGTCCGCGTCACCCGACCGGACGGGGCGAGCCACCACTGGCAGTACGACGGACTCGGCAGGCTCCTGTCAGAGACCGACGCTGCGGGCGCGACGACCGCCTACGACTACGACGAGGTCGAGCGGGTGACGACCATCCGCAACGCCCTCGGCGGTGTGACCCGTCTGCTCCGCGACGCACGCGGCCTGCTGACCGCACGGATCGACGAACTGGGCAACCGGACGAACTACGAACTGGACGCGCTGGGGCGGGTCGTCTCCGCCACCGACGCCGCGGGGAACGTCACCCGCTACGGATGGACCATGGAGAACCTGGCCGCGTGGGTGACCGAGCCCAACGGCCGAACCGAGCGCTGGAGTCACGACGGCGAGGGCAACTGCGTCGAGCACGTCGATGCCCTCGGCCAGGTTCATCGCGCGGAGTACGGGGCGTTCGGCCTGGTGACGGCTCGGATCGCGCCGGACGGCGCCCGCACCGGCTATGACTACGATTCCGAGCTGCAGCTGGTCTCGGTGACCGACCCGGCAGGCCTGACGTGGACCTATGACTACGACGCAGCCGGGAACCTGGTTGCCGAGACGGACTTCGACGGGCGGACGCTGCACTACGGATTCGACGCGGCGGGCCGGATCGTCGCCAAGGCCAATGCAGTCGGCCAGACGATCACCTATGTCCGGAACGCGGCAGGCGACATCATCGAGGAGGTCGCGGACGGGGTCACCACCGTCTACACCCGGGATGCGGCAGGCCGGGTGATCGGCACCAGCAGCCCCGGCGTGCAGACCTCGTTCGAGTACGACGGCCTCGGCAGGGTGATCTCCCAGACCTGCAACGGCGCGACGAGCACCTTCGGCTACGACGCGGTCGGCCGCCGAGTGCGGCGGACCACCCCGGTGGGTCTCGAGAGCGTCTGGAGCTACGACGCGGCAGGCCGCCCGGCAAGCCTGACCGTCGACGGGCACACGATCTCTTTGGAGCACGACGCTTCGGGCGACCAGACCCGCCGGGCCCTCGGCCCGAACGCCACGCTCACCCAGACCTGGGAGGGGAACCAGCGGCTCCGTTCCCAGGCGTTGACGACGGCGATCCTGGTCGACGGCGTGGCCAGGGGGTCGTCGGTCTCGCAGCGTCGCGCCTATCTGTATCAGGCGGACGGCGGGGTCGTCGCGGTGACCGACCAGCTCTCCGGGCCTCGCGAATTCACCCTCGACACCCGCGGGCGGGTCACGGCCGTCGAGGCCTCGGGCTGGACCGAGGCGTACGCCTACGACCACATCGGCAACATCACCCATGCCGACGTCGCCGACACCGACGAGCGGCCGGACGTCGCCGCCATGACCCGAATGCCCTCGACGACCAGTCAGGGACCTCGCACCTACACCGGCACCTTGATCACCCGCGCGGGAAGCGTCGCCTACGAGCACGATGCGCAGGGTCGCGTGGTGGCGCGGAAGGTGACCCGAGACGGCGAGGTCGTCGAGGAATGGCACTACGCCTGGGACTCCTTCGATCGACTCACCGACGTGCTCACCCCGAAGGACGATCACTGGCGCTACCGCTACGACACCGAGGGCAGGCGCATCCGCAAGGAGCGGCGCAGCGTGGGACTGGACGGCCTGGAAGCGGGTACGGTCCTGGAGCGAGTCGACTTCAGCTGGGACGGCGACCGGATCGTCGAACAGATCCACACCGCCCCGAACTCGGACGGCGAGCTGGTCAGCCTGGTCATCGCCTGGGACTGGGAACCGGGCGGCTTCCGCGTCCTGACCCAGTTCGAACGCACCACCGCCGTCGGGCCGGACGCGGCTGAGCAGGACTGGGTGGGCGAACGGTTCCATCACATCGTCACCGACCTGGCCGGCTCCCCCGCAGAACTCGTCGACGAGGACGGCAGCATCGCCTGGCACGCCCATCACACGCTGTGGGGCAGGCATCTCGGCGGGGACGCCGCACCGCCGACGCCGCTGCGTTTCCCCGGTCAGTACCACGACGACGAGTCCGGCCTGCACTACCACCGGCACCGCTACTACGACCCGACCACCGGCCGCTATCTGAGTAAGAATCCGCGCGGGCTCGGACCGGCGCCCAATCCCTACAGCTACGTCGCCAACCCGGTGGTCGCCAGCGACCCGTCGGGCTTGGCAGGCGATCAACAGGGCGGTGAGAACCCGGCTCCCGTCGGCGACCCCCGTGGGCGCACGGGCAGCGGATCGTCCGGCGGCACGGAGATCGTCAGCCTGCCGCAGCGCGCGCCGTCGGTCGGTCCGGATGCGGGCGGCAGGCCCACTCGGCCCACAGCTCCGCAGCTGCTCTGTCTGCCTGCGCACATCACGTCGGACCCGAAGTACGCAGGCTATCTGGGTGCGAGTCCCGACGTCACGGCGTCGAGCCCGAGCTGAATCCGATGCGGCCCTCCGCGCGGCACGAGGGTCGAGCATGATCGGACAGGACGCGTCCCGCAGTGTCCGGACGGCTCGGGTTGATGCGAGCCGTCCGGCCGCAGGACGTCCGGTGAGCGGAGCCTCCGCGGACGGCGCCAGGGTCGGACGGCGCCATGTCGGTAGGCAACGAGCGAACGGGCAGCGTGGTCTGCCCGTTCGGGCAGCCCTGAGTGCGACTGGGCACGGTGTCTGTCGCCACCGGATTCGGATACGGCAGGATCAGCGGCTGCGGGAGGCCGTCGGCGGCGCTCCTGGAGCCACTGAATCGTCCGAGGCCTCGCACAGTGTCGGAGGGAATTCGATGATCCGGCCGCACGCAGACAGGAGTCGGCCGCCTGCCTCTGCCGGTACGGCGGCGACGGGCTCTGACCAGGACTCGGCAGGGCCGATCCGGTCGGCCGATCCTCGGCTCTCCCGCCCTGTTCTGGTTCTCGCCCGCGTGCCACGAGAACACGCCCGGCACGGCCGCCGAGGGCAGCACAGTCCACCGAGGAAATCCGTGTCGTACCCGGCCACGCCGACGGCGGGTGGGCACACCGACGAGGAACGAGCACGACGCGGTGAATGATCACAGGCCCGAGACGACTGCGAATGATCGGCAGAACTGGGTGGTGCTGACGTCGCCGGAGTGGCGACGTCGAGACGACACGACAGCGCCGCCCCCCGAGGCGATCGTGGGTGCGTGGCCGCTCGGCGTGGGCGAAGGTGTGGGTCTGTTCGAGCCGAATCCCGGGTATCAGCCGAGTGGGCCGGAGGTGCCGACTGATCCGGTGGATGCGGCGATCCGGTTGGCGTTGACCGGTGATGTGACGGCGAGCGACCAGATCGTCCCGCTCTTGTGGAACGCCGTTCTGGAGGTTCCGGTGGCACAGGACGGGAGTCCGCTGGTGGCGGCGGCGCCGGACGGCGTGCCCTGTGTCGTCGTGGCGACCGCTGCGGTGAACCGGGCTCGGATCGAGGCGCCGTTGTGGCGTCGGGTGTCGGCGGCGGAGCTGGTGGGCCTGCTACCCGCAGCGACGGACGTGTTGATCAACCCGGACGGCCCGGCGGCCATGCGCCTGCTCGCCGACATCTTCCGCGACGGCCCGCCACCGGATGCGGAGCCTGCGGGACCGGGGATCACCGATCGGCTCGACATGTGAGGACTGTCGTCGTGGCGAGTTCCCCCTTGCCTGCGGCCGCAAGGGCACTCAGTCTCGCCGCCGATCGTCGAGGCCGTCGCCGGCCTGAACGTCCTCGATGTCGGGTCGGGTCGGATCGGATCGACCGGGGCGCCGCTCCCCCTGAGCGGGCCGTGCCGTCGTCGCCGCTGCCCCGATCGCTTCCCTGGATCGCACCCATGACCAGCCCTGCCGGGCCGACGACACCCGGCGCGGTTCTCGTCCGAGGTGGCGGGGACGACACACACCACACGTACGACATTGACGGCATGTCCTGATCCGTTGCGGGTGAGACGTGTCTATTCGGGAGATGGGGATGGACGATGGGTAATCCTTTAGTGGCTGATGTGGTGGACTCGACGACGTCGACGTCGGGTCTGTCGCTGGTGGAGTCGGTGAACTCCACCAACCAGGCCATCGGCAACGGCGACTGGCTCGAAGCAGGACTCGGCACCGCCGATCTGGTGATGTCCGCGCTCGATCCCTTCGCCACCATCATCTCCAACGGCGTCGGCTGGCTCATCGAACACGTCGGACCCCTCTCCGACGCCCTCGACTCCCTCGCAGGCAACCCCGACGAAATCCGCTCCCACGCCGACACCTGGACCAACGTCGCCGACGAAGTCAACTCCGTCTCCACCGAACTCGGCAACCTCATCCAATCCGACGTCACCACCTGGACCGGCGCCGCAGCGGATGCCTACCGCGACCGCGCCACCGACACCGCCAACCTCATCCTCGCCGCCGGAACAGCCGCAGGCGGCGCCGCCGACGGCATCCACAAAGCAGGCGAAGTCGTCACCGCCGTCCGCGATGCCGTCCGCGACATCATCGCCGACGTCGTCGGCTCCATGGTCTCCTGGGCCTTACAGGTCCTCTTCACCCTCGGCATCGGACTCATCTGGGTCATCCCCAAAGTCGTCGCCAAAGTCGCCCAAACCGCCGCCACCATCGCCCAACTCATCACCAAACTCACCACCTCCATGTCCAAACTCACCCCCCTCCTCAAAAAACTCGGCGACGACTTCAGCACCGCCACCAACGGCCTCAAAAACATCAAAACCAGCAACAACCACAACGCCCGCAGCCTCGACGCACCACCCGTCACCCCCAACGGCACCCGAGGCAGCGGCAGCGGCGACACCGGGCCCCCCATCACACCCAACGGCACCAGCGGCGGCGGCAGCGGGACGACGGGCGATCCGAACAACTTCCAGGGCACGTCACGGTCCGCACCCACGTCGAACATGCCGGGTCTGGGGGGTTCCTCGAGCACTCCCGGCGGCCCGAACATCACCAGTTCGTCGAACACTCCCGGCAGCTCGAACACCCCGGGCGGCTCGAACGCTCCCGGCTCGTCGAACACTCCTGGCAGCTCGAACGCCGGGCCGTGGGGCTCGAACCCACCGACGATCGAGGGCAAACCGAGCTGGGGATTCGGCTTCTGGAACAAGAAGTTCTCCGCCGACCTGGTCACCCAGTACCCCGTGGTGGGTCCGACCGGAAAACCGATCGGCGTCGGATTCCCCTCGCAATCCGGGGACATCAAGGGCGATCAGGACTGGGGCAAGATGTCGAATCCGAACTGGAAGCAGCAGTACTTCCAGGATGTCGGCAACACGGGCGATTTCAGGAAGATGACCCCGCAGAATGCTCCGTGGGCGGCCGACCCCACCGTGAATCCTTTCGTCGCACTCGCCCACGGCGGCAAGGACAAGTTCATCGTCGAGGCCGCGATCGGGCCCGGCGGGGCGAAGATGGACGTCGAACTCTCCGGCGCCGAATATCACAAGCTCATGACCAGCAACCGGACTTACCAGGACGCGATGAACGGCAACAACAATCCCTTGGTCCTCGGCTCGTGCGAGGTCGGAGGGGGCCGGGCGAGCCAGGAGTTCGCGGACGCGCTGAAAGCCAGCAGTGACAACAAGCACGACGTCTACGCGCCCACCACGACGTTGTTCACGGGCCGGTTGGCCGACAAGAACGATCCCACGCTGGGCGACGCGGTCTTCTCCCTGGACGATGCGGCCCCGGGCAAGCCGGGAGTCTTCAAGGAGCACAAGCACGCGTAGCGAGGCGCGAGCGAGGAACCGATTCGACGCGGGCCACGCTGGTCTCGGGCCTGCACGCCGGTGGCGAGGGAACGAAGGGGTGACGTCGTACTCGCCACCGGCATCACCTCGACCCGGCACGCCCCTGTCGTGACCCGCCCGCTCCGCCGATTCGACGGACGTCCGCCGCGACACCCCGTCCGCCGACCCGCCTCCGCCCGGCCGCGCATCGTCCGGCGGCCGAGCGGGGAGCAGCGGGCGGGGCAGGCGGACCGGCACAGGACCGCGTCGGCGCCTCGGGTGAACGATCCGCCTAGCCGAACCGGCCGAGCCGGTGGCGCCCGCCGATCGACAGCGCTCGGTCACGAAGACATGTCGGGTCGATGCAGGCAGCCAGGCTGCGCACAGCTGCGGCACCGGCGGCCGAACCTCGTCGGCGCTACGTCCGCGCAACCCCGTGGTCGGAGCAGGACGTCGATCTGTGGATCGTCGACGACCCGACATGACGGAGTGCCACCTTTGACCAACTGAGAGTGCGCGCTTCTCGTCGATTACTCCAGAGAGTAGCATCTTGCTACTGGCTGTCACTGCGATGCCGTGCCGGCCCGCCTCGTCTCGCGCTCTCCGGAGGTCCCGGCCTTGACGTCATCCGAGTTCAACCCGGTGCAGAGTCACGCGAGGGCTGCCGACGACGAGGTCACCCGTCGCCGTCTCGGCACGCTCGCGCAGGTGCGGGCCATGGAGCAGCCACGATGAGCAATCCGCTCGTGGCCGACGTGGTGGACTCGACGACGTCGACGTCCGGCCTGTCCCTGGTGGAGTCGGTCAACTCCACCAACACCGCCATTCAGAACGGCGACTGGCTCGAGGCAGGACTCGGCACCGCCGACCTCGTCATGTCCGCACTCGACCCCTTCGCCGCGATCATCTCCAACGGCGTCGGCTGGCTCATCGAACACGTCGGTCCGCTGTCCGACGCCCTGGACGCGCTGGCCGGGAACCCCGACGAGATCCGCTCCCACGCCGACACCTGGTCCAACGTCGCGGGCGAGGTCAACTCCGTCGCCACCGAACTCGGGAACCTCATCAAGACCGACGTCTCCACCTGGACGGGTGCGGCCGCCGACGCCTACCGGACTCGGGCCGCCGACACCGCCAACCTGATCCTCGCCGCCGGAGCAGCCGCAGGCGGCGCCGCCGACGGCATCCAGAAAGCAGGCGAGGTCGTCTCCGCCGTCCGCGATGCCGTCCGCGACATCATCGCCGACGTCGTCGGCTCCCTCGTCTCCTGGGCACTCCAAGTCCTGTTCACCCTCGGCATCGGACTGATCTGGGTCGTCCCCAAAGTCGTCGCCAAAGTCGCCCAGACCGCCGCGACCATCGCCCAGCTCACCACGAAACTCGTCGCCTCGATGTGCAGGCTCGCACCGCTGCTCAGGAAGCTCGGCGACGACTTCGCCTGCGCAGGCAAGGACCTCAAGCGCATCAGGACCGGTGAGAACCATGACGCCCGGAGCAGCGGGCATGCACCAGAGATCGGCACCAGCAGCAGCCGAGACTCGGGCGAGAGGTCTCATCCGGTGAAAGCCGAGCCGTCTGCGGGCAGTTCGGCGGCCAGGAGCGACGGCGCGGGCGACGGCACTCGTGGTCTCGCCGGCGACGCCCTGCCGTCGACGACCGGGCGCCCGGGCGCACCGGCGCTTCAGACCGAGGGCAACCGCCCGCAGAACCCGTTCGCGACCGGCACGGACGCCGACAACCGCAACTGTGTGACCGACCCGGTCGACGTCGGCACCGGCGAGGTCCTGCTCACCGAACTCGACCTGGAGCTGCCAGACCCGTTTCCGCTGCTGCTCATGCGCACGCACGTCTCCGGTTACCGGGCGGGCCGCCGGTTCGGCTCGAACTGGGCGGCCACCGTCGACCAGCGGCTGGAGGTCGACGACGAAGGCGTCTGCTTCCTGAGTGAGGACGGCATGATCCTCGTCTACCCACACCCGCGAGGGGACGCCCCGAGCGATCCAGTGGCAGGTCCACGCCACCCGCTGTCCCGGCGGCAGGACGGCAGTTACACCGTCGAGATGGCAGGCAGGACGCTGTGGTTCGGCACCCGCTCCCCTGGTGCTCCGGGAGTGGTCGAGCTGGATGCCGTCACCGGCTCCTCAGGCAGCCGGATCGACGTCGAACGCCGCGCCCAAGCCCTGGTGCTCACCCACTCCGCAGGCTACCGGGTCACCCTGCACATCACCCACGACCGCGTCACCGAGCTGCACGTGCTCGGCCGTGAGAACACCGCCGAGCCTGCCGACGTGCTCGTCCTGCGCTACGGCTACGACGACCGGGGCAGGCTGGCCGAGCTGATCAACTCCTCCGGGCTGGCCACCCGGTTCGACTATGACGATGCGGGCAGGCTCACCGGCTGGCGGGACCGCACCGGCACCCGGTATCGCTACGAGTACGACATCGAGGGGCGCTGTGTGCGCACCGTCGGCCCGGACGGCAGGCTGAGCAGCGCGTTCTCTTATGACGCCGACCGCCGCACCACCGCGTTCACCGACTCGCTCGGCGCGGTCACCGTCTACCAGCTCAACGAGCGATACCAGACGGTCCGGCAGACCGATCCGCTCGGCCACACCACGGTGTCCACCTGGGACTCGCGGCACCGGCTGCTCGCTCGCACCGATCCATTGGGCCACACCACCCGCTTCGAATACCGTTCCGACGGCTCCCCGAGCGTGGTCGTCCGGCCGGACGGCAGCCGAGTGGCGGTCCGGTGCGGCGCCGAACTGGACATCGAAGTGGTTCAGGACGGCAGGGTCTGGCGGCGCAGCTATGCGGGAGCCGACCGGCCGGACCCCTTCCTCACTCCGCTCGGCGTGTCCACCGCGATCGGGCTGCCGGCAGGCACGCCAGGCCCTGCCGCGGTGGGCGGCGGTGCCGGGGCGGGCGGCGCAGCCCCGGTGCCGCGCGACATGTTCGGGCGCCCGACGATGGTGCCGGACCCTGCGGGCACGCTGGCACAGGCAGGGTGGACCGTCGAGGGCAGGCTGGGTTGGCGAGCTGCCTCTGCAGGCCGCGAACAGTGGCGTTACGACCCGGAGGGCAACGAGGTCGAGTACCGCGACTCGGCGGGACACACTCGACGCAGGAGCTACGGCCCGTTCGGACTGCTGGTCGCCGAGATCGACCCCACCGGCGCGCGTACCGAGTACGTGCACGACACCGAGTCACGACTGATCGCGGTCACCAACGCACTCGGGCAGACCTGGCACTACGCCTACGACCCGGTCGGCAGGCTCATCGAGTCGGTCGACTTCGACGGCAGGCCCTCGCGATTCGACTACGACCCGGCAGGCAGGCTGGTCAGGACCGTCGTCGCCACCGGCGAGGCGGTGGAGTACCGGTATGACGTGCTCGGCAACGTGGTCGAACAGCACACCGCCGCAGGCATCACCACCTTCGGCTACGACCCGGTGGGCGAACTCGTGTTCGCGACCGCCCCCGGCACCGAACTCACCATCACCCGAGACGAGCGTGGCCGAGTCACCTCGCAGACCGTCAACGGCCGCACGGTCGCCTTCGACTACGACGAGACCGCCCGGGTCGTCCGCCGTCGCACACCATCCGGAATCCAGTGTCGAACGCGGTACGCCGAGGACGGCGAGCCGGTGGCGTTGGACGTCGACGGGCACCCCGTGAACTTCCGGGTGCTCGCCGCCGGAACGGTCCGGCCGGGCACCGGCCACCAGCTCGACGCCAACGGTCGAATCACCGAGGTCACCTCGCCCGACGACGTGGAGCGCTACCGGTACGACGCGCTGGGCAACCTCACCACCTCCCCGCTGGCCGGGCTGCACCGATACGCGGGCACCACACTGGTACAGGCCGGGGCCACCGGTTACCGGCACGACGCACTGGGCAGGCTGGTGCACCGAATCCAGCGTCTCCCGGCCGGCATGCGGGAATGGCACTACGTCTGGGGGCCGCAAGATCGCCTGCTCGGGGTGGCCACTCCCGACGGCACCCGCTGGCGGTATCACTACGACCCGCTCGGCCGCCGGATCGCCAAACAGCGCCTGGACTCCTCGGGGGCAGTGGCCGAGCTGGTCGAGTTCGTCTGGGACGGCCCGGTGCTCATCGAGGAGATCCGCACGGACAGCACAGGCAGCCGCACCACGACCTGGGCGCACGGCCCGACGGACGATCGTCCGCTGGCGCAGGTGGAGACCTCGGCGCAGGCGGGAGTACGGCGCTTCTTCACGATCCACACCGATCGGGTGGGCACGCCGGTCGAACTGCGCGACACCGGGGGCGCCACCGCCTGGCGCGCCCACCACACGCTGTGGGGTGCGCCCCTGGCAAACGCCCCTCGCTTCCCCGCCCACACCCCGCTGCGGTTTCCCGGGCAGTACCACGACCCCGAGAGCGGTTTGAACTACAACGTCTTCCGCTACTACGACCCGGTGACGGCGCGGTACATCAGCCAGGACCCGCTAGGGCTGGCGCCCTCGGTGAACCCGGTCGCCTACGTGCCCAACCCGCTCGTCGCCGCAGACCCGCTCGGCCTGACCTGCTCCTCGCCCACCACGAGCCGCTCTCCGACACCGGCGACCCCTGGCGCCGGGATCGCCCCGCAGCTGGTGACCAGCAGCGGATCGAGGGGGGTGAGCAAGAGCAGGTTCAACCACCCCGACCACGCGATCTCCGCCCCGGATCTGGACCAGGCCGCGAAGGACTATCTGAACAGCAGCGACAAGAAGCGCGCATCCGAGGCGATGGGAGAACAAGGCGCTCTGACCTACCTTCGAGAGCGCACGGGGCAGAAGATCGATGGTCTGCACACGGCCACCGCCGCCACCCCGCACGATCTGCCCACCAACCCGGGACAGGCCTGGTCGCACGCGGTTCGGTTCGACAAGGGGGGTTCGGGTGTCACCGACGTAGCCCACTGGGACGGCAGGACGCTGCACGTGATCGAGGCCAAGGGAGGGACCTCGGCGCTGAACACCAGGGAACAGGCCTTCTTCCACAAGGACATCACTGGTGAGGACGCGCACAGGTTCCTGACCGAGAGCCAGGCCGCGAAACCCGCGTGGCAGCGAATGTCGAGTTCGTCCGAGATCGACGCCGTCAAGAACCAGGACTACACGGCGGGCGACCCGATCCCTGCAGTGTTCAAGGACCGCAACACCGGTGCCGCACCGAATCTGATGCAGGGCGGATCGGGCTACCTGACCGATGTCGCGCACGCCATGAAGAACTCATCGCTCACCGACGGCCGCAATCTGCTGGGCGAACAGATCCTGCAGCACCAGAACTCGAGGACCATCGACTACGTCCCGGTGCGGACACAGGTCTCCGACGGGGGGAGCCCGACCGTGACGGCGGGTTAGGGACGCGCTAGGGCAGAGATAGGTGCCGGGTATGCCGTATGGCGGTGAACGAGATTCCGAGGGTTTTTCAGGACGGCCAGCCCTCGGAATCTCGCGCCTCCGCCTGGCTGGGGTGCGCATCTCTCCGGACTAGGGCGGAAAACTTGCCTTAATCAAGAGTGCCGATCAGACACCTACGGACCGGGTTTAGTCTAGACGAACGAATACACTCTCCCCCAAGCAGATCCATATACAGGATATGAGCTGAATCGCTCCGTCGACGACCGTAGACCGATCTTCGCGGACCCGACCTGCAGAATTTATCAGACCTCGCCCGACGTGGAATCGGAAGCCACTTCGACGGTCACGAACGCAGGATTCGCTGAGCATCCGGGACCCCCTGAATCTTCTGATACAGAATCACGTACCCGTGAAGGACCGTGAGCTGCCAACCAGGAGGGAGGACGTCAATTATCGCCTCGAACACATCCTCAGCCGATGCATCGGAGCGAATAGACACAATCTCCCCATAGGGGCCACCTAGCACGTCAGTAGATTTAATCCGAGCGCTCTCATATCGAAACACGTAAGGAAGATGCGCCTTCA
The DNA here is from genome assembly GCF_001941625.1 of Actinoalloteichus fjordicus. NCBI lineage: Bacteria > Bacillati > Actinomycetota > Actinomycetes > Pseudonocardiales > Pseudonocardiaceae > Actinoalloteichus > Actinoalloteichus fjordicus. The sequence goes on from NZ_CP016076.1 coordinate 5,856,631, forward strand.
ACTCGACCAGCAGGTCAGCCAATGCCAGACCACCAGAAAGCTCACCACAAGGCCAGTCTAAACGCACCGGGTACTTCGCATCAAAGCTTTCGACGTTCAGTCGAGTCGTGTCCCGCTCTTTCCCAGGGTCATTGGATCCAAATCCTCCGCTATTCCAGGATGCTCGACCCGCCTCGCGGTTTCGATTAATAAGCATGGTTTCCGGAGTCACCACGGGAAGATCGGACTCGACATAAAGACAAGTGAACGACACATCGTCCAGGAAGATACCTCTTCTTCCCGACAATTTGCGCCGATGCTTCTCCAACCGCGAGGGAAGAGAATTGGCCTTGCCCACATAAACGACCTCGCCATGATGACGCAGCTGATATACACCTGCGCGAGGATCTAGAGCGTCTACGTGTTCAGACGTCAACGGAGCTGGCTCTAGCTGCTCGATCGACTCCAGCAGTTGGTCCCCCAAAGCTTTCATAATGCTGAGACGAAACTCGGCACTGTTCGCCATCCCCAACGTCCTCTCCATCACCCCTGGTCCACCGGGAGCCTACCGCCCATGACCCGCATCACACCACCGCGTGAACCACGCAACTCGAACTGGTGTTCTAGCCACCGCCGCCTTCCGCTGAGCAGTCCCCGCGGTAGGGTTCGGCCATGACCAGGATGGCAGCTTCCCGCCAACAGGGCAGGTCACGCCCTACGCCGACGGAAATCGGCACCAGCATTGAGCTATTCACTGGCGGTGGGGGACTCGCGCAGGCCATGCACAACGCCGGCTTCCGACACCTCCTCTGCAACGAGTCCGCGAAGCGCGCATGCGAGACCCTCCGGGAGAACGGAGCCATCGACTGGTCGACGGGGCTCAACCAAGACCGATCGATCAACGACTCATGGCCGCTGATCGAAGGAGACATCCGCGAACTCGTCGACGGGGGACGGTTTGAGAAGAGCGTCTTCAAGAATTTGGAGGGGAAGGTGGACGTCGTAGCGGGAGGGCCACCGTGCCAACCCTTCAGCCTCGGCGGGGTCCACAAAGGCGACGAAGACGCTCGAAACATGTTCCCTGAGCTGTTTCGAGTTGTTCGCGAGACAAGACCGAAGGCGATTGTCTGCGAGAATGTCCGAGGACTACTTCGCCCAAGCTTCAATGACTATTTCAAGTACATCTTGAATGAGCTTCGCGCCCCATTCGAAGAACGAGATGACTCAGAAGAATGGTCAGACCACAACGGCAGACTGCTTGACATACTAAAACACGATCCCAGCGACCCGTCGGAGCGCTATTCGGTCTACCCAATCACAGTCAACGCCGCAGACTACGGCGTCCCACAGGTTCGAAACCGAATCATTATCGTCGCATTTCGCAATGACCTGGCGGTCGACTGGAAGACGCCTATATCGACCCATTCAGAAGCGAGCTTGTGGGAAGATCAGGACCCGGAATCTGGAGGATATTGGGACAGGCACGGTACTTCGCCAAGCACCCATCATCTGGAGAGGTTCCGCCGGCCGAGCAGTCTGGACTTGGAGGAAGCAAGGACCCGGCTGCCATGGCGAACTCTTCGTGACGCATTGAGCTACGCACCGGAAGACCTGGCGGGGACACTGGAGGGTATTCAGCCACACCCGCTGCCGGAGATTGCCCCCGGAGAAAGCCACCCGCACTTCTTCCACCACATCGGCTGGCCCGGGGCACGGATATATAAGGGCCACACGCCAAATCTTCTAGACCGTCCCGCGAAGACCGTGAAAGCAGGAGTGCATGGCGTTCCCGGTGGGGAGAATGTGCTACTCAAGGACGATGGAACCCACCGGTACATGACCGTCCGCGAAGTGGCTCGGGCAATGACCTTTCCGGATCAATGGCTTCTATCTGGGCCTCGAACTGAACAAATGCGACAGTTGGGCAATGCCGTTCCTGTACGACTTGGGGAGGTATTCGCCCGTGCTGTGGCCGAAGCGCTGTACCCCATGACTGCGATGCGCGCGGCCGTCTCGTGAGCGGTGACTCGGGCTGGCGCGGCGCCCCGCAGTCAGAGGACGCCTGGCGACCGGCTCCCGACCAGTCCCCGGTCGAACGGGCATTGGAACAGGATCTCGCCGCACGTGGCAGGCACGTGCGGGTGATCAAGCTGCCTGATGGGCGGACGACACGTGGGTCAATCGAACTGAAACAGAGTGGGAGACGTGTCTATGCCTACCTACGCTTTTACACCGAAGGACGAACTCACTGTCGATACGTCGGCCGAGTCGATGGTGAGACTCGGCAGGAGAACCTCGCAGCAGCCTGGCACATCGTGATGAGAAAAAGTCTGCTCGTCTGGAATGGCTTCACTGGCAACGAATCCCGCGCCGAGACGTGACTGCCGCCTCAACCCGATCGGCGGCGGCAATTGGGTTCTCGTGCTCCCATATTCGGATCACCAGCCATCCCGCCTCCGTCAGCAATACGTCCGTCTCCCGATCTCGGCGCTGATTCGCAGCGATCTTGTCCGACCAGAACTGAGAGTTCCGTCGCGAGGGCCGGTGATGATCAGGGCACCCATGCCAGAAACAACCGTCCACCATCACCGAGAGCCGAGCAGGCCCGAAGACGATGTCCGCCCGCCGGCGGAGTGCTGGCACCGGCCTGCGGTCGACCCTATAACGCAGCCCTCGTCGATGCAGCTCGGTGCGTAACCGTAGTTCTGGAGTCGTGTCGCGGCTGCGTACCTGCTTCATACGAGCACTCACGACCGGGTCGACGTCCGCCATCCCCTTAGTCGTAACGTCGGCTCTCATACGACCGAGCCTAGTTGTGGCGGCCGACGGTCCTCGTACAGCCTCCAGTGTGAACGGGCTCAACCGACGACCGCGTTCTGCAGGCCGATTGCGAGCCAATGGGCCCCCGATCCCACCGTCTCGGCGCGTCTCGGCGGGCGGGGGTGAGCCCACGTCGCCGGACGCGCCAAGTGGGGTGGATCAGCCGAAGAAGACCTCGGCCTCGGCGTACCGCGAGGCCGGGACGGTCTTGAGTTCGGCGGTGGCCTCGGCCAGCTTGACCCGGACGATGTCGGTGCCGCGCAGGGCGACCATCACGCCGAAGTCGGAGTCGTGCACCGCGTCGATGGCGTGCAGGCCGAAGCGGGTGGCCAGCACCCGGTCGTAGGCCGTCGGGGTGCCGCCGCGCTGGACGTGGCCGAGGACGACCGCCCGCGACTCCTTGCCGGTCCTGGTGGCGATCTCCTCCGCCAGCCAGTTGCCGACGCCGCCGAGGCGGACGTGGCCGAACGCGTCCTTCTCGCCGTGGCTGAGCACGGCCTCGCCGCCCTTGGGCACCGCGCCCTCGGCGACGACGATGATCGGGGCGTACTCCCGCTCGAAGCGCCGCTCGACCCAGCCGACGACCTGGTCGATGTCGAACTCGCGCTCCGGGGTCAGGATCACGTTCGCGCCACCGGCCAGGCCGGAGTGCAGCGCGATCCAGCCCGCGTGACGGCCCATGACCTCCACGACCAGCGCGCGGTGGTGGGACTCCGCCGTGGTCCGCAGTCGGTCGATGGCCTCGGTGGCGATGTGGACCGCCGTGTCGAAGCCGAAGGTGTAGTCGGTGGCGTTGAGGTCGTTGTCGATCGTCTTCGGGACGCCGACGACGCCGATGCCGTCGTCGGTCAGCCGCTTCGCCACGCCGAGGGTGTCCTCGCCGCCGATCGCGACCAGCGCGTCGACACCCTGGTCGGCCAACGTCGCGCGGATGGCGTCGACACCGCCCTCGACCTTGTACGGGTTGGTCCTGGAGGAGCCCAGGATGGTCCCGCCCCTGGTGAGGATGTCCTCCACCTGGTCGAGCCCGAGCGGCTTGGTCAGTCCCTCGATCGGGCCTCTCCAACCGTTGCGGAACCCGACGAATTCGTGCCCGTAGACCTCGACGCCCTTGCGGACCACCGCACGGATGACCGCGTTCAGACCCGGACAGTCGCCGCCGCCGGTGAGCACACCGATGCGCATCTTCTCGTCTCGCCTCCTGTGTCAGCCTCGCCGGTCGGACCGACCGGCCTCGCCGTGCCCGACCGTTCTCCGACCTACCGGCAGCGCCACGCCCGAGCGTCCGCAGTGAAGAACAGGGGCGCCGTGAGCCTGCCACGAACTGGATCGGTGCAGCAATGGGGGTGGACCATCCGACCCCGCATCGACATGATCGACGCCTGCGGCCAGGCCGGATTCGTCGGCCGTCGATCTAGTGGGACGGCGATGCCGAAGAGCCCGCCGCGGCGTTGCGCTCCTCCCAGTGTCGCTGGATGACGCGCCAGCGGGCCAGATTGTGGCGGGCGTCGGCCAGCGCGTCGTGCGCGTCCAACGGGGCGGGCGGCAGGGTGGGTCTACCGACGTCCTCCCAGCGCTGTCGCAGTTCGCGGGTGAACCGGGGCACGGGGCGCGGCAGCGCGGGCATGGCACCCCAGAGCTGGGCGAGTGCGACGTGGTCGTAGGCGGCGAACCACGCCCACAACTCGATGTCCTCCCCCGGCTCGCGCAGGTACTCCAGCAGGTTCCGGCGGATCGCATCGCGGCTCTGCCAGGCCCGGTCCGCAGGCGGGGGAAGCTTGGGCAGTACGTTGCGCCGCACCCACTGGCCTGCCCTGTCCGGGTCGAACTCGGTGGACACCGCATAGAACTCGCGGCCCTGCTCGTCGACTGCCCCGATCGAGACCAGCTCGATCGTCGTGCCGTCCTCGATGAACTCGCAGTCGTAGAAGTAACGCACCGAACCACCCTAAGGGTCGGCGTCGTCCGGGCGAGGCGCGCGCCTGCCGTGCCGCCGTGATTCGCGCGGAGAAGAGCAAGATCGCGCCCGGCGGTGGACGAGGTCCACGAACGGCTCCTCGGGCCGTGCAGACGGTGTGGGCCCGGAGTGAGGCCTCGTCCCCATCCCGTCCCGCATGCCGAAGGGCCTCGCCGTCCGAGTGGATGCGGGAGGCCCCTTCCGTGGCCAGCGCGGGCCGGTCAGCGCGGAAGTGCGGCGTCCCGCCCGGTGGTGCCCGCCCGCAGCCGATCGACCCCGCCGAGGCGCGGCGTCACGCGCGGCATCGGATCACGGCCACCTCGCACGGGGCAGGCGACCGGTGGGTTGCGGGATGGCTCCGGGCGGCACTCCGCCAGGGACGCGGTTCGCGTTCGGGGCGGTCGGGTCGCCGAGACCTGGGCTGCCGGTCAGCCCGCCTTGGACTCCGGAAGCCGATCGCCCGTCTGCCGGGTCTTCGTCGCGGCGTCGACCTCGCCGGAGAGCTCGGCCTTGGCCTTGGTGGCGTAGACGTCGACGTACTCCTGGCCGGACAGCTCCATCAGGGCGTACATGATCTCGTCGGTGATCGATCGCTCGACGAACCGGTCACCGGCCAGACCCTCGTAGCGGGAGAAGTCCAGCGGCTTCCCGACGACGATCCTGATCGGGTAGGGCCGCCACATCTTGGAGCCGATCGGGTTGGCCTTGTCCGTGCCGAAGACCACCACGGGGATCACCGGGACCTCCGACTCCAGCGCCATGCGCGCCACACCCGTCTTGCCCTTGTACAGCCTGCCGTCCGGGGAGCGGGTGCCCTCGGGGTAGATGCCGAGCAGCCTGCCCTCCTTGAGCAGTCGCACGGCCGTGTTCATCGTCGCCTGCGCCGCCGAGCCGCCGGAGCGATCGATGGGCACCTGCCCGATCGAGGTGAAGAACAGCTTCTTCAGCCGTCCCTTGATCCCCTTGCCGGTGAAGTACTCCCGCTTGGCGAGGAAGGTCACCCGCCGAGGGATCTTCAACGGCATGAAGAAGGAATCGGCCACCGCCACGTGGTTACCCGCGAGGATCGCCCCGCCTTGCTGCGGAATGTTTTCGGCACCCTCGATCCGAGGCCGAAAGAACAACCGCATTAGGGGTCCCAAGAAGATGTGCTTCATCAACCAGTAGACCACTGACCGCGCGCCTCCCTAACGACCACCGCTCGGCGGACCAGCCTGCGGGCATCGCCGACCAAGAGTACGGACCACACCACCGGTCGCACAACGTGAGCGTCTGTGATAGCGGCGAGACTCGACCGTCCGTCAGGCGGGCTTTCCTCCCGCAGGTCCGGTGAGCGTGGCACGATGGCGCTGCCGCTTCTCTGCGGTGTCGATCACGGATGCGAGGGAGGCGACGGTGCCCGTGATGGCCGGTGCCGAGCCGTTCAGTCACGACGCCTCCGGTGAGATCGGTGTCCTGCTCTGCCATGGCTTCACAGGGTCGCCGCAGAGCATGCGGCCCTGGGCGCGACATCTCGCCGAGGCCGGGTTCAGCGTGCGATCGCCGCTGCTCCCGGGCCATGGAACACACTGGCGTGAGCTGAACCGAACTCGCTGGCAGGACTGGTACGACTGTGATGCCGATGCGTTCGACGAGCTGCGCTCCCGCTGCGACTCGGTCTTCGTCTTCGGCCAGTCGATGGGCGGGACGCTCGCGTTGCGACTCGCCCAGCAACGCGGCGCCCAGGTCGCCGGGGTGATGTTGGTCAACCCGTCGGTGATGTCCTTGCGCAAGGGGATCGCCGCGCTGCCGGTGCTGTCCAGGGTGTGGCCTTCGCTACCCGGCATCGCCGGGGGCATCGCCAAGCCGGATGTGGCGGAGATCGCCTACGACCGCCTCCCGCTCCGGGCGATGGCGAGTCTGGCGCAGCTGTGGCGGCTGGTCCGAGCCGACCTGCCGGTGGTCACTGCGCCCATGGTGCTGTGCACCTCGCCAGCCGACCCGGTCGTGGAGCCGGTGAACTCGCAGATCATCGCCGACGGCGTTCGCAGCGCGGACCTCGTGCAGATGCCGCTGCCCGACAGCTCCCACGTCGCGACGCTCGATCATGACGCCCCGCAGATCTTCGCGCGCAGTGTCGAGTTCGTGAGACGAGTGGCCGACGAACGAGCCGGGAGCCGGTCATGACACGCGGCATGGGCAGCGCAGACGGGCCCGAGGACATCGACGCCGCGTTCGCCGAGATCGTGGCGGGCCTGAAGCGCGAGTCGGATGCGGTGCCGAGCTGGCCGCAGGACGAGCAGGCCGATGCGGAGCGCGGCGGCCAGCGCGCTCGCCGAGCCGAGCGCGAGGAGCGTCCCGCCCGCGAGAAGCACGTCGAGCCGGAACCCGCGCCCGAGCCCACCCCGCCGCCGGTCGAGCCGGTCCCGGACGAGGGCCACTTCGAGCCGCCGGAGCCGCCGCCGCTGCCTCGGCTGCGACGAAGCACCATCGGTGCGCTGGTGATGTTCGCGGTGGGTCTGATCCTGCTCGTCGTCCCCGGCGTGATCGGCCTCACCAGACAGGTCGGCCTGCCCCTCGGCCTGCTGATCATCAGCGGCGGAGTGGGCTGGCTGGTGTATCGCATGCGGCAGGGGCCGCCGCCGGACTCCGGTTGGCACGACGGGGCACAGATCTAGTCGGCGGGACGGACCAGGGGTCCCCGCCGGGAGTGCCGCCGAAAGGGCTTCAGATCGGACTCTCCGCGCCGAGCGTCCCGAGGCAGGGGATCTCAACGCGGACGGCTTCGACGCGGGCCGACCCGAGCGACAGGCGCCGCAGTGGAGCCCCAGCCGCCGAGAGCCCGGCCTCGTGGGCATCGGCCGTCGGTGTCTTTCGAGGCCGCCGCTAGCCCGTCTGCTCGACGTGGTCCCTGGCCAGCTCGGCGGCGCCGACGATGCCCGCGAGATCACCCAGTTCCCCGAGCTGAATCCGCGCGGCAGGGCGGAATCCCGCGCCGGTCATCGCCTCGGCGTGCCGGGCCCTGGCCCGGTCGAGGAACAGTTCGGCCGAGGCCGACACCCCGCCGCCCAACACGATGACCTCCGGGTCGTAGACGTCGGAGACCAGCGCCAGGCCGCTGCCCAGCCAGTGGGCGAACTCGGCCATCGCCGCCAGCGCGATCTCGTCGCCGTCCCGCGCCGCCTCGGCCACCCGCTGCCCGGTGAGCCGGGCGGGATCGTCGGCGATCTCGGTCAGGGTCGAGACGACGTCGGCCCGTTCAGCCAGCAGTTCGCGGGCCCTGGTCGCCAACGCCGTGCCGCTCGTGTAGCGCTCCCAGCAGCCCGACTTCCCGCACGGACAGGGCCGCCCTTCCGGCACGACGATGAGATGGCCGAGTTCCGGCGCGACGCCGAACGATCCGCGAAACAGCTGCCCGTCGATCAACAGGGCGGCGCCGATGCCCGTGCCGATCGCCACGAGCACCGCGACGCCCACCCCGCGCGCCGCGCCGAAGCGATGCTCGCCCAGCGCCGCCGCATTGACATCGTGTTCCAACACGACCGGCAGGCCGGTCCGTCGCGAGATCCGCTCGGCGACCGGCGCCCGCCGCCAGGCGAGGTGGGGTGCGAACCGCACCGAGGCACGATCGTCGCTGACGAAACCCGCGACGGCGAGTCCGACCGAGGCCACCTCGTGATCACGCATCAGCCGGTGGACGGTGTCCACCACGGCGTCGTCGAGCCGCTTCTCCTCGGCAGGCGTCCCGGTGCGCTCGATGCGCAGCACCGTGCCGTGCTCGTCGACCACTCCGGCTCGGACGCTCGTGCCGCCGACGTCCATGCCGATCGTCAGCAACGGTGCGTCCGCTCGACGCCGATGCGCTGCACGCGCTCCGACTCCTCAGCCGGCACCTGCCCCGGCCGCGCCGAGGCCGCCGTCGACTGGACGGTCCGTTCTCGGCGGGTCGACTGCGGCTGATCAGGATCGTCTCGGTCGGCGGGGGCCTGCCGGTCGACCCTGATGGGGCGAACTCTCGACGAACTCGGCTGTGCCGTCGAGGTCGGGTCCGCTCCGGCGGCGGCGGTGGACCGGCCGAAAGCCGCAAAGGCAGCGGCGACTCGATCCACGACGGCCGGGTCGTCGTGCGGAGCGCTGTCGTCGGCGCCGCTGCGGGCAGCGACAGGACCACCGCTGGCGGAGGCGGCATCGCCACCGTCCCGAGCAGCGGCGTCCCCACCGCCGCAGGCACCGGACTCGGCAGGCCGGGGCCGGTGGTCATCATCGGGTTCGGCGCGGTCCGCCGCCGATCCGGCGTGCTCGGACGCACCAGAAGTCTGCCCGTTCGACTCGGCGGACGTCGGCCCGTTCGACTCGGCACCGGCGGCCGGTTCGTGCACCATCGCGCGCACGGCGTCGAGCAGGCTCATCGCCTGCTCGGCGAGCCGGAGGCCGAGTTCGGGGCGCTCGCCCCGGAACAGTCCGATCGCGGCGCACAACGGACACCAGCCGCAACTGTTCGACGGAGCCTCCGCCGCGCCCCCGACCCGCGAGCCGTCGCCTGCCGGGGTGCCCGGAGCAGCGGCTTCATCCTCGGCCGTCGGTCGGGCGGAGTCCTCGCTCGCCGCCCCGGCGAACCCGGAGTGTCCGGCTGCCCGGCCCTCGTCCGTCGACGCCGCTCGGCGGGCATCCCGGTCCGACGCAGGTGCCTCGGCAGCGTTCCGTTCTCCGTGGTGCGCGGGCGCGCCGTGATCGACTGCGCCACCGTGATCCGCCGCCCCACGGTGAGCAGCGCCCCCGTGGTGATCGGCCCCGTGGTGATCGGCCCCGTGATGATCGGTCCCGGCGCTCGGCTCGTCCGCCGCCGCCCTGGCGCGCAGGGCGAGCAGCACCGGCTGGGCGCGATCGTGCAGCAGCTCCAGAGTTCGACGCAGTTCGGTCCCGAGGTCGCGAGCAGCGTCGCCTGCCCGCCCCGACGAGCCCCCCGGCTCAGTCACGGTCGATCACCGCATCCACAGTGCCGGGTCGGGCTGGAAACGGACGGTCACGCCGTCGTCGTCCGCGCTGGCGCCGGAGACGACACAGCGGCGCAGCACCGAGGGCAGGGCGACGAGCCGCCTGCGGCCGTCCACGGTCACCACCAGCTCGTCACCTGCCCTGGCCAGGTCGAGACGATCCTCGGCAGACAGGGGCAGCGCGATGGTCAGCAGGTACTCGCCGTCCGGCGTGGCGGGTCGCCGCACCGACAGCAGCGGACGGTCGGGCGCCCTGCGCAGCGGGTCGCGCTCGCCGTAGAGGTCGTCGGCGACGACCAGCAGCGCCGAGGCGCCCACCGGCTCCCCGGCCCGATGCCCTGCGGTCCAGACGGGCACGGCGGTCTCCCGCCGCACCTCGTCCAGCACGGCCTGCTGCTCGGCTCGGCGGGTCCGCAGCCAGTCGGCTGCCACGCCGCGATCCGCACCAGGATCGGGTACCAGCCGGTTGACCAGCAGGGCGTCCACCGCGATGCCCTGGAGGGTGAGCACGGTGACCGTGCGTCGGGTCTCGGCGGCGACGACGCGCTCCGGCGTCAAGACCAGCCGGACGCCGGTCACGTCGCGGTCGGTGAGCAGGGCCCGCAGGCCCTCCAGCCTGCCCGCGAGATCGCCGAGCCCGCTCGCGAGGGCATCCCACTTGTCGAGGCTGCCGCCCGCGAGGGTGCCCAGCAGTCCGCGCACCGCGCGGCGATGTGCGGGGAAGAGTCGTTCGAGATAGCCGGCCAGTGCCTCCGGCAGGGCCAGCAGTCGCAGCGTCTCCGCGGTGGGGCCGCAGTCGACGATCACCGTCTCCCAGGGGCCCGCCTGCGCGATCCTGGCGACCTCGGTGAGCGCGAGCAGCTCCTCGATGCCGGGAAGCACGGTCAGCTCCTCGGCGTCCAGCTCGTCGAGGCCCGCCCCGGCGAGCATCGTCCGCAGGTGATCGCGCAGCGTCCGCCACGCCTGATCGACGAGTCCCCTGGTCTCGATGTGCCCCGCGAACAGCCCGGAGTCCACCTCCACCGGCTCGTCGCCGAGGGCGAGGCCGAACGCGTCGCCCAGCGAGTGCGCCGGATCGGTGGAGACGACCAGGGTCTTGACCCCGTCCCGAGCCAGCCGGGCGGCGGTCGCGGCGGCCAGGGTGGTCTTGCCGACCCCGCCCTTGCCGGTGAACAGCAGCAGGCGCACGTTCTCGTCTACTCCGGTCGAGCCGGCGAGGAACCGCCCTCGACCCGACGCTTGAGCTCCTTCAGCGCCGTGTCCATCACGACCTTCTCCGCCTTGCGCTTGAAGAGGCCGATCATCGGGATGGTCAGGTCGACCGACAGCGTGTAGGTCACCGTCGTCGGGCCGTCCGGGCCCTTCGGGTCGAGCCGGTAGCTGCCGCGCTGCGCCTTCTGCATCTGGCCCTCCACGAGGACCCAGCTCACCGAGAGGCCGTCGGCGGCCCATTCATAGGCCAGCGCGTACTTGTCCTTGAGGACGCCCGCGTCCAGGGAGAACCGGACCTGGCGGGCCCGTCCGTCGTCGTCCTCGGCGAGGACCTCCGTGCTCTTGAGATTGCCCGCCCACTCGGGGTAGGCCGTGAAATCCGCGATGACCCCCATGATGCGGTTGGCGGGTGCATCGATCACGAGGGACTGGGTGGACTCGTCGGCCATGTCAGGCAGGCTACCGTGTCGTAAGTCCCCGCCGGTGACGATGCTCCGTGTCCAGGGCCCCCGTCGGTGACCATGCTCCGGCGTCCGGGCCCCCGCTGGCGACGATGCGCCGGGGGTCGGGGCCCAGTGGGTGACGATGCTCGTGGCGGCTCACCACTGGAGCACGTACGGGACCCCGGTCTGCTGGAAGTGACCGACGTTGACGCATTCCGTGCCGTCGACACGCATTCGCGGGGCCAGCGGCTGATGGACGTGTCCGAAGACCGACCAACGCGGCCGATGCTCCCGCAGTGCCCGCCGAATCCCGTCCGAGCCGAGTTCACTGTGCCGGGCGACGACGTCGTAACAGAGTTCCGGCACCGACGGCGGGATGTGGGTGCAGAGGAGGTCGACCGCGCCCAGCCCGGCGATCGCGGCGTCGAAGTCCGCCGCCGACCGCAGGTACGGCTTCCACGGCGAGCCGGGACGGGCTCGGACGCCCGGCGGGAAGAGCGCGCCGCCGACGAAGCCGACGCGCATCCCGTCGAGTTCGACCGTCTGACCGTCGAGCACCGTCACGTTCGGCCCAGCGAACTCCGACCACAGTTCGGGATTGTCGACGTTTCCCGGCGTCGCGAACGTCGGGACGGTCATGGCGGCGAAGAGCCGGGCGTACTGCTCGCGGACGGCGGCGTCGACCTTGGCCGCCGCGTCGTCCAGGCCTGCCCACAGCGAGCGGATGTAGGCGCCAGCCTCACCGGTCGGCGAGCGGCGCAGCTCGCCGAAGCGCGCCACCCGCTCGGCGCCGAACAGGGCGCCGAAGATTCCGTTCCCGGGTTCCAGATAGTCGACGAAGTCGAGCAGGTCGCCGAGGACGATGAGGGCGTCGGCCCCTTCGCCGGCCTTGGCCAGACCCTCGACGTTGCCGTGCACGTCGGACACCACATGAACCCGCACTCGGCCGAACCTACCGGTCGCCGGGGCCGGTGCGGAGTCCAACGGGCCTGCGGTGCTCCGTGATCGGCGCGCGGCGGCGACGTCGGTCAGGGCTGCACGGGCGGTCCGCCCGGCACCCGCCCCGCCTCCAGCCTGCACTTGAGGTCGAGGGCGGCCCGGCGACCGACGACACGCCAGCGGCGGGCCAGTCGGCCGAGCGCGACCACGCCGGGCGAACGCGGCCTGCCGTCCGGGCCGAGCGGGTCGGCTCGGAGGTAGTAGTGCAGGACGGTCCCGTCGAGCACCGGTTCCAGCCAGATCTCCATGGTGCCGTGCACTGGTCCGCTCACCGTCCAGCAGCGGCCCTTGATGCCTCGGTCGGCGTAGACCCGAAGGTTCAGCTCCGGCCAGTACCGCGCAGCGAACGCGGGGTCGGCCACCTCGGCGGAGACGACGCGCGGCGGCACCGCGAGGAAGGTGTCGTCGGCGAGATCCAACACGTGCATGACCCACGAGCCTGCCAGTGCCGGGCGGTCAGACGACACCGGGCCTGTTCCCCCGACGGGTGGTTGGTTAGGTTGCTGTCCGTGACAGTCTCACCAGGAGGTACCGGTGCGTGAGTTCAGTGTCCCCGCCTCCACCACGGTCTCCGCCGAGGAGAACCTCACCGACATGGTGTGGGCCAACGCGGATCGCTTCGCGGGCACCGTCAGCTTCCGCCGCCGGGTGGAGGGCACCTGGATCGACGTGACGGCGGCCGACTTCGCCGCGCAGGTCATGTCGGTGGCGAAGGGACTGATCGCGGCCGGTTTAGAGCCGGGTGACCGGATCGCGTTGATGTCACGCACCCGCTACGAATGGAGTCTGCTGGACTTCGCGATCTGGGCGGCGGGCGCGGTCAGCGTCCCGATCTACGAGACGTCCTCCGCCGACCAGGTCGAATGGCTGCTCGCGGACTCGCAGGCCAAGGCGGTGATCGTGGAGGACGCCGATCACCGGCGCCGCGTCGACGCCGTGGTCGACCTGCTGCCCGAGGTCCGCCACGTCTGGCAGATCGAGGGGCCCGACGGACAGACCGGCGCGGCGGGGGCGGTGGACGAGCTGACCGCGTTGGGCGGTGCGATCCCCAACGCGCGGGTTCGGGCCCGCAGCCGCGCCGTCGGCGCCGACGACCTCGCGACGCTGATCTACACCTCGGGGACCACCGGCCGCGCCAAGGGCTGCGAGCTGACCCACCGGAATCTCCTCGCCGAGGTCCGCGCCGACATCACCGCCTACCCGAAACTGTTGGAGCCGGGGAACTCGGTGTTGATGTTCCTGCCGATGGCGCACGTACTCGCCAGGGCGATCGCGATCTGCGCCGTGTACGCCAGGACCACGCTCGGCCACACCAGCCAGATCGCGAGCCTGGTCAGCGACCTGGGCACCTTCCGGCCGACGTTCGTGCTGACCGTGCCCCGCGTCTTCGAGAAGGTCCATGCGAAGGCCAGGGCCCAGGCCCACGACAGTGGTCGAGGCAGCGTGTTCGACGCGGCCGAGAAGACCGCGATCGCCTACAGCAGGGCGCGCGAGGCGAGCGGCCCCTCGATCGGGCTGCGCGTGCGACACGCGATGTTCGACCGGCTGGTGTACCGACGACTGCGCGCCGCGCTCGGCGGGCGCTGTGTGGCGGCCGTCTCCGGCGGTGCGCCGCTGAGCGAGCGGCTGACGCACTTCTTCCGGGGCGTGGGCATCCCCGTCCTCGAAGGCTACGGACTGACCGAGACCACCGCCGCCGCCTGCGTGAACACCCTGGACGCCGCGCGAATCGGCACGGTGGGCAGGCCGGTGGCGGGCACGACGGTGCGCATCGCCGACGACGGCGAGGTGCTGATCAAGGGGGAGATCGTCACCCGCGGCTACTGGAACGACGTGGCGGCCACGGCGCAGGCCATGCCCGACGGCTGGTTCCACACCGGCGACCTCGGCGAACTTGATTCGGCAGGCTTCCTACGGATCACCGGCCGCAAGAAGGAGATCATCGTGACGGCGGGCGGCAAGAACGTCGCACCCGCCGCGCTGGAGGATCGGGTCCGGGAGCATCCGCTGGTCAGCCACTGCATGCTGGTCGGCGACCGACGCCCGTTCATCGGCGCGCTGATCACGCTGGACGACGAGGCGCTGGCAGGCTGGCGGGCCCGTCGGGGACTCGGCAACGCGAGTTCCGCCGCTCGTGCCGACGATCCTGACCTGCTCCGCGAGCTGCAGCGGGCCGTGGACGCGGCGAACGAGTCCGTGTCCACGACGGAGTCGATCAAGCGATTCCGGGTGCTCGACGAGGACTTCACCGAGGCAGGCGGCGATCTGACGCCCAGCTTGAAGCTGCGCAGGAACGTCATCGTTCAGAGCCGCGCCGTGGACATCGAGTCGATCTACCAGACCTGAACACGATCCGAGGGCGAGCCTCGATCTGCGGGGGACGGGCGTCGCGGGGGTCCGCCCCCCGTAACAGCACAGCAGGAAACGAAGAAGGGCTCTTTCTCGATCGGGCCGGAGCGCAGTCCGTCCAGTCCGGGGCGCGGCGCCGCAGGCGGAGACGGGCGCCGGGCCGAACGCGATCGGTGTCCCCCGCACGGTCGAAGTCCCCGGCAGACGATTATCCTGCCGCGGTGCCGCCGGTGATCGAATCCTGCGCCTGCGCAGACCCCGGAGATCGGCGTCGCCGGGAGATCCGGTGCCTGCCGAGGCTCAGCCGTCGAGCAGCCGCGCCAGCCGCGTGGCGAGGTCGGTCCAGCGCCAGTGTCGGGAGACCCAGTCGCGGCCTGCCCTGCCGATCGCCGCAGCCCGCTCCGGATCGGCGAGCAGCCCGCCCACCTGATCGGCGACGGCCGCGACGTCCGTCCCGTCGACGACCGAGCCGGTGACGCCGTCCAAGACGGTCTCCGGTGCGCCGCCCGACCGGCCTGCCACCACCGGCAGCCCGGTCGCCGAGGCCTCCAGGAAGACGATGCCGAGTCCCTCGACGTCGAGGCCGCCGCCCCTGGTCCGGCAGGGCATCGCGAAGACGTCTCCGGCGGCGTAGTGCGCGGGCAGCTCCTCCCACGGCACCGAGCCGGTGAGGATCACATGGCCCGCCACCCCTCGGTCCAGCGCCAGCTTGTGCAGCCGATCGCGGTACGGGCCGCCGCCGACGATCAACAGCGCCGCGTCGGGCACCTGCCGACGGATCTGCGGCAAGGCCCGGATCAGCATGTCCTGGCCCTTGCGCGGCACGAGCCGGGAGACGCAGACCACCACCGGGCGGTCGCCGAGCCCGTGTCGACGCCGGATGTCGGCTCTGGCCGCAGGATCGGGTCGGAAGGTCTGCGTGTCCACCCCGGAGGGCAGGTGCTCCAGCGCCGCACCGGGGCCGAAGGCCGAGGAGAACCGTCCTCGGGTGTACCGACTGACGAAGGTCACGACGTCGGACGACGCGCCGATCCGCCGCAGCGCCGACCGCGCACCGGGCAGCATCGACCAGCCGACCTCGTGGCCGTGCGTGCTGGCCACCACTCGCCGCGCGCCCGCCTCCCGCAGCCACGGACCGAGCAGCGCCAGCGGGGCCGCCGCACCGAACCACACCGTGTCGCACTTCCCGGCGCGCAGGACGTCGCGGGCCCGGCTCAGGACATCGCCGGTCGGCAGCATCAGGCTCGTCGGGTGCCGCACCACCTCGAAGGGCTGGGCCGCGTCGAAGTCGACATGCGAACCGGCCCGCCCCTCCCAGGAGGGCGCGTAGACGGTCAGCTCCTGCGCGGGCAGCCTGGTCGCGAAGGCGTGCAGATACGCCTGGATGCCGCCGGGACGCGGCGGGAAGTCGTTGGTCACCAAGAGGGTCCGACGCACCGGACCGAGACTAATGCGCGTCGGCCCGTAGTCCTCGGTGGGGCGGCGATCTCGAGAGTGGTGAGCGCGTCCGCGCCCCTGGCCGTGCATCGATGAAGCCGACCGGTCCGCGCTGGCAGACCCCGCTCTCGACGACGGCCGAGGCCGCGCGGCGGCTTTCGACGTCCCGCCCGGCGGCGGACACCATGTCCGCCTCAGCCGAACTCGTCCGCCAGCATGCTCCGCCAGTCGGCGAGCAGCGCCGTCCGGCCGAGCCCGAACTCGGACCGCAGCACGCGGTCGACGTCGTCCTCGGCCCACTCGCCCTGGATCGCCAGCCGCCGGTACAGGTTGACCACCCTGGTCTCGCCGTAGCGGGTGGCGAGGAAGTCGAGCAACGACCACGAGGTCTGATAGGCGAGGTCGAGCCGCCTGCCGCCCTCGTGGAACTCGCCGTCTGCGGGGAGCGCAGGCACCGCGAGCGGCGGCGTCGGGGGCGGCTGCCCGGTCCCCGGCGCCGATCCCTCCACGTCGGCGGCAGGCGAGCCCGAGATCAGCTCGTGCAGGTCGGGGGCGATCTGTCGGGGAGACAGCCCGCTGTCCCGGTAGCCGACGTAGTCGGCGAAGCCCTCCAGGAGCCACATCGGCGCTCCGGGGGCGGTCTGGCCCCTGGCCGCGACGTGGGTGACCTCGTGGCGCAGCACGACGCGCAGCGCCGTGTCGGACAGCCGGGCCGCCGACGTCGGATTCACCACGACGCGCTGCCCGGTGGCCCGGCCGGTGGCGGTGTCGACGGTGTCGGCGACCGCGAGGGCCGCGATGTCCTCCAGCGAGAAGACGTGACCGGCCTGCGCGTGGAACTCCTCGCTGGAGGCAGGCAGCAGCACGGCGGCCTGGCGGGACCAGTCCGTGCCCCAGACCTCGCTGACCGACCGGACGGCGTCGTCGAGTTCGTCGGCCACCCTGCGCGTCAACGCCGCGTTCTCCGGATGGCCGAGCACCAGACCGGAGCGGACCCGAAGCACCAGGCACGGGCCGTAAGACCAGGGGCCGCGCCAGGTCCGGCGGCCCTGCGACTCCAGGCCGGTGTCGGAGTTGACGTACCACTGTGCGCCGCGCCGAACGAAGAGGAACGCCATCGGCTTCCCGGTGCTCTCCTCGTCGACCCCGGCCAGGGCGTACCGCAGCTCCACCTCGGGCGCGGCGACCGCGTCCGGCCCGGAACGGACGGCGGGCGGCGGCGGCATCAGCGCGGCCGGGCGGACGAGCCGATAACTCCACTCGGCCAACGGGACGTCGGCCAGATTGGCGAACATCTCCCGTTCGGACCGCCGGAACTCGGGGTCCGCCGCCGGGTCCACCGTGGCCAGGAACGCCTGTTCGTCGCGGTCCAGCACCGCTCTGGCCCGTCGATCCAGCAGCCGGGCGACGGCTTCGTCGTCCGCCGTCAGATTCGCCGCGTCGGCGGCGGAGCCGGACGGCTCGCCCGTCATCGAACGCGATCGGAAGGGCAGCGGCGGGGGCGAGGCCGTCACGCTCGCCGCTTCCGCACGGCCGTCGAGCCGGTGGTCGTCGAGCCGATCGGCCCTAGGCAGCGTAATGAGGGCCAGCGCCGTCACCAGCACAGCGGTGATCGCGGCTGCCGCCCAACTGCGGGACCGCGACATCCCCGACACGATTCAGGATCTTAGAGCCTGCCTCGGATCGCCGCGCCTGTTGCGGCGAGGGTCACCTGACGCGACGCGGGCCCGCCGGGTCGACGACGGGCGATGGCGGGCGGGCGGCGGGCGACGGCAGGCGCAGGCGGCAGGCGCAGCAGGCACGAAGGCGGGACGCCGTCCCCACACGACAGAACGGCCTGGCTCACCGATGATCTTCCGGTGAGCCAGGCCGTCGAAGGTCTAGCCGTGCCTGTCTGTCGATCTGGTCTTCAGGCCACGCGTCGCATCGCAACGATCGGGCTGTTGGAGCCCCGGTCGATCGGAACGACCTTCACGTTCTGCCCGGTGGTCGGGGCGTGCACGACGTTGCCGTTGCCGACGTACATGCCGATGTGGTGCACCGACGGGTTTCCGTAGGCGATCAGGTCGCCGGGAGCCAGCTGGGCGCGGGAGACCGCGGTCCCGGTGGATGCCTGGGCGGCGCTGTTCCTGGGCAGCGACACGCCGACCTGGTTGTAGGCCCACTGCATCAGGCCGGAGCAGTCGAAGGTGCCGGGGCCGGTGGCCCCGTACACGTAGGGCATTCCGACCCGTGTGAGCGCGGCCTGCACCGCTGCGGAGCCGGTGCCGGTGCCGGGGGGCACCTGGTAGTCCGTCTCACCCTCGTCCGCGCCGGAGCCCTGGTCGTACTCGGCCTGCTCCTCTGCGGTGAGGTCGTCGATGTGCGCCTGGACCTCGGCGATCTGCGCGTCCATCTCGGTCCTGCGCTCATCGATCTCGGTGCGCAGTTCCTCGGCCTCGGCGGCCGCCTCGGCCGCTGCGGTCTCCGCCTCGGATGCCGATGCCTCGGCCTCCTCGGCCTGCCGGACCACGGCGGTCAGCCGATCGAGCGACTCGGCGTTCCCGCTGGCGAGCACGTCCAGCGCGGAGAGCTGGTCGAGGAAGGCCTGCGGGTCCTCGGCGACCAGTAGTGCGGAGAGCTTGTTGAATCGAGCGCCCTGATACGAGGCGTTGGCGAGCTCGTCCACGTTGCCGCGGAACAGCTCCTCATCCCCTCGTGCCTGCTCTGCCGACTCCTGGGACTGCTCGAAGGCGGCGGTCGCCTCCTCCAGCTCCGCCTCTCGGGCGGCCAGGTCGTCGTTGGCGCGGTGCCATTCCTCGGTCAGCCGCACGGCCTCGTGATCGAGTTCTTCGAGCTGAGCCACCGCGTCTGATTTGTTGTCGGGAAGTTCCTGGGCCATCACCGGCGCGGGGACGAGGCTGACTGCCATAGCCACCACGGTCGCCGCCAGTGCCCCACGCATCGTTCTTCTCATTCGATGCGACGCCACGTCGCGAGCAACTCCTTCGTACTTCTCGAACCGCCTACCGGACGGTCGATCAACGGTCGATGTTCGTCGATCTTCGACCGACATCCCCGCATGATCAGCTGTTGGACTCCGGTTCGGCTCCCCGACGTGCCGATTCGGCGGTGACCTGCGGAGTCGCCCTCTGTAGACAACTGCCCGCCGCGAGGTCTCGGATAGGTTACGAGTAGTGAGCTGCGTAGTCCACTGCCCAGAAGGAAAAGTTGTGAACGAGTGCACAAGGTCTCGAAAGGGTTAGTTGCGATCACGGTGTGTTCACCAATTCGCGATCACGCGACCTGCTGTTCCCGCTCCAGTGGGAACAAACAGTAAGCATCAGGCACACGGAAGGCAGCTGTGTGCGATCTATCACCCGAGGTCTCGCGCGAACACTGTAACGCCGGCTCAGATCCGCCCCAGCCGAGCCAGGAGTATCGCCGAGGGCACCGGATGCGCGCCTCTGCGGCGGACGGAGTCGGCCACCGCGCGGTCAGAGGTCGCCACCACGACCGGTCTGCCCTCCGGCTCCGCCGCCACCAGTGCGCGGATCACGTCGTCGGCCGACACGCCGGGATCACTGAACAGCACTCGGGTCCCCCGGCTCACCACCGTCGGCACCGACACGACGTCCGCGCCGTCGAACACCACCGTCACCTCGGCGCCGGTCCGAGCGGCGAGGGCGCCTAGCTGCTGGGCCAGCCGCTCCCGCTGCGCCGCCAAGGTCAGCTCGGGATACCCGGTCTTGGTCACGTTGTAGCCGTCTACCACCAGATGCACGGCGGGCAGGGCGAGCAGCCGGTCCAGCGCGGCCGGGTCCTCCACCCGGCCGCCCTTCCCCAGCGAGGCGCTCGCTCCACTCACCAGGTCTGCGGGCCGGGGGCCGCCACCGCCCCCGATCGCCAGCTCGCGTCGCAGGCCGGTCACCGCACCGTCGAGGGTGTCCACCAGCAACGCGAGCCGGACCTCGTCCGCCTGTCTGGCCTCGCGAGCGGACTGCCTGGCCACCTCGGCGTCGGCCAGGGCACGCCGTGCCCTGGCCCGCTCGGCCTCGGCCCGATCACGTTCGCGGTCCCGCTGCTCGGTCAACTCCCGCACCGCCTCGTCAGCGGCCGCCCGCACCTGCTCCGCCTCGGTCAACGCGGCTGCGGCGGCGTCCTTGGCCTGTCTCAGTCGCACGCCCTGCTCGCGGAGTCTGCGACGCAGCCGGTCCAGCTCCTCCTCTGACTCGGTCCTGGCCAGCTCGACGGCCGCCCGCACCGCGCCGTTCTCCGCGCGCAGTCGATCCAGCTCGGCGGTCAGGCGCTCCGCCCTGGCCACCGCAGTGTCCCGTTCGGACCGAAGCTGTGCGTCCTCGGCGCGCCGCGCCACCACCCGCACCCGCTCGGCGGCCTGATCACCGCCCGCCAACAGCGCCCCGACGGCCCGGGTGACCGGGTCGTCGGACTCGGTGTCGATCAAGGCCGGGTGATGCTGTCCCGCCCACACGAAGACGGCAGAACGAAACGCCGTGGAGGCCCGCAGCTCGGCCAGCAGCGGCGCCCTGCCGAAGCGGGCCCGCTTGCCGGGGGTGAACTTCGCGACCGACCGCAGCGGACGCGGGATCTCCGCCATGGCGAGCCCGCCGAGTGCGGCGGCGGCCACCTCCGCGAGACGCACGCGAATCAGCTCGGGCAGTCCCTCCCAATCCACCGTCGACTCCCCCGCCGACGACTCCCCCGCCGACGGCTCCCCCACCGACGACTCCTCCGACGGCGACCGCTCCGACGGCGACCGCTCCGGTGCGCCCGCAGAGTCCGTGGCAGCCGCCGCGCCCGGTGTCTCCGCGATGTCCGGTCCGGACCGGACCTCCGCCGTCGCCGATGCCCAGGGCTCGACGCGCTCGCCGTCGTCGGGCACGTCCGTCGGTTCGTCTCCCCCCACCGGGCCGGGTTCCTGCGCCCGGTCCGACGCGACCGTCAGGCCGAACTCGTCGTACTCGACGGCCCTCGACGGTCCGGCGGAGCGGGCGGACTCCTCGGTCCCGGCCGTGAGCACGGGCCCGTCCGCTGAGGACGACTCTCGCCGTCCGCCGGGCTCGTCGGCGACGGCCTCGTCACGAGCCGGGCCGTCGCCGGTGGGCACGTCGCCGCCCGAGGCGTCGACCGACTCGGCGTGGTCTGCCGATCCCGGCGGTTCGGCAGGCTCCGCGCGGTCGGGGAGTTCGGCGCCGTCGTCGGCCGCCGAGTCGCCCTGTCGCGGGGACCCGACGCCGGAACCCGGCTCGTCCGAACCGGCCGGTGAACTCAACTTCGGCATCTCGTCAGGTTAGAGCCTGCCCGGCGTCCTCGTTTTCCTGCTACGGCTGCATCGGCGCGGCGACCTGCTGCGTTGCGCATCCAGGCGACGATCACGCCTGCGACCCCGTCCCAGCCCGCCCCGCGAGTGCGCCGAAGGAGTGATGACGGCGACCGCGCGAGCCGACGGCGACCGGCCACACGAGACATCGGTGTCCGGCCCCCCGGTTAGCCTGCCCGCGATGACCGACGTGGCAGGGCCCCCGGAGCTTCAGCTCACCTTCGACGAACTCGGCACGCCGCTGCGTGCCGTCACGTTCGTCGTAGTGGACCTGGAGACCACCGGCGGCAGCAGTCGGGGCGACGCCATCACCGAGATCGGCGCCGTGAAGGTCCGAGGCGGTCAGGTGATCGGCGAGTTCGCCACCCTGGTCAACCCGGGCCGGGGCATTCCGCCGATGATCATGTCGCTGACGGGCATCACCGACGCGATGGTGACCGAGGCACCCCGCATCGAGTCCGTCCTGCCCGCCTTCCTCGAGTTCGCCGCAGGCTGCGTGCTCGTCGCCCACAACGCCCCCTTCGACGTCGGATTCCTGCGCGCGGCAGCGGAAGAACTCGGCCATCCCTGGCCCAAGCCCACCGTGCTGTGTACGGTCCGGCTCGCCCGCCGGGTGCTGCGCAGGGACGAGGCGCCCAACGTCAAGCTCGCCAGTCTCGCCCGGCTGT
Organism: Actinoalloteichus fjordicus; assembly: GCF_001941625.1. Taxonomy (NCBI): domain Bacteria; kingdom Bacillati; phylum Actinomycetota; class Actinomycetes; order Pseudonocardiales; family Pseudonocardiaceae; genus Actinoalloteichus; species Actinoalloteichus fjordicus. The sequence continues at coordinate 5,878,788 of NZ_CP016076.1, forward strand.
TCCGTTCCCCGACCACGCCCAGCCACCGGGCGCTGACCGATGCCCGCGCCACCGTCGACGTCCTGCACGGACTGCTCGAACGAGTCGGACCCGTCGGCGTCCAGTCGCTCGAGGAGCTGCTCGGCTATCTGCCGGAGGTGAGCACCGCACAGCGCCGCAAGCGGCAGCTCGCGGCCGACCTGCCGCACGCCCCCGGTGTCTACCTGTTCCGGGGTCCCCGCGAGGAGGTGCTGTACGTGGGCACCGCCGTCGACCTGCGACGTCGAGTCCGGCAGTACTTCACCGCGGGCGAGACGCGGGCGCGTGTCCGCGAGATGGTCGGGATCGCCGAGCGCGTCGATGCCGTCGAGTGCGCCCACTCGCTGGAGGCGGAGGTACGGGAACTGCGGCTGCTCGCCGCGCACCGCCCGCGCTACAACCGCCGTTCCACCACCCCACATCGCGCGTGGTGGATCGTGTTGACCGACGAGGCCTTCCCCCGGCTGTCGGTCGTCCGGCGGGCCCGTGACGGCGCCATGGGCCCGTTTCGCACCCGGCGGGCGGCCGAGGACGCGGTGGAGACGCTGCACGAGGGCAGCGCGGTGCGACGGTGCGCCGAGCGGATTCCGGCGCGCGACCAACGAGGCAGACCGTGCACTCTCGCCGAGATCGGCCGCTGCGCCGCGCCCTGCGCCGGACGACAGAGCATCGAGGACTACGCACCGGCCGTGATCGAGGTCGCGGAACTGTTCGCGGGTGCACGGGCCGCGGTGCTGGAACGGCTCGACGACCGGCTGGGCGAGCTGGCCGAACAGCAGCGCTTCGAGGACGCGGCACGACATCGGGACCGACTGGCCACCCTGGTGCGGGCCCTGGACCGAGGTCAGCGGCTCGCCGCCCTGGCCTCGGTCGGCGAACTCGTGGCGGCGCGGCCCGACGGCGCGGGCGGCTGGCATCTCGCCGTCATCCGGTACGGCAGGCTGGCCTCGGCGGGCACCGCTCGACGCGGGGTCGCACCGATGCCGGTGGTCGGGATGCTGCGCGCGAGCGCCGAGACCGTACTGCCGGAGCCTGGCCCGCTGCGGGGCGCGACGGCCGACGAGGTGATCGTGATCCGCCGCTGGCTCACGACCGGCGGCACTCGACTCGTGGACTCCGACGTGCCGTGGGCCGAGCCCGCGGGCGGTGCGGGCCGCTGGCAGCAGTGGGTGGCCAAGGCCGACGCAGGTCGGGCCGGTTACGCGGCGGCGGACTGACCAGCCGCCCCGGCCCGCGCGCCGACTGCCCACCGTGATCTCGTCCTGGGAGCCGCGCCCCGATCGCCTGCGGCGCCGCTCGACTACCATCGCCACAGTTTCCGCCGGACTTCGGGAGGTTCCTTTCGTGATCACCGCGTTCGTGCTCGTCAACGCCGTCGCCGACCGCATTCCTGAAGCCGCCCAGGAGATCGCCGACATCGACGGCGTGGACGAGGTGTACTCCTGCTCCGGCGAGGTCGATCTCGTCGTCCTCGTCCGGGTCGCCGAACACGCCGACCTCGCGGCGCTGATCCCCGGCCGCATCGGCAAGGTCGACGGCGTGCTCAACACGGACACCCACATCGCGTTCCGCTCCTACTCCCGCCGCGACGCCGAGGAGTCCTTCTCGATCGGCTCGGACGACGCGGGCTGAGCCGCAGTGGGCGGAGCCCGTCGGCAGCCGCCCCACCGGGCGCCGCGACAGACGGCCGCCCGCAGCTGCGGGGACGTCCCCGGTCGACAGGCCGGACACGGGCCGCTCCGACCACCCGCACCGTGACACGAGCCAGGGCCCGGAACCAGTCAGTCGGTTCCGGGCCCTGTCGTCGTCTTCAGGCGTCGCGTCAGCCGCGCGGCTGCTCCGGCGTGTCGCCGTCCTCGCCCTTCGGCTCGACACCGCGCGCGGCGGAGTCGTCCGATTCGGCGGGGCCCAGCAGATGCCGGTCTTCGCTCTCGGCCTTCGTCACCGCCGCCGTCTCCTCGGCCGAGTCGGGGGTGAGTAGGCTGCCGCGCACCGGGCTGCCCGCCGCCCCGAGCTCGTTCATCCGCTTGGGAACGGCAGCGCCCTGGTAGTCCAGCGGCACCGGGTGGCCGTGCTCGTCCACCTGGCCCAGCGGCTGGTGGACCTCGATGAACTCGCCGTGCGGCAGCCGCTTGATGATGCCGGTCTCGATGCCGTGCTCCAGCACCTCGCGGTCGGCCCGTTGCAACCCGATGCAGATCCGGTAGGTGATGTAGTACGCGATCGGCGGGAAGAACAGCACGCCGAGTCTGCCGACCCAGGTCATCGCGTTCAACGAGATGTCGAACTGCTCCGCGATGATGTCGTTGGCGCCGGTGAACATCAGGACCCCGAAGAAGGCCAGCGCCATCGCGCCGAGGCTGGTGCGCACCGGAACGTCGCGGGGCCGCTGCAACAGGTTGTGGTACGCGTCGTCCTTGGTGAAGGCCTTCTCGATCCACGGATAGGCACCGGCGAGCGTGAAGATCAGCCCCATGCCGAGCACGGCAGGGAAGAACGCGGCAGGCACCAGATAATTGCCCAGATACAACTCCCAGGACGGCCAGATCCTGGTCATGCCGTCCAGCCAGATCACGTACCAGTCCGGCTGCGAGCCCGCGCTGATCTGCGAGGCGTTGTACGGGCCGATGTTCCAGATCGCGTTGATCTGGAAGATGCCGCCCATGATCGCCAGCACACCGGCGACGACGGCGAAGAAGCCGCCCGCCTTGAGGGCGAACACCGGCATGATCCGCACGCCGACGACGTTGGTCTCCTTGCGACCGACGCCGGGGAACTGCGTGTGCTTCTGGTACCAGACCAGTCCGAGGTGGACCGCGATCAGACCGAGGATCAGGCCGGGCAGCAGCAGGATGTGCAGCGTGTAGAACCGAGGGATGATCTCGGTTCCCGGATACTCCCCGCCGAAGATCGCCCAGTTGGCCCAGGTGCCGATCACCGGGATCGACATCGTGATGCCGGAGACGATCCGCAGGCCCGTGCCCGAGAGCAGGTCGTCGGGCAGCGAGTAGCCGGTCAGGCCCTCGAAGAAGCCCATGATGAAGAGCAGGATGCCGATGACCCAGTTGACCTCACGCGGCTTGCGGAACGCACCGGTGAAGAACACCCGCAGCATGTGGACCACGATCGCGGCCATGAACAGCAGCGCGGCCCAGTGGTGCACCTGACGGGCGAACAGGCCGCCTCGGACCTCGAAGGAGATGTCCAGTGTCGAGGCATAGGCGCGGGACATCTCGATGCCCCGCATGTTCTCCAGGCTGCCCTGGTACTCGACGTGCGCCATCGACGGGTCGAAGAACAACGCGAGGTACGTGCCGGTGAGCAGCAGCACGATGAAGCTGTACAACGCGATCTCGCCGAGCATGAAGGACCAGTGCGTCGGGAAGACCTTGTTGAGCTGCTTGCGGATGCCCCTGGACATGTGAAAACGATCGTCGGCCCAGGTCGCCGCCCCTGCCGCCGCACGCACCCCGATGCTCTTGGGCTTCGTCGGCGTGGTGATCGAGCTCATGACTTACGCTCCCAGAAGCCAGGGCCCACGGCCTCGATGAAGTCGCTGCGCGCCACCAGGAAGCCGTCCTCGTCGATGTCGATCGGCAGCTGCGGCAGCGAGCGGGTCGCCGGACCGAAGACGGGCTTGGCGTAGGTGTTCACCACGTCGAACTGCGACTGGTGGCACGGACAGAGCAGGCGACCCGTCTGCTGCTCGAACAGCGAGGTCGGGCAGCCGAGGTGGGTGCAGATCTTCGAGTAGGCGTAGTAGTCGCCGTAGTTGAAGTCTTCCTGCCCCTTGCGCTTGACCGGCTCCGATCCGGGACGAAGCCGGATGAGCATCACGGGGTTGTCGGAACGACGCAGCGCGTAGTACAGCGCGTCGTGGTCGCCGCGCTCGGACTCTCGGAACGGGAAGACCGTCTCGAAGCCGCCCGCCTGGATGTCCTCGGGACGAACCAGCGAGACCTCGCCGGGGTCGCCGGTGTCGCGACGAAGGTAGACCTTCTCGTTGTCGCTCGTGTGCATCCAGCCGGTGTGCCACAGCGAATCCGGCGTCTCACCCTCGGCCCATGGGTTCTTGACCAGACCGCCCAGGGCGAAGACGCCGACGCCGAGGCCGAAGACACCCGCGCCGAAACCTGCCGACCGCTTGATCATGGACCGGCGGGCGATGCCGCTGCGCTGGCCCGCGTCCGCGAGCAGTGCGGCGGTCGTCTTCTTGTCGATCTCCTCGGAGCCGCCGTTGTGCCGCTGCTGAACGGCCTCTTCCTCCGGCACGAACTTCTTCGCGTAGGAGATCACTCCGACGCCGATCGCGAGCACCGACAGACCGAGGGTGGCCCCGATCAGCGGCGTGTACAGCGAGTAGACGAAGTGCCCCTCGGCGAACGGGCTCTGGTACTCGTTCGGCCAGAACAGGTAGAGCCCGAGGAAGGCGAGGCCGGACAGGCCTGCGAGCAGGAACCAGCCCGCCACCTGGCGTTCGGCGCGCTTCTCGGCGCGCGTCCCCTTGACCGGGAACCGGTCCTGATACTTGACGAGCTCGACGTCGTCGAGCTCGGTGCCGAGGCGAACGAGTTCTTCCCGACTCAGCTCCGCGAGCTCGGCGTCACTGGGGACGCCCTTGCTCGGCTCGCTCATTGCTTGGCTCCGATCCAGAGGGAGACGCCGACCAGCGCCGCAATCCCGACCACGAAGACGACGACACCCTCGACGGCGGGACCGAACCCGCCGAGTGACAGGCCGCCCGGGTTGTTGTTGCCGTCGGTGACGGACTTGACGAAGGCGATGATGTCCTCCTTCTCCGTCGGCGTCAGCTGCCGATCGGAGAAGACCGGCATGTTCTGCGGGCCGGTGAGCATCGCGGTGTAGATCTCGTCCTCGCTGACCCCGTCGAGGTTCGGCGCGAACTTGCCGGAGGACAGTGCCCCGCCCCGACCGGTGAAGTTGTGGCAGGAGGCACAGTTGAGCCGGAACAGCTCGCCACCGCGCGCGACGTTGTCACCTCGCAGCTCGGCGCCGCGCGCCTCCGGAGTCTCGGGACCGCCGCCGTTGGCCTGGATGTAGGCCCCCAACGCCTCGATCTCGCCGGAGTCGTACACAGAGGGCTTGCGCAGTGCCTGGGCATCCTGGCGCATCATCGGCATCCGGCCCGTGGAGACCTGGAAGTGCACGGCCGCCTCGCCGACGCCGATCAGGCTGGGGCCGCGGTCCTGCACACCCTCCAGGTTGGAGCCATGGCAGGTGATGCAGGCGTTGTTGTAGAGCTCCTCGCCCTGCCGTGCCAGTTCGGCCTGCTCGGTGGCCTGCGCGACGTGCGGCTTCGGCATGAAGGCGGTGTAGAGCGCGCCGGCTGCCGCCAGTGCCACACCCAGCGCCAGCACGCCCGAGATCCGCCGTCGCAGCTTGGAGCGGAAGGTGCTCCGCGGCTTGTCTGTCGTGGTCATGTGTGCTGCACAACCCTTGCTGTCGAGTTCCGGCTTCTAGTCGATCGGCGTCAGGGGACCAGGTAGATGACGGCGAACAGCCCGATCCACACGATGTCGACGAAGTGCCAGTAGTAGGACACGACGATCGCCGAGGTCGCCTGGGCAGGCGTGAACTTACTCATCTTGGTGCGCATGAGCAGGAACACGAACGCGATGAGACCACCGATGACGTGCAAGCCGTGGAACCCGGTCGTCATGTAGAAGACGGTGCCGAAGGGCGAGGACGAGATCGTGGTGTCGTGCGCGGTCATCAGCGTGTAGTACTCACCTGCCTGGCCGGCGACGAAGATCGTGCCGAGCACCAGGGTGAGGAGATACCACCGGCGCAGGCCGAAGACGTCGCCCCGCTCCGCAGCGAACACACCGAGCTGGCAGGTCCACGAGGACGCCACGAGGATGATCGTGAAGGGCAGCGCATATCCGAGGTTCAACTCGGACGGCTCCGGCGGCCACGGGCCGTCGTGCTGCGCCCTCACCGTGAAGTACATCGCGAAGAGGCCGGCGAAGAACATGAGTTCGCTCGACAACCACACGATCGTGCCGACGCTGACCATGTTCGGTCGGTTCAGCGAATGCACCCGCTGGGCGATGGGAGGCGATGCCGTTGTCACGCGACGCATTATTACTTGCGAGAACTCCGGATGTCGTGCCGGGTCCTCCTCGGGCGCGGCGATCACCGTGAACGAGCAGGCGAGCACCGAGGAAGAGATGAGGTGAGGGTGCTGTTCGACGGCGTGCTCCGGTGGTGGGAACGGCTCCGATCGCGGCGGCGGGCCAGGCGGATTCCGCCGCTCGACGTGGACGATCCCCGGCTGGTCGTGGTGGTCGAGGCCTTCGATCCCGCCGAGGCCGACTCGGCCGCCCTGGCCAGGTCCGAGCGCTGGGACGCCGAGCGGCAGGCGGTGCTGCGCCATCATCTGCGGCTGCCTGCCGCCTCGCGGGCTCAGGCGGCCGATCTCCTGGCCGAGGAGGGCTGGCTGCTCCGCGAGCAGGCCGGTCACCCGGTGGGCGAGGACGCCTCGGCATCGACGGCCGAGGCTCCCGCGAGCCAGGCGGCGCCGGGCGACCTCGTCGCGCTGGAGGCCGTGCGGGTCCAACTGCTCGATGCGCTGCACTGCGCACAGGCACGATCTCGGATGGCGGGGCTCGCCGCGCGGCTCGGCGGCGACGCCCTCGGGTGGGACGCCCTGCAGGTGTGACCCGGCCAGCGGCTAGCATCAGGGCCAGTGAACGACCGATGTCGCCGGAGGGTTCTGCGCAGATGAGCACGAGCATCACGACCATCCTGGTGTTCAGCCACCGCGCTGAGGTCCGCGAGGCGATCATGACGGCGGTCGGACGCCGTCCCGCCGTCGACGTCGGCCGGGTGCGCTACCTGGAGGCCGACGGGATCGCCGCCGTCCTGTCCATCGTCGACGAGGGACAGGCCGACCTGTTGATCCTCGACGGCGAAGCGCAGCCGACCGGTGGCATGGGCATCTCACGCCAGCTCAAGAACGAGATCGACGACTGCCCTCCCGTCGTCGTCGTCGTCCGCCGCAAGGACGACCGATGGCTGGCGACCTGGTCGCAGGCCGACGCGGTGCTCGTGCACCCGCTCGACCCGCTGGCCGCAGCGGAGACCGTGGCCGAGGTGCTGCGGTCCACCAGGCTCCCCGTCACGAACGGCTGAAACGGATCTCGGCATGCATGAGGGCGCAGGACCGACCCCGCACACCTGGCCTGCGCTGCTCACGCGGCTGGTCACCGGGCACGATCTGAGCACCGAGAACACCGCCTGGGCCATGAATCAGGTGATGACCGGCCAGGCGACTCCCGCCCAGATCGCGGGATTCGCGGTGGCGCTGCGGGCCAAGGGTGAGACGCCGAGCGAGATCCGGGGCATGGCCGACGCCATGCTGGCTCATGCCCGGCTGATCGATCTGGACGTGCGGGCGATGGACGTCGTCGGCACCGGCGGCGACCGGTCCAACAGTGTCAACATCTCCACGATGACCGCCCTGGTCGTCGCGGCGGCGGGTGTGCCGGTGGTCAAGCACGGCAACCGGGCGTCGTCGTCCAGCTGCGGCACCGCCGACGTGCTCGAGGCCCTGGGCGTCGTCATCGACCTGCCGCCCACGGGCGTGCGGTCCTCGGTGATCGAGCTGGGGATCGGCTTCTGCTTCGCTCCCGTCTTCCACCCGGCCTACGCGCGCGCGGCGGGCCCGAGGCGGGAGATCGGCATCCGCACCGCCTTCAACCTGCTCGGCCCGCTGACCAATCCCGGCAGGCCGAAGGGCGGTCTCATCGGCTGCGCCGACGCGCGGATGGCGCCGGTGATGGCACAGGTCTTCGCCGATCGCGGCCAGTCGGTGCTGGTGGTGCGGGGAGACGACGGCCTCGACGAGCTGACCACCACGACGACCTCGACGGCCTGGGTGGTGCATGACGGCCTGGTCCGGCAGGTGACCGTGGACCCGACGGTGCTGGGCATCTCCCTGGCGAGCGCCGAGGATCTCCGAGGCGGCGACGCCGAGCACAATGCCGCCGTCGTCCGCGATCTGGTGGCGGGCAGACCCGGCCCGGTCCGCGACGCGGTGCTGCTCAACGCGGCCGGCGCGCTGGCCGCCCATGAAGGCTTCGAAGGGGACCTCGATCAGGTGCTTCGCGCCGGGCTGACCGAAGCCGCCAAGGCCGTCGACTCCGGCGCGGCAGGCGACCTGTTGAACCGCTGGGCCGCGCGATCCGTCGAGATCCGCGACGAACTCGCCCGCTGAGGCTGCCTCGAACCGCGCTGACGGAGTCGTTCTCGACCTGCATCGGCGTGGCAGGCTGACCGACGACTCCCCGCCGAGCCGATCTCGGCCTCGCCGGTCTTCGGTGTGAACCGACCTCGTGTCGAGCGGGCACACCGACGGAGGACGACTCGGCGAGACCGGCATCGGCAGGACTGACCACGGTTGCCTGCGACGGTCTCGGGCGGCGCGGCGCGCGGCGGCCCGTCGTCGCGCAGGTGCCGCAGTCGCCGTCGCGATGACTCACGAGCAGGCCGATGCCGGTGGGCTCGATCGGCGGGACACCGGTGCCGTCCTTGAGGGGGCCGCGCCGAGGCGGACGGTCCGGATTCGGCGAACCACGGGGCCGGTTTCACTCTCGAGCTCGTCAACCAACGTGCGGTTGCCATGCGCGGGCTCGGCCCGACCGCTACTCGACCTCGGCCCGCTCCGCCCCTGACCGCCAAACCGGTCTGTGCCGCCGCCTGCCCCTGATCGGGACGGATCTCAGAGCCTGTCTTCGATCCCCCTGGAGTCGTGAGCGGGGGTCAGCGTGGCTGAGCTGCCAGGCGGAGGAAGGAGACATAACGGAGTGATGTCGACTGACGACAACGCCGCAGATCGCCGCGCTGGCCCCGCGCAACTCCGAAAGTGGGGATTAGACCGGTGCCGCGCCATCGCTCGTCCCCGGGCCGCTCAGGCGCCGTCCCGGCCCGCACAACTCGACCGGATGACCGGGCACGTCGCCCGTCGACGCGGGAAGCCCGCCCCGGCAGGGCCAGGACGGGCTTCTCCCGTGACATCGGGCCTGCTGCGCCGGGAGCGTCTCCCCATGGGGATCACCGACCGCGCGGGCCGCGCCGCACCAGGAGTGCTTCGCGCTCGGGTCAGTGGCTCTGCGGCGCGCGGTGGTACTCGAAGAGCAGGCCGCCGACGGCGATGAGCACGATGATCGTGGCGGCGATCAGCATCCAGATGTGGAAGAACGCCAGCGCCAGGCCGGTGAGCGCGCAGCCTGCCGCGAGGCCGAACGGCCAGTAGCTGCCGGGGCTGAAGAAGCCGAGCTCGCCTGCGCCGTCGCTGACCTCCGCCTCCGGGTCGTCCTCCGGACGCATCTCCATCCGCCGAGAGACGAATCGGAAGTAGGTGCCCACCAGCAGGGCGAGCCCGCCGGTGAGGACCAGGGCGACGGTGCCGACCGGCTCCCCCGACCAGAATCCGTAGACGACCGCGACGACGAAGGCGAACACCGCCGTGCCCTCGAAGATCCCCGCCTCGACCTTCATCGAGTCCTCACTCTCAGTACTCCTGCGTTCCGACCGGGTCCTGCGGCAATCAGTTCTGCTCGCGAGTGCTGGCCTCGCGTGCGGTGCGGTCGGTGTTGAACGGGTGAGTCGTGACCGCCTCCGGCGCACACAGCTCGCCACAGTCCATCTCGGTCAGCGCCTCGGAGGCCGTGTACAGGTCGCCGGTCACCGGGTTGTCCTGCACTCGCAGGCCCATGAACTCGTCGTACAGGTCGCCGGGCAGCGCACGTACCTCGAAGTTCATCATCGAGTGATAGGTGCCGCACAGTTCGGCGCATCGACCGACGAACGCGCCGGGCTCGTCGATCACGTTCTGGAACACGTTGTCCTGGTTGTTCTTCTCCGGGTGCGGGAACGTGTCGCGCTTGAAGTGGAACTCCGGGACGAAGAACGAGTGGATCACGTCGTTGGACCGCACCTCGTACTGGATGACCTGGTCCGTCGGGACCACCAGCAGGGGGATCTCGTCGCTGCTGCCGAGGGTGCTCACCGGGTCGCCGTCGGGCGTCGTCTCGTCCAGGTGACGGAACTCCCAGTTCCACTGGAAGGCGACCACCTCGACGGTGACGTCGGGTTCCTCCTCCTGCGCGAGCACATAGTTCTGCGTCGTCGCGGTGAAGTAGAAGAGGACGGTCACCATCACCAGCGGGATGACGGTGTACACCAGCTCCAACGGAACGTTGTACTGCGTCTGGCGCGGCATCTCCTCACCGCGCTTGCGGTGGAACGCCACCGACCAGAGGATCAGGCCCCAGACCAGGACGCCGACCAGCAGCGCCGCGATCACCGACCACGTCCACAGATTCCGCATCTGATCGGCCTGCGGAGTGACTCCCTCCGGCCAGCCGAACCGAAGCACATCGTTCGCGGAGCAGCCGGTGGTTGCCAGGGCTACCAGGCCGAACGATCCACCTAGCTTCGCCAGCCGCGTTGCCTTCTGGCCCACTGCTCGACGCCTCCTTGATCAGGCTCACCGCCTCGGCGACATCTCGAGGGACGCCATCGAGGTCGACACTTCAGCCGTGCCGCCGCATTCCGAGCGGAAGAGTAGCCCAGCAACTTGTGACCGGCCGCTTCGGGGTGAGTCGACAGCACGTCGGCCGGGCCGGGTCATACTGATCCGGAGGCGAGAAGACAAGCAGGGACGGAAGGTGCGCGAGTAGCGTGTGTGGCCTATTGGGACTGGTCTGCCCGACCGAGAACGACGCCATGGCGGCTCGCGCCTCCGTAGGCAGAGCGCTGACCTGTCAGCGGCACAGAGGACCGGACGAGTCGGAGACCTGGCAGCGGGATGAGGCCGTGTTCGGCTTCAACCGACTCTCGATCATCGACGTCGAGCGTTCGCATCAGCCGCTGACCTGGGGTCCGCCGGAGTCGCCCGACCGGTACACCATCATCTTCAACGGCGAGATCTACAACTATCTCGAACTGCGCGCCGAGCTGGCGCAGCGCCACGGCGCCCGGTTCACCACCGACGGCGACACCGAGTCGATCGTGGCCGCGTATCACTACCTCGGCCAGTCGATGATCAGCCGCCTGCGAGGAATGTTCGCGTTCCTGATCTGGGACTCCGAGAAGCAGCTGATCTTCGGCGGCCGCGATCCCTTCGGCATCAAGCCGCTCTACTACGCGGCAGGACCGCACGGCGTCGCGTTCTCCAGCGAGAAGAAGAGCCTGCTCGACCTGTCCGGGACGCTGGGCCAACAGCCCGCCCTGAACCGCAGCGGCCTTCAGTACTACCTGACCCTCCAGTACGTCCCCGAGCCCGCCACGCTGCACCACGGCATCCGCCGGATCGAGTCCGGCACGTCGTTCACCGTGGAGCCCGGCGGGCAGCCCGTCATGCAGCGCTACTTCTCCCCGACGTTCACCCCGAGGCCGGTGACCGGACCCACCGAGCAGTCGCGGCTGTACCAGGGGATCACCGACGTCATGCGGGACTCGGTGGCCAAGCACATGCGGGCCGACGTCACCGTCGGCGCGTTCCTCTCCGGCGGCATCGACTCGACCGCCATCGCCGCCCTGGCCAAGGAGCACAACCCCGACCTGATCACCTTCACCACCGGGTTCGAGCGCCAGGGCTACTCGGAGGTCGACGTGGCCGCCGAGTCCGCCGCCGCCCTCGGGGTGAAGCACGTCGTCCGCACCGTCTCCCCCGAGGAGATGATGGAGCACCTGCCGCTGATCGTCTGGTACCTGGACGACCCGGTGGCCGACCCGGCCCTGGTGCCGCTGTGGTTCATCGCTCGCGAGGCACGTCAGCACGTCAAGGTGGTGCTCTCCGGCGAGGGGGCCGACGAGCTGTTCGGCGGCTACACGATCTATCGGGAGCCGCTGTCGCTGGCGCCGTTCGACCGGGTGCCGGGCGGGCTGCGGCGGATCATGGGCAAGGTGTCCACCCGCATCCCCGAGGGCGTGCGCGGCAAGGACCTGCTCCGCCGAGGCGCGCTGTCCCTGGAGGAGCGCTACTACGGCAACGCCCGGATCTTCCGGGACGACCAGCTCCGCCGAGTGCTCAACACCTTCGACCCGGCCGTGTCGCACACCGACATCACCGCCCGCGCCTACCGCGAGTCGGAGGGCTGGGACCCGGTCACGCGGATGCAGTACGTGGACATGTTCACCTGGCTGCGGGGCGACATCCTGGCCAAGGCGGACAAGGTCACGATGGCCAACTCGCTGGAACTGCGGGTGCCGTTCCTGGACACCGAGGTCTTCAAGGTCGCCGCGCAGATCCCGCAGTCGGAGAAGATCACCAAGGAGACAACCAAGTTCGCGCTGCGGCAGGCGCTGCGCGACGTCGTCCCCGCCCACGTCCTCAATCGACGCAAGCTCGGCTTCCCGGTGCCGCTGCGGCTCTGGCTCAAGGACGAGATGTACGGCTGGGCCCGCGACATCATCCAGCGCTCCGACACCGCCGCGCTGATCGACAAGAATGCCGCGCTGGTCCTCCTCGAGGAGCACAAGGCCGGCACGCTGGACCACAGCAGGCGGATCTGGGCCCTGCTGGTGTTCATGATCTGGCACGGCATCTTCATCGAGAACCGGATCAACCCGACCATCCCCGAGCCGCATTACCCGGTGAAGCTGTAGCCCTGGTGGTGGGGCGACGCGGACTGAGCTGATGCCCGCCAACAGAGCGGAGGGACGAGACGGCCCACCGGGCGGTGTATCGAGCACCGGTGGGCCGTCGGCCTCGGCGGGTCAACCGTCGGGCTGTGGCTGGTGCGCTCCGGATCGGGCGCCTCGGGACATCTGCGTTCCAGTCCCGCGACGGCCTCCTCCCATGGGACGAGATCAGCCGGATCTCTGCCGACGTCCGCAGCCCGTCGCGCGCAGTACTCGTCTTCGACGCGCTCGTAGTCCTCGGCGACGTCGGCGGGCCGATGAGCGCCGCGATCCGCCGTCCCCGACGAGGTCAGGTACCCGAACTCGCCGTCGGACACCGCAGCGAGAAGCTCCGACAGCCGATGGCGGGCATCGCCGACGGAGACCTCGATGACCTCGCTCCCGTCGCCGCCGTCGGTCTGCGGCGTTGGCTCCGCGTTCCTGGTCCACCTTGTACACCCTGGGCGGGTGCGAACGGCCTGCGGATCGGCCGTGTCGAGGACCACGGCGGATGAGGCGGCGGTCACGAGACACGGGTGGGTGCAGCCGCAGGCTCAGGCTCCCATGCCTTCTCGGCGTGCGGTCGCCTAGTGACGCAGCGACCGCAGGAAGGCAGCCCACCGCGCAGGGCCCAGCACCAGCATCGGGCCGTCGGAGTGTTTGGAGTCGCGGATGCCGACGGCGTGCGGCTGGTGTGCGACCTCGACGCACTGGCCCCCGCTGGAACCGCTGCGAGACGAGGTGCGCCAACGGGCCCTGCTGAAGTCGGAAGCGGCCATCGTCGTACCTCTTTCGGTCGCGGTCAACGGTAGGTGTCGGCGACCTTACCGATCAGCTCCCGAGACTCGACAGGGTCGAGCGCGGCGGAGCGCAGCCTGCCGAAGGTGACGCTGTAGGTGTTGATGTCCTTGCGATCCTCCGGATAGGTCGCGCCAACCACGTCCTCCAGGTAGACGACCGTGCCATTGGGCTCGGGCAGCCGCAGCAGGGTGAAGGACGAAGCCACCGCGATCCGATTCGGCCGGTCGAAGGGCAGCACCCGCAGCTCGACGTCGGGCAGTTCGGAAACCCGACGGAGGTGGTCGAGCTGTCCGGCCATGATCTCCCGGCTGCCCTGGACGCGGAGCAACGCGGCCTCGCTGAGCACCACGTCGAGCCGCATCGGGGCAGGCCGCTTCCGTGTCACCACGGTCTGCCGGTTCATCCTGATCCGCACCTGTCGATTCACCTCGTCCGGATCGGCGTCGGGTTCCCAGGCCAGGATCACCGACCGGGCATACTCCTCGGTCTGGACCAACCCGGTGACGATCTCTGATTCGTAGACTCGGGCACCCGTCGCCGCGCTCTCCAGCACCACGAATCGGCGGAACCAGTCCGGCACCGCATCCCGATGGGTCCGCCCCGCACGTCCCCTCGGGAGGATCTGCACCAGGCTCAAGAGCTCGTCCCACTGCCTGCGCGGCGCCCCATACAGTTCGAGCAATGCCTGCAACTCGTCGCGGCGGATGGCCTGCTTGCCGTTCTCGATCTTGCTGAGTTTGGACTGCTGGCAGCCGACCACGGCCGCAGCCTCGTCATGGGTGAACCCCGCCTCGTCCCGAAGACGACGCAGTTCGAGGCCCATCTGAATCAGCTTCACCCTCGGATCACCCGGCAAGACCATGACACATCCTCACATTTTTCGCGGACCGCGCCGAACGATATGCAGTCTGCCCAACCAGTCGAGATTTCCCTATCCTCTTCACCATATCGAGTGATTTCAAATGGACTTATCCTCGTTAGATTGGCGGCTACCTTCACCACGAGGAAAGAGAACGTGATGAATCAAGGACTCCACGCGGGCGACCCGACCGGGGCGATGCCGTCGAGCGTGCACCCGACAGAGGAGGAGAGTGCGCCCTTCCAACGACTGTTCTTCGGCGCCGACATCCAACTCGGCCCGTGCACGTCGAAGCTGGTGCTGACCCCGTGTGGCACTGCCCTGATCCTGCGACCGGGATGCGTCGGTTCCTTCGCCATGCGGCTGAATCGACAGGACGTGACCGATCTGCTGATCGGCCTCGAAGACGACGAATTCCAGCATTGGGATCAGCCCCACGAGACGGGACCGACACCGGTGCGGCTTGCCATCGGCCGCATCTGGGGACGAATGGCCGTCTCCACCACACTGGGCACCGGGGAGATGACCATTCGCTTCAGCGAGACACAGCTGGCCCGCCTGCTGGATTACCTGACGGAGGCGGAGTCCTTGCTGCCGGATATCGAGGATTCGGCGGCGCTGTCGCCGCCGTCGGGTTGATGACCGCCGTTCGCTTCCCGGTGCCCAGGTCGTTCGTGGCAGCTGTGGTTGGGCCGTCCAGGTGAGGTCCGGCCGATCTGGGTGATCCGACTGATCCGCCTCGGCCCGGCTGCTAGCTTGATCGATTGGGAGAGCTGCACCGGGCACACACGGGGAGACGGGATGAACTGGAGCGACCTCCGCCGCCAGATCGAGGCACGTGTCGATCAGGCCGTCCACACGGCCAGACCACCCACCACGCCACCGCCCGCAGCCGGAGTCTCCTTCGAGGTCGACCCGGACAACGTCCTGCGCATCGCGGCGGCACTACGACAGGAAGCCGACGAACTCAAGGACATGCTGCGCAACGTCCAAGAGGGTCTGCGGATGGAGCCGATGGGCGGCGATCCCACCTCCTATGAGGGCGCCGCCGCCATCACCGAGGTCCTCGTCGATGGGGAACGCTCTTACTGGAATCTCACCATGCAACACGCCAACCACCTGGATGCCGCCGCCCAGCAGTGCGCCGAGGCCGCCCGAGGCTACGGCTACACCGAGGACGAGATCACCGCAGCACTGCGACCCACCGGAGACGACCTCTGATGGCCCACCGCACCCACACCACAGCCGTCGCCCTACTCACGGCGGCAGCCCTTCTCACCGGCTGCACCACCACATCGACCGGCCAAGCCACCACGACAACCGAGGAACAACCGACCTCCGGCCTGCCCGGAAGCGGCGGCGAGTCCTCGGTCCCCGGCGCGGCCGAACTCGCCGACCGCCCCCAGGAGATCGACCTCACCGGCATCGACCCCTGCACCCTCAACACCGAAGACGGCCTCCTCGAACAAGGCATCGACCGAGAACCACGACCCAACCGATCAGCCGACCCCCACGAACCCACCTGCAGCCTCGACCACAGCACCGGCCCCCCGTACTATGGAATTCAGGTGAAACTGAAGCCGGGCGAGGGTGCCGAGGTTCTCCTGGCACCGAACCTGAACCTGGACACCGAGATCATCGACATCGCCGGCTTCCCCGCCGTACAGAACCGACGACCCACCGACATGCGCGGCTGCTTCGTCGACGTCAGCGTCGCAGAAGGACAGACACTCAGCATCCAGTTCGACGGGGGCGAGGAGATGGGCCCCCCCGAATACCACTGCGAACGCGCCACCGCAGCCGCCACCATGGCCACCGAGACACTCGTCGCACTGCACGGAAACTGACACCGCCAAGGGGGGCGTACATGAGCGGGGAACGCGTTTCCTTCTCCGAAGGAATGCCCATCAATCACCACCGCTACGAAGGATACTCACTGGCACAGAAGTACCAGTGGATGCAGGAGGACGTCGGGCCGCAGGCCGCAGGCGAGGTGAACGCCACCCTTCGGCGGATGGCGGAACGAGTTCAGGACTCCGACGCGAATCTGCGAGCCGCCTTTCGCTCGGTGGGCAGTGAATGGCAGGGCTCGGCGGCCGACAACCTGGCCGCCGCCGGGGCCGCCGCCGCAGTATGGAGCGGGGACAGCGGCGTCGAACAACAGCTGTCCGGCAGGCAGGTCGAAGCCACCGGGGACGGCTTCGCGAGCACCCGCCATCGCATCCAGCCCGCCAAGGAACTCGGCGACTATGGGATCGGCGACGCGTTCCTGGACATCTACGGCGGGCCGTTCGGCGTCGAGTCCGATCTCACCGGCACGCTGGCGGAGAACCGGGCGCGCGATGCCGAGGCGAATCGCGCGCTCTATGAGTACGAAAGCCAGTTCCGCGACGCGCATCGTGGAATGGCCGTCCTGGGTGAGCCGCCCGTGATCGCGGCGCAACAGGTGAGTGCCAGCATCCTGTCCAGCCCGAGTCAGGATGTGTCTCTGCCGTCCGGTGGCGGCAGCCTCTCTGGTCCCCCCGGCACCGGCCCGAGCAGCTACTCCCCGCAGCCGCCCGACTACCAGTCCCCACCGTCAGGAATCGGCGGCGGCTCTGGCTCCGGTGGCGGTGGCGGTGGACAACCGATCTCGCCCGGCCCGCACCGGCCTACGCCAGCACCACCGATCAGGGACGCAGGTCACGGCGGCGGCGACCCGAGGCCACCGGAACAGCCCCGCAGCCCGCTCAAGCCCGCTCCACCCGGCCCGATCGGCCCCGGCCCGCTCCCACCACTGCCCGGTCCGCCGGGCGACGGGAGGACGGGCGGGCCGGGATCTCGCGGCGCAGGCGGTCGCGGCGACGCCGGCCTCTCCGGGGCCGGTTCCAGCGGCTCAGGCGGTTCCAGCGGCGCTCAGGGCGGGTCCACCGGCCGGCTGTCCGGCGCCGGTCCCGGCGTTCGCGGTCTCCCCGGTGGCACCTTCGGTGGCGCGCCCGGCTCCGGTGGTCTCGCAGGCTCCTCCGGTGCTCCCGGCGGAGTCACCGGAATCGGCGGCGTTCCCGGTTCGGCAGGCACGGCGGCGACAGCCGGGCGGGCTCCGCTGTCAGGCCAGCCCGGCCTGGCGGGCGGTGTGGGGCCGGGAGGCCAGGCGGGCTCTGGCGAGGAGGACGTCGAACACACCGACCGATACGCGGCACCCAGCAATGAGATCTTCGGGCTCGACGACCTGCCCAAGGTCGCCCCGGCCGTCTTCGGCGAAGATCCGCCGCGATGAGCACGACCAGCTGCCCGCCCACCACGATCACACTGTCGACGACCGAGTTCGACGTGTGCTGGGATCTGCTCGGTCTCGGTGAGGCACCGGTCGGGTTGAACCTCGGTGTTAGTCCCGGGGTGACGTGGGAGGAACGCCGACGGCTGATCGATCAGACGCACATCGAGCTGATCCGCAGGCAGCTGGCCGACACGATCAGCCTGGTCACCGAACTCACCGAGGCCCTCATCCTGCTTCGACGCCACGACTGGACCATCGTCGGGCACACGGCGACCGCGACAGGCAGGCTCCGACACACTCTCGGGGCGGTCGGGCGTGCAATGGGTGTGATCGCAGACAGGGACGGCGACCAGATCACCCTACGCCGCCTCGCGGACTACCGCGTGGTGCCCGAGACGGTCGGAGCGATCGGCGAAGTGCAGGCGGGCACTGGCGAGTCGGTCAGCGTTCGGGCCGAGGATCTTCTCGCGGCGGGACGAGCCGCCAAGGGAAACCCACAGGTCCTGGCCGAAGTGCTCATCGAGTCTGGGGTTCGAGCGGACGAGGCCAGGGCGCTTGCGGGAATGTCGGATACTCCCCGCCAACAGGGCCAGTTCACCGTACTGGCCGCCGACCGCGACGGGACGCCCCGGCACGCGTCCAGGAGCCTGTCCTTTCACGACACCGCGAAGGGCCGCTACCTCCAAGTCGGCAAGGGCAGGCCGGGGGACCGTTGGATCACGGTCACCCCGGCCGACAACACCAAGATCATCGGAGCGCTACACGAGCTGATCGACGAGACACGAGGGTGATCCTCGCGTCCCGTCCGCCCGGCCCAGCACTGCACGAACTCAGCACCGCACGAACCTCGGCGACGCACGGACTTCAGCGATAGACGAACTCCGGCGAGACACCACTTCAGCGCCGCACGATCGCCGCGAGGTCCGCAGCGGCCGCCGGACCGTAGGCGGCGTCGGCGCGGGCGAGGGCCGCGTCCGGGTCCAGCGTCCATTCCTGTGTGCCGACCGTCTCCAGGATGTGGACGGCGATCAGCGAGCCGAGCTGGGCTGACCGCTCCAGGCCCAGGCCGGCGGAGCGGGCCGCCAGGAACCCCGCCCGGAATCCGTCGCCCACCCCGGTCGGGTCGACCTTCGCCGTCTCGGGCACGGCCGCGACCTGCAACGGCTCGATGTCCCGACCGACGATCTCCACGCCCTTCTCACCGAGCGTGGTGACCCGCATCTCGACGCGGGAGAGGACCTCCTGCTCGGTCCAGCCGGACTTCTGGAGCAGCAGGCCCCACTCGTAGTCGTTGGAGAACAGGTAGCGGGCGTCGTCGATCAGGTCACGCACCTGCTCGCCGTCCATCCTGGCGAGCTGCTGTGACGGATCGGCCGCGAAGGGCAGACCGCGCTGACGGCATTCCCGCGTGTGCCTGACCATGGCCTCGGGGTCGTTCGGGCTGATCAGCACCAGTTCCAAGCCGCCTGCGCGCTCGGCGACCGGGGCGAGTTCGATGTTGCGTGCCTCGGACATCGCGCCTGCGTAGAACGAGGCGATCTGGCACATGTCCTCGTCGGTGGTGCAGACGAAGCGGGCGGTGTGCGCCAACTCCGAGACGTGCACCCCGGTGCAGTCCACGCCGTGACGCTCCAGCCACGATCGGTAGTCGGCGAAGTCGGCGCCCACCGCGCCGACCAGCAGCGGCCGGGTTCCCAGGACGCCCATGCCGAAGGCGATGTTGGCGGCGATCCCGCCACGCCTGATGACCAGGTCGTCGACGAGGAAGCTTAATGACACCCGGTCGAGCTGCTCGCTGAGGAGCTGCTCGGAGAACTTCCCGGGAAAGTGCATCAGATGGTCCGTAGCAATGCTTCCCGTCACAGCAACAGGCACGTCCTGCACACCTCGCTCGTCCTTTCGAGCCCACCCCGACCAGTCACCTCGACGCACCGGGCCCGAAAGACACGTCGAGGAAGGACAACCTTGCCATGAGACGAGCCGATCGGTCTCGAAGCCGAAGCGAGGAAGAATACCGGCTGGTAGGGGTGCGGGCAGCGTCAGACGGACCTACCGTCGAAGACATGCACCGCATCGAGCTCGACGCCACGAGGCCAGACTCCACCGAGCCTGACTCACTGCCCCAGCTCATTCGCGACTGCCGGGCGCTGCCCGCCCGGTTCACCGCCGAGCGTGCCCGGCCCTCGGTGACCGCCCCGCGATCCCCGGACTGGCACATCGACCGGGCCTGCCGCGAGCAGCTCGGCGGACTCGAGGACTACGGCACCTGAGTCCCGTCTCGCCTGGCCGGGTCTGCTGAGCCGCAGGCCGGCACAGGCCCGATCTGCGGCCCGTCCCACCCACACGAAACCGTCGCTGCGGGACACGGCCCGTCCTCGGGTGCCCCTAGGCCGCCAAGGAGACCACCGCAGCAGGCAGAACCCGGAAAGCACGTCCGCATCGCCCGCCTGACGAGGCGCTACAGCCCCGTGTGACCCGGCTGCCCCACCTGACTCGGCGGTGGCCGCGACCCACACGCCCGGCCGGGGGACGCCCTCCGGTTTTTACCGGTCAGGCGTGCCCCGACCCGGGACGTCCCCACCGGCAAGGCTCCGAATCGGGGCCCGCCGGTCGGGGCGAAGAGAGCGAGTCAGTGGAACGAGTCGCCGCAGGCGCAGGAGCCGCCCGCGTTCGGGTTGTCGATGGTGAATCCCTGCTTCTCGATCGTGTCCACGAAGTCGATCACCGCGTCCTGGACGTAGGGCGCGCTCATGCGGTCGACGACGACACCGAGGCCGTTGAAGTCCACGCGGGCGTCGCCGTCGAGCGAACGCTCGTCGAAGAAGAGCTGGTAGCGGAGTCCCGCGCAGCCGCCGGGCTGCACCGCGATCCGCAGGTGCATGTCGTCGCGGCCCTCCTGGTCGAGCAGCGCCTTGGCCTTCGCGGCGGCGGCGTCGCTGAGCTTGACGCCGTGCGTCGGCGCGTCAGTCTGCACGTCGATCCCAATGTCCTGGGCGGTCATGGCTCTCCTCAAGGTCCAAACTTGCCCGTACCGACTCGAGTAACACGAGCAGGCACCGGGATATTCCCGACTACCCCGTCCGATACGACCCCGAGCCCTGGTAGGCCGAGTCCGCACCGTGCGGCGCACCCTCGACGGTAGCCCCTGTCAGCCGCTGCTCCACTGACGGGCGACGTCGGCGGCCAATGCGGTGAGCGTGCCCGCCGGATCGGCGAAGGCGGAATCCACCGAACCCGCGTGCTCGGCCACCGCATAGGAGTTCTCCACCCCGGCGGCGGCGGCCTCGCGACGCCCGACGGACACCTGGCCCGCGAGCACCAGACACGGCAGGCCGCGCTCGGCCGCGCCCCTGGCCACGGCCGTGACGAGCTTCCCCCGCAGTGACTGCCAGTCGAAACTGCCCTCCCCGGTCACCGCCAGGTCCGTGGCGTTCAGCGCGTCGTCGAGGCCAGTGAGCCGCCGCACCAGCTCGGCACCGGACTCGACGTCCGCCCCGACCGCGAGCAGGCCCGCGCCGAGTCCGCCCGCCGCACCCGCCGAGGGCACGTCACGCACGTCACGACCGGTCGCCGAGGCCAGGACGTCCGCCCAGACGGTGAGGGCCGCGTCCAGCGCGGCGACGGCCGCCACGTCGGCGCCCTTCTGCGGACCGAAGACGTGGGCGGCACCGTGCTCCCCGAGCAGCGGGTGCTCCACGTCGGAGGCGGCGACCAGGGTGAGACCGCCCAGCTCGATCTCGCCGTTCAGGCCCGCGCAGTCCCGCAGCGCGGCACCGCCGTCGGTCAGCGACCGCCCGGCGACGTCGACGGGAGCCGCGCCGAGGGCGGCGAGCATCCCGGCTCCGCCGTCGGTGCTCGCCGATCCGCCGAGACCGATCACCACGCGACGCACCCCGGCGTCCCGCGCCGCCGCGATCAGCTCGCCGACTCCCCGGCTGGTGGCCCGGAGCGCCGAGGCCGGGTCGCGCTGGGCGACCAGATGCAGCCCGCAGGCCTGCGCGGCCTCGAGATAGGCGGTCCCGCCGCCCTCGTCGGGAACCTCCAGCCACTCGGCCGTCACCGGCTCACCGAGCGGCCCGGTCACGACGGACCGGTGCACGGTGCCGCCCAGGGCGACGGCCAGGACCTCCACGAAGCCGGGTCCGCCGTCGGCCAGCGGCCGGATCACGATGTCGTCGCCGGGTGCGCCGCGTCGCCAGCCCGCCGCGATGGCCTCCGCCGCCTCGCGTGCCGTCAACGTGCCCCCGAAACAGTCAGGTGCCACCAGGATTCGCATGGTCACAGAGCCTAGTGAGCATCCGGCGCTTCCCCGGCGGCGTCGGAGAAGACTCGGTCGGCCCGTTCGGGCCGATCTGCCCGCCGCGTCACCCTGGCCGGGCGAGCCGGGAACCGAACGAGTGGGAACGGACCCGGACCCGCCTGCCGTCGTCGCAGGAGCGCGCCTGCCCCTCGGCGGACCGACGTCCGGTGCGTGCCGACGACCCGTCGATCAGGCCCGGGGCCGGGTCGACGAGACCCGTGATGCGCGGGCCGGACCCGCGTCATGACGAGCCTTCGACCGGTCGCATTCCTGCCGCGCCCACGAGGCGGGATCGGCCTCCTTTACTCTGGGGGCGTGAGGTTCCTTCGCCGCAATACGAGTGACACCGTGTCGACCGACGCCACTGAGTCGGTGGCGACCGCGCAGGACACGGCGGCGGAGACACGACCCAAGAGCTACACCCCCGCCAAGGGCCGCCCGACGCCCTCTCGCCGCGAGGCCGAGGGCAAGCGCCGAGGGCCGGTGTCCGCGCCGAAGAATCAGCGCGAGGCCGTCCAGCGGATGCGGGGCACCAAGGAGGACCGCCGTAAGGCGGGCGCCGAACGACGTGAGCGGATGATGTCCGGCGACGACCGGTATCTGCTGCCGCGCGACCGGGGACCGGTGCGGGCCTACATCCGCGATCTGGTCGACTCGCGCCGCAACATCATGGGCCTGTTCATGCCCCTGGCGATCATGGTGTTCGTGGCCATCCTGCTGCCGTCGGCGGCCGTCCAGCAGTACGCCAGCCTGGCGACCTCGCTGATGCTGATCACGATGATCTTCGAGGGCGTCATGCTCGGTCGGATGGTCACCAAGCGGGTCCGGGCGAAGTTCCCCGAGGCGAAGGACAAGGGCTTCGGCATCGGCTGGTACTGCTTCACCCGTGCCACGCAGATCCGCAAGCTGCGGGTGCCTCGGCCCAGG
The DNA here is from genome assembly GCF_001941625.1 of Actinoalloteichus fjordicus. Taxonomy (NCBI): domain Bacteria; kingdom Bacillati; phylum Actinomycetota; class Actinomycetes; order Pseudonocardiales; family Pseudonocardiaceae; genus Actinoalloteichus; species Actinoalloteichus fjordicus. The sequence goes on from NZ_CP016076.1 coordinate 5,901,600, forward strand.
GTGACCTACACCGACGCGCCGAAGCTGTGGTCCGGCAAGCGCTGACCGATCCGCGTCACATCGATCGTTACCACGGCAAACGACCCTTAGGATCGTTCGCATGGAGTTCCGTCGTCTAGGCCGCAGCGGCCTGTCCATCAGTGAGATCTCGTACGGCAACTGGCTCACCCACGGCTCGCAGGTGGAGGAGGAACAGGCGAAGGCGTGCGTGGAGGCCGCCATCGACGCGGGCATCACCACCTTCGACACCGCGGACGTCTACGCGGGCACCAAGGCCGAGTCGGTGCTGGGCCGCGCCCTCGCGGGTAAGCGCAGGCAGAGCCTGGAGATCTTCACCAAGGTCTACTGGCCGACCGGTCAGGGCCCGAACGACCGGGGCCTCGGCCGTAAGCACATCATCGAGTCCTGCAACGCGTCGCTGGAGCGACTCCAGACCGACTACGTCGACCTCTACCAGGCACACCGGTTCGACCGGACGGTTCCGCTGGAGGAGACCTTCCTGGCCTTCTCCGACCTGGTCCGCCAAGGCAAGATCCTCTACGTCGGCGTGTCCGAGTGGACGGCGGAGCAGATCGCTCAGGGCGCACAACTCGCCAGGGAGCTGAAGGTTCCGTTCATCTCCAACCAGCCGCAGTACTCGGCGTTGTGGCGGGTCATCGAGCCGCAGGTGGTGCCGACCTGTGAGCGCGAGGGCATCAGCCAGATCGTCTGGTCTCCGATCGCCCAGGGCGTCCTGACCGGCAAGTACCTGCCGGGCGGGCAGCCGCCTGCAGGCTCGCGGGCCACCGACGAGGCGGGCGGCAAGATGATCTCCCGCTTCATGCGGGACGACGTGTTGGAGCGGGTGCAGCAGCTCAAGCCGGTGGCATCCGACCTCGGGCTGTCCATGGCCCAGCTCGCGGTGGCCTGGGTGCTGCAGAACCAGAACGTCGCCTCGGCGATCATCGGCGCCTCGCGTCCCGAGCAGGTGACGGAGAACGTCAAGGCCGCGGGCGTGAAGCTGGACCAGGACGTGCTCGACAAGATCGATTCGATCCTCGGCGACGTCGTGGAGAGCGACCCGCTGCTCACCGTCTCCCCCTGAGCGGGTCGGATCGGGCGTCCCGCTCAGGCCGCCCCCTGGGCGCTCGGCGGGACGCCCGGTCCGGAGGTGGGGATCGGCGTCACGCGCGGCCGGGCGGGTGCCGGCCGATGCGGGCCACGCCGACGTCGCTGCCGACGAGCCGATCGCCGATGACCACGTGCGAGACGGTGCCCGGCACGGATGTCGCCGTGCGTCGACGAGACGACCGCGGCCGTCGGTCGATTCCGAGACCGCGTCGCACCGGCACGCGTCACGGCACGGCCGGTCTCGGACACTGTCGCCGACCCGGATCGTCCACAGTGTCCGGCCCCGCCCTGACGCGGTCGCGTCCGCCGTCGGACCGGGAGACGACGCCGCCCGGCCGCTGGAGGACCCGACGGAGCGGATCAGGCCTCCGGGCGCAGGCTCATCGGGCCGTAGACCTCGGCGCCGTTGTGCAGCAGGGTCACCTGTTCGACGCCTGCCTCGGCCAGTTCCGGCCACTGGTCCTCGAACCATCGCTCGGCGGCGGTCTGCTCGGCGAAGGCGATGTCCGGTCCGGACACCTCGCGACCGACCCCGTCCTGATAACGCCAGTGATAGGCCATCGGCACTCCTCGTCGTCATCGGGGATCCTGGCGTTCGCCACCACCCCACCATGACCAGCCTGACAGACCGGCCGTCCGGCCGACCAGGAAACATCCGATACCGCGCCGTGACAAGGGACGCCATGACCACTCCGCCGAATCCGACGACCGGCCCCCGCACCCTCGTCCTCGGCGGCGCCCGCTCCGGGAAGTCGGCGCATGCCGAGGGACTGCTGCCCGCCGACGGGCCCGCCGTCTACCTGGCGACCGGCCGCCGCGACCCGGCCGACGAGGACTGGACCACGCGGATCGCCGCCCATGAGCGGCGCCGACCCGGGCGGTGGCGGACCGTGGAGGTGACCATCGGCGCCGATCTGCCCCGGCAGCTCGCCGAGCTGCGCTCCACCGGGGACCCGGTGCTGGTCGACGACCTGGCCACCTGGCTGACCGGCCTGTTCGACGACCACGACGTCTGGACCTCCTCGACGACCGGTGCGGCGGCGGCCCGCGCCCAGCAGGACGCGCTGGTGGCGGCGGTCGCCCGCCATGACGGGCGGCTCGTCCTCGTCTCCGCCGAGGTCGGCCTGGGTGTCGTTCCCTCGACCCGTTCTGGCAGGCTCTTCCGAGACGAACTCGGCGCGCTCAACGCACGGCTGGCCGAGGCCTGCGACGAGGTGTGTCTACTCGTCGCAGGGCTGCCGCTGCGGCTGCGGTGACGAACCCGACGAAAGGCCACGACGTGAGCACGGTAGACGCCGACGGACCCCAGGCCACGTTCCCCGCGATCACTCCACCCGACGAGCAGGCCCGCAGGCAGGCGGTGGCGCGGCACGCGCAGCTCACCAAGCCCGCCGGTTCGCTGGGGCGGCTGGAGGAACTCGGCGTGTGGATCGCGTCCTGCCAGGGAGCCTGTCCGCCCCGGCCGTTCACCCGGCCCAGGGTGGTGGTGTTCGCGGGCGATCACGGCGTGGCCGCCGAGGGCGTCTCGGCCTACCCGAGCGAGGTCACCGGGCAGATGGTGGCGAACTTCCTCACCGGCGGGGCCGCGGTCAACGTGGCGGCGACCAACGCGGGCGCCACCGTCCGAGTGGTCGACATCGCGGTGGCGGGCGACACCCCGGAGCTGATCGCGACGCACAAGATCCGGCGCGGCTCCGGGGCCGTCAACCGAGAGGACGCGCTCACCGAGGCGGAGACGGCCGCAGCCGTGGCGGCGGGCCGGGCGATCGCGGACGAGGAGATCGACGGCGGCGCGGATCTGCTGATCGCCGGAGACATGGGCATCGGCAACACCACCCCGGCCTCGGTGCTGATCGCCGCCCTGACCGACACCGAGCCGGTGGCCGTCGTCGGGCGGGGCACCGGCATCGACGACGCGGGCTGGATGCGCAAGACCGTGGCGATCCGCGACGCCCTGCGCCGCGCACGGCCGGTCGCGGGCGACCCGCTTGCGCTGCTGCGGGTCGCAGGCGGCGCCGATCTGGCGGCGATCAGCGGCTTCCTCGCCCAGGCGGCCGTCCGCCGCACGCCGGTGCTGCTCGACGGGCTGATCGTCGGCGCGGCGGCGTTGATCGCCGAGGAGCTGGCGCCGGGCGCCCGCCGCTGGTGGGTGGCGGCGCACCGCTCCGCGGAACCGGCGCACACCCTGGTCCTGGATCAGCTCGACCTGAACCCGCTGCTCGACCTGGGAATGCGGCTGGGCGAGGGCTCTGGCGCCCTGGCAGCGCTGCCGCTGCTGACGCTGGCGACGCGCGTCCTCACCGAGATGGCCACCTTCGAGGAGGCCGGGGTGACCAGCACGGAGCCGGTCTGACCGCAGGCGCTCCCGGCGGCCCGACGGCCGTCGACGTTCCGTGCTCCGTGCTCCGTGGGCGGCCTCGTCCGATGAACCGCATCGCCGGACGGCCGCCGTCCGTTGGGGAGGCGCGACGCCGATCCGCCTCGTCGACACCGTCCCGGCCGCGTGCACTCGTCTCGCCACGCGACGACGAGATCCGAGACGACGACATCGAGGGCGGGGAGGCGGCGACATGGGAGACGGCGTTCGACTGGCACTGAGCTGGCTCACCGTGCTGCCGGTGCCGACCAGGGTCGTCGACGCCCGCGCGGCGCGACAGGCGATCATGCTGGCGCCGCTGGTGGGCGCGCTGCTCGGGCTGTTCGGCGCAGGTGTGCTGCTCGGCCTCACCGTGATCGGGGTCCCCTCGGCGGCCACGGGCCTGCTCACCGTGGGCTTCCTCTCATTGGCCACGCGGGGGATGCATCTGGACGGTCTCGCCGACACCGCCGACGGACTCGGCTGTTACGGCTCGCGGGAGCGCGCGCTGGCGGTGATGCGGGACGGCGGCGCAGGCCCGTTCGCGGTCGTCACCCTCGTCATCCTGCTCGGCGTGCAGGCGACCTCTCTCGCGGCGCTGGCCGAGGCGGGCGCCTGGTACGTCCTCCCGGTGGCGCTCGCGGCCGGGCGAGCGGGTTTCGTCTGGTGTGCGCGACGCGGGGTGCCTGCGGCCCGGCCCGACGGACTCGGCGCGCTGGTGGCGGGCAGCCAACGCCGGTCGGTCGGGCTCGGCTGGTGGGCAGTGCTCCTGATCGCGGCCGTCGCGACGGCACCGCAGAACCCGTGGGTACTGGGGATCGGCGTGCCTGCCGCCTTCGGCGCGGTGGCCGTCCTCTCTCGACACACCACTCGACGCTTCGGCGGCATGACCGGAGACGTCCTCGGCGCGGCCTGCGAGACGGCCGTGACCATCGTCCTGGTCGCCGCAGCCGCCGCGCACTGAACGCTGGCCGGCGACAGTCACGTCAGCACGTCAGCACGTCAGCACGTCAGCACGTCAGCACGTCAGCACGTCAGCACGTCAGCACGTCAGCACGTCAGCACGTCAGCACGTCAGCACGTCAGCACGTCAGCACGTCAGCACGTCAGCACGTCAGCACGTATGAGCATCCCCGGCTGCGCGTCGTCCGGACCTGCGGCCCTGACGTGCTCGCGGAACACACGGCTGCCGAGGGCGTTCGGCGACGCCGTCTCGGATCGAGGTGTCCGCCCCGGCCTGCGCGCGGCTGGGGAGGCTGGCCGCACGGCGCATCCCCCGATGACGAGTGCCGGGCCGGTCGAGTCCTGGTCGATGCCGTGGCGTCGCCGCAGTGCCGACCGTGCCTCCGCTTGCTCCACCGAGCGGGCTGCACCCCGCTCGGCGAGAACGAGTCGTCGACACCGGATCGTCGACCCCGCGGTGCCCGGCCGCGCTGCCACCGACTCGCCCACCGGCCGGGCACCCGCCGACGACGAAGGGCCGCCCGCGACGAATCGCGAGGCGGCCCTGGTCTGCCGAGAGACTCAGCCGAAGCTGTGCATCCAGCCGTGGGCGTCGGGTGCGGTGCCGCGCTGGATGGCGATCAGCGCATCGCGCAGCCGCTGGGTCACCGCGCCGGTCTTGCCGTCGCCGATGACGAAGCTGCCGCCCTCGTACCTGGCGCCGCCGACCGGCGTGATCACCGCCGCCGTGCCGCAGGCGAACACCTCGGTGATCTCGCCGGAGGCCACGCCGGACTCCCACTCCTCGACCGACACCCGACGCTCCTCGGTCCGGTAACCGAGGTCGCGAGACAGCCGGAGCAGGGAGTCCCTGGTGACGCCCGCGAGCAGCGTGCCGGTGAGCTCGGGGGTCACGATGGTCGCGTCCGCGCCGGAACCCCACACGAAGCAGAGGTTCATGCCGCCCATCTCCTCGACCCAGCGGCGCTCCACCGCGTCGAGCCAGACCACCTGATCGCAGCCCTGTTCGGCGGCCTGGGCCTGCGCGAGCAGGGAGGCCGCGTAGTTACCCGCGAACTTGGCCGCCCCGGTGCCGCCGGGCGAAGCGCGGACGAACTCGGTGCTCAGCCAGACGGTGACCGGGTTGAGCCCGCCCGCGAAGTAGGCGCCTGCGGGCGAGGCGATCAGCAGGTAGGCGTACTCGGCCGCAGGTCGCACGCCGAGGCCGATCTCGATGGAGAACATGAACGGCCGTAGGTACAGCGACTCCTCGGCGTGCTCCGGCACCCAGTGTCGATCCACCTCGACCAGTTCATGCAACGAGCCGAGGAACAGCTCGTCGGGAAGCTCCGGCATCGCCAGCCTGCGGGCGGAGGATCGGAATCGAGCGGCGTTGTCCTCCGGGCGGAAGGTCGCCACGGTGCCGTCCGCCTGCCGGTATGCCTTGAGGCCTTCGAAGATGGACTGGCCGTAGTGCAGGACCATCGCCGCCGGGTCGATCTCGAACGGCGCGTACGGCAGCACACCGGCCTGGTGCCAGCCCCGATCGGCGGTCCAGTCGATGCGCACCATGTGGTCGGTGAAGTGCCGACCGAAGCCGGGGTTCGCGAGTACCTCGGCGATGCGTTCCGGCGTGGCGGGGCTCGGATTCAGGGTCCGGGAGAATGGCAACACCGAGGTCATACCGGCAGCCTAATACTCGGTCCGTGCTCCGAGCATCGCCTCCCCTATTGTTGGAGATCCGATATCTTTCCGATCGGCGCATCGGCGGGTCGACGCACCGCCGTCGCACGCCGGGGCGACCGCGACCGGCCACGTCGATCCCGGACCCGCCGCGACCGGCCTGATCTCCGCCGGGATCGACGACGAGGTCAGCGGACGTGGGACTCCACGAACGGCGGCGCGACGACCGCACAGGCCAGCGGCCTGCCCCGCACGTCCACCACGACCTCCGAACCGAGTTCCACCCCGGCCGAGGTGTCGAGCAGGGCCAGGGCGATGCCGGTCTTGAGCGTCGGGGAGAACGTGCCGGAGGTGGTCCGGCCGACGGCCGCGCCGTCGCCGTCGCGCACGGTCATGTCCGCACGCGGGACGCCCCTGCCCAGCGCGCGTAGGCCGCGCAGCCTGCGAGCCCGGCCCGCCTTCTTCTCGGCCAGCAGCGCGTCTCGACCCCAGAACGCGTCCTTCTTCCAGCCGACGGCCCAGCTCGCGGAGGCCTGCAGCGGGCTGATCTCCGTCGAGAGCTCGTGACCGTGCAGCGCGTAGCCCATCTCGGTGCGCAGCGTGTCCCTGGCCCCGAGTCCGCAGGCCCGGCCGCCGACGGCGGCGGCCGCTGCCGACAACGCGTCCCACAACGCGGGCGCGTCGTCCCAGGCAGGCACCAGCTCGTAACCGTGCTCCCCGGTGTAGCCGGTCCGGCAGACGCGCACCGTCGTGCCGCGCCACGGGGCGTCGGCGAACGCCATGTAGTCCAGGTCGGCGGGCAGCCCCAGCGCGCCGAGCACCTCGGCCGAACGGGGACCCTGCACCGCGAGGACGCCGAAGTCCTCATGCTGCCCGGTCACGGTCACGCCGTCCGGCGCCGCCGCGCTCAGCCGCCGCACGACCTCGGCCGTGTTGGCCGCGTTCGGCACCAGGAACACCTCGTCGTCGCCGACGAGGTAGGCGATGAGGTCGTCGACGACGCCGCCGTCCTCGGTGCAGCACAGGGTGTACTGCGCCCGACCCGCCGAGATCCGACGCAGGTCATTGCTGAGACACGCGTTGACGAACTCCGAGGCTCCCGGCCCGGCGACGGTGGCCTTGCCCAGGTGGGAGACGTCGAAGATCCCCACCGAGTCACGGACGGCGCCGTGCTCCGCGACGACCCCGCCGCCGTCGTACTGGATCGGCATCTCCCAGCCCCCGAACGGGGCGAAGACGGCGCCCAGCGACTCGTGGGCCCGGTGCAGCGGACCACGACGCGATTCTGGCTTCGATGACTCGTTGCTCTGGCTCACGATCGCGGAGGCTACCGCCACGGCCTCGCGGTGAGCGCGAGCGCGGCGGCGCCGAAGGCGAGGACGAGCGCGGTGCCCGCGAGCGCAGCCACCGGCAGGCTCATCGCGAGGATCACCGAGGCGAACATCCCCGTGCAGCCGCGCCGCGCCGAGGCCGTGTCCTGCTCGCCCGCGATCAGCCGTGCCGAGGCGTTCAGGAACGCGTAATGCGTGAGCAGCAGGCAGACGCCCATGGCCAGTACGGCGGCCGGGGCGAGCACGAGGACCGCGACACAGGCGGCGAGTCCGACGACCAGTTCCACTGACCAGCTCGGCTCCGACGCGTCGGAGCGGGCACGCGAGGGCCAGCGCACGTCGCCCTCCACGATCGACACCCGCATCGCGTCCCGTGCCGAGGTGAGCGCGGCGATCACCGGGGGCAGCATGGCCGCCAGCGCCGCGATGCCGACGAGCGTGGCCAGCGGGGCGGCGTCTGCGGCGACGACGAGATCGAGCAGCGGCGTCGGCGACAGCCCGAGCCGATGCGGGCCGAGCTGGTGCCATCCCGCGAAGGCCACGATCAGGATCAGGGCGGCCGAGGCGAGCAGGGCGATGGTCATCGGCGCGATCACACCGCTGCGCGGGCGAGCACCGCGGGTGGTGAATCGCTCGAAGCCGCAGAAGGCGACGAAGGCCATGGCCGCCGCCTCCGCCACCCCGCTGATCTCGACGACCGGTACGGGCGCCCCGCTCGGGGCGGGCTCCAGAGCCACTGCGGCGGCCACCACGATCGCCAGCACGCCCACGACCAGGACCGGCAGCAGGCCGAGCCCGCGTGGGCGGGGCAGCCGCGCGATCACGAGCGTCGTCGCCACCGCGATCACCAGCGGGCCGGACCACGATCGCCCGCCGGGCCAGAGGTGATCGGTCAGGACGCCCGCGATCCCGGCGGCCAGGATCACCTGACCGGCCAGGAAGGCCACGCTGCTGAGTCGGGCAGGCCACACGCCGAGGTGATCACGTAGGTCGATGTGGGTGCCGTGCTGTCGCGAACCGGAGTCCCCGGCCCGACCGCGAGCCGAGGCCAGCACCGCAGACGACGACACGGTGCACCAGGCGGCGAGGAGAGCCGCCAAGACCGCGAGTGGAAGCCAGGGACCTGCCGTCGCGACGCCCAGCGCAGGTACGAGGAAGACGCCGACACCGAGCAGACAGCCCAGCGCCACGGTCACCGAGCTGAGCAGTCGCAGTGGCAACGTGCGCCGAACACACGTCAACAGTTGCGTCACCTCTACACCGTTCCAGAGATCACTCTCGGCGGGTAGCCGCCCGATCGTGGAGACCAATCAGCACGGAACGTAGTCGACGCCAGCCGGGCAGGCCCGAACACCGGCTCGATGTCCCTCGTCGTCACCCCGGCGGGGCAGCCGCCCGACACCCCGCCGGGTGCCGACGAAGACCCGCCGTCCACGAGGTCCCCCGCCGCCCGCCGGTCGACGTCGAGTGCTTCGGCGGCCCTTTCTCCTGGCAGTCGCATCGGCCCGTCGAACATCGGACACCGACTACGGCAGCCTGCGTGCCACTGGCGACGGAAATCGATGTTCGGGGAGCTGGAACACCCAGCTCACCGTGGTTCTACCATGCGCAGCAGAAGCACGGCCCCGCCCACGAATCGCGTGCCGGGGCGAGAACACGTCGCGAAGGAGCCTCACGTGAGCAGCCCCACGCTTGCCGTCACCGACAGTGATCCTGTCGGCCTGACAGCAGACGCCCTGATCATCGGCACCGTGCAGGGCACGGACGGCGCCACGCCCGCACCGGGATCGGACTCGGTCGACGCGGCGTTCCCCGGTGGTCTCGCCGCGCTGCTGACGGTGGTGGGTGCGACCGGCCGCGCCGACGAGGTCGTCAAGATCCCGACGCAGGGTCGGGTCACCGCACCACTGCTCATCGCGGTGGGGCTCGGCAAGGCCGACCAGGACGGCGGGCTCACCGCCGAACAGGTCCGACGCGCCTCGGGTGCGGCAGCCAGGGCGCTGGGCGACGACGTCGCGCAGGTGGTGAGCACCCTGTCGACGATCGACCTGGCCGCCGCCGCACAGGGCACCGCGCTCGGCGCCTACCGCTTCGACCAGTACAAGTCGACCGAAGAGGGTCGGGCACTGAACTCCGTCACGTTCGCCAGGACGCCGGAACAGGACGGTGACGCCACCGCGACCCTGACGGCCGCCGCCGCCATCGCGAAGGCGGTCAACTCCGCCCGCGACCTGGTGAACACCCCGCCCAACGACCTTTTCCCCGAGTCCTTCGCGCAGCGCACCGCCGACCTGCTCCGCGGCACCGACGTCGACTTCGAGGTGCTCGACGAGCAGGCGCTGGCCAGGGACGGCTACGGCGGCATCCTCGGCGTCGGCGCGGGCTCCTCCCGACCGCCTCGCCTGCTCCGCCTGCGGTACAAGGGCCCCAAGGCGGGCAAGAAGGTCGCACTGGTCGGCAAGGGCGTGACCTTCGACAGCGGCGGGATCTCGCTCAAGCCCGCAGCCGACATGCACCACATGACCAGCGACATGGCGGGCGCCGCCGCCGTCGTGGCCGTCGTGGTCCTCGCCGCCGAACTGGGCTATCCGCTGGAGATCACCGCGACGGTGCCGCTGGTCGAGAACCTGCCGTCCGGCACCGCCTACCGGCCGGGCGACGTGCTCACCATGTTCGGCGGCAAGACCGTCGAGGTCCTCAACACCGACGCCGAGGGCAGGCTGATCCTGGCCGACGCGATCACCCGCGCCGCCGAGGACGAGCCCGACTACCTCATCGAGACCTCCACCCTCACCGGGGCGCAGGTCGTGGCGCTGGGCAAGCGGACCGCCGGGATCATGGGCTCCGACGACTTCCGCGACCGGGTCGCGGGTCTGGCCCGCGCCACCGGCGAGGGCGGCTGGGCGATGCCGCTGCCCGAGGAGCTGCGCGGCGACCTGGACTCCAAGCTGGCCGACCTCGCCAACATCACCGGTCACCGCTGGGGCGGGATGCTCGCCGCCGGGATCTTCCTGCGCGAGTTCGTCGCCGAGGGCCTGGAGTGGGCGCACATCGACATCGCGGGGCCGTCGTACAACGACAAGGCCCCGTGGGGCTACACCCCCAAGGGCGGGACCGGCGTCCCGGTGCGCACCATCGCCGCCGTGCTCGCCGACATCGCCGAGCAGGGCTGAGCCGAGCAGGGCTGAGCCGAGCAGGACTGAGCAGGACTGAGGCGAAAGCAGCCACGGTCCGGCGGAGGCAGCAGCGCCCCGGTGAGTCGAGACTCACCGGGGCGCTTCTCGTGTCGTGGTCGAGGCACACCCCGCGCGATCGCCGCGGACGCGCAGCCCTCTCGATCACCGTCGGTCGGGCTGCGGCGCCTCGACGCCGAGCAGACCCCGCCGACCAGGGCGGCTCCCGCTACAGAACCCGACCTGCTCCGGCCGAACGCATCCGGTGCCACTGCCGGGCGGTCTCGGTGAGATCGGCGAGATCAGCCATCGGCCTCGCAGGCCCGGCCTGCGTCCAGACGGACCCCGACTCGTCGAAGGCTACGACGCTCGTCCCGACGGGCCACGAGATCGGCGGTGATCCTCCGCCGCGACACCGCCGAGTGCGCCGCCTGGCGCAGGCATCCGATCCAACAGCGCACCGGCACGCCGGTCGGGCGGCTCATCCGACACCGACCCGGCACCACGGGCCGCAGGCCTGGGGCCGGGCTCGTCGCCGCCCGCCGGTCCGGCGATCGTCCGCGCGGTCGGCCTGCTCACCGGTCACCGAAGCCATCGGCCGTCTGAGCTGCGCCGTCGTCCGACGCGGCTCGCCCGCCAGGCGGCCGGGCTCAGTCGACCGGTCCCCCAGCCCTCGGGCTCAGTCCTCCATGCGGCGGCGCTGCTCCTGTTTCCGTGCCGAGCGCTGCCGAGCCTGGAAGTCGCGCATCCGCTGCGGATAGCCGACGAGCCCGACGTCGTACACGGGCATGGCCAGCTTCTTGGCCAGCTGTTTGGCCGCCTCCGGTCCGGCGATCCGACGCCGGGTCCACTCGCCGTCGTGGGCGACGAAGACGATCGTCGTCTCCGTGACCGTGGTCTTCGGCTCGACGAAGGCCTCCACCCCGCGTCGAGCGGCAGCCCACTGTTCCAGATGACTCGTGTCGTCCTTGCTTGCCACGCGGGTCGTTCCAGGACGTTGACTCCTGCGAAACCTATCGAAAAGGCCCACAACGGACACCTCCTTCGTTATTGCCTCGATCCTGCCGGCCGGAGGTGTCACGGCGGTGACGTCCAGGCCGATCAATCCAAGCTCGTTTCATGATCCGTCATCGGCCGTCGGGCGCCGACGCGGCGAGGGGCCTGGCGAAGGCGCCGTCGCCCCCGGATCACCGCAGGCCGCCCGAGTGGAGATCGGGCCGCGACCGGTCACGGCGCGTCGGTCCGCGCGTGGTCCGAGCGAGGACGGGGATGCCGCCGCCTGCCGAGGGCATCGGCGGCATCCGGCACGGGCATCCGACACGGCGGCCGAACAGGGCCGGTCGAGGCCGCGTCGCCGACACGCCCGGCGTGGTGACAAGATGGCGTCGGGTACCAGCGACGACCGGCGCTGCATCCGATATATACGCGACCACCCTGTCGATGCGTTCGCAAGGAGATCCCGTGGCTGACACCTCCGCCGACATCGTGATCCTCGGTGGCGGCTCCGGCGGTTACGCGTGCGCGCTGCGCGCGGCTGAGCTGGGCCTGTCCGTCGTTCTGATCGAGAAGGACAAGCTGGGCGGCACCTGCCTGCACCGAGGCTGCATCCCGACCAAGGCGCTGCTGCACGCCGCGGAGATCGCCGACTCTGCCAGGGGAGGAGACGCCTTCGGCGTCAAGACCTCCCTGGAGGGCATCGACATGACCGGCGTCAACGCCTACCGCGACGGCGTGGTGAGCAGGCTCTACAAGGGTCTCCAGGGCATGATCAAGTCGAAGAAGATCACCGTGGTCGAGGGCGAGGGCACCTTCGTCGGTCCGAACTCCGTCGAGGTGGACGGCATCCGCCACACCGGCAGGAACGTGGTGCTGGCCACCGGCTCGTACGCCAAGAGCCTGCCCGGTCTCGAGCTGGGCGGCCGCGTCATCACCAGTGACCAGGCGCTGGAACTGGACTACGTCCCGGACCGGGTCGTGGTGCTCGGCGGCGGCGTCATCGGCGTGGAGTTCGCCAGCGTGTGGCGCTCCTTCGGCGCGGAGGTCACGATCGTCGAGGCGCTGCCCAGGCTCGTCCCCGCCGAGGACGAGTTCCTGTCCAAGCAGCTCGAGCGCGCGTTCCGCAAGCGGGGCATCGCGTACAAGACCGGGGTCCGCTTCAGCGGCGTCACCCAGAACGACGCCGGTGTGTCGGTGAGCCTGGAATCGGGCGAGCAGCTCGACGCCGACCTGCTGCTCGTCGCCGTCGGACGGGGGCCCAGCACCTCGGGCGTCGGCTACGAGGAGGCGGGCGTGGCGATGGATCGGGGCTTCGTCCAGACCGACGACCTGCTGCGGACCAACCTGCCGAACGTCTACGCGGTGGGCGACATCGTCCCCGGCCTGCAACTGGCCCATCGAGGCTTCCAGCAGGGCATCTTCGTCGCCGAGCAGATCGCCGGGCTGGACCCGACGCCGATCGACGAGACGGGCATCCCCCGCGTCACCTACTGCGAGCCGGAGGTCGCCTCCGTGGGCTTGACCGAGGCGGCGGCGGCCGAGAAGTACGGCGCGGTGCAGACCCTCGTATACGACCTCGGCGGCAACGGCAAGAGCCAGATCCTCAAGACCTCGGGTGCGGTGAAGCTGGTCAAGGCGGGCGCCAAGGGAGAGGACGGCCCGGTCGTCGGCGTCCACCTCGTCGGAGCCCGCGTCGGCGAGCTGATCGGCGAGGCGCAGTTGATCTACAACTGGGAGGCCCATGCCGAGGACGTCGCCCCCCTGATCCACGCACACCCCACCCAGAACGAAGCCCTCGGCGAGGCGCACCTCGCCCTGGCCGGCAAACCCCTGCACGCCCACGCCTGATGCCGGCGCGAGGAACATCCCCAACGAGCGACTAGTTCGAGGAGTCAGCGAAACATGGCCTTCTCCGTCCAGATGCCCGCACTCGGCGAGAGCGTCACCGAGGGCACCGTCACCCGGTGGCTCAAGCAGGAAGGCGACCGCGTCGAGGTCGACGAGCCGTTGCTGGAGGTGTCCACCGACAAGGTCGACACCGAGATCCCCTCCCCGGCGGCAGGCATCCTGCAGCGCATCGTCGCCCCGGAGGACGAGACCGTCGACGTCGGCGCCGAGCTGGCCGTCATCGACGACGGCTCCGGCGGCGCGGACGCTCCGTCCGCACCTGCGGAGTCCGCACCCGAACCCCCCGCCCAGGAGACGCAGGCCCCGGCTGCCGCCGAGCAGGAGGCCCCGGCCCCGCAGCAGTCCGAGCCCGCCGCGCCGCAGGGTGGTGGCGAGGGCACGTCCGTGCCGATGCCCGCGCTCGGCGAGAGCGTCACCGAGGGCACCGTGACTCGCTGGCTGAAGCAGGTCGGCGACTCCATCGCCGTCGACGAGCCGCTGCTGGAGGTGTCCACCGACAAGGTCGACACCGAGATCCCCTCGCCGGTGGCAGGCACGCTGCTGGAGATCTCCGTCCAAGAGGACGAGACCGTCGAGGTCGGCGCGCAGCTCGCCGTCGTCGGCGCGGCAGGCGCGGCTGCACCCGCAGCACCCGCCCCGGCCGCCGAGCCCGAGCCTGCGGCGCCTGCCCCGGCCGAGCAGCCGAAGCCCGCCGAGCAGCCCCCGGCAGCTCCCCCGGCCCCGGCCCAGCAGGCGGCACCCGCTGCCCCGGCGCCCACGCCCCCTGCCGCCCCGGCAGCGGCCCCGGCGACCGGGAACGACGCCGCGCCGTACGTGACCCCGCTGGTGCGCAAGCTCGCCACCGAGCACGGCATCGACCTGGCGACGCTGACCGGTACCGGCGTCGGCGGTCGGATCCGCAAGCAGGACGTCCTCGCCGCAGTGGAGGCGGCCAAGGCTCCCGCGCCCGCCGCCCCGACACAGGCCCCGGCCGCCGCCCCGGCAGGCGGGCCCAGTGCGGAGGCCGTCGCACTGCGCGGCAAGACCGAGAAGATGAGCAGGCTCCGCCAGGTCATCGCCCAGCGGATGGTCGAGTCGCTCCAGGTCTCGGCGCAGCTCACCACGGTCGTCGAGGTCGACGTCACGAAGATCGCCCGCCTGCGCGACCGGGCCAAGAAGGCGTTCCAGGAGCGGGAAGGCGTCAAGCTCTCCTTCCTGCCGTTCTTCGCCAAGGCCACCGTCGAGGCGCTCAAGCAGCACCCGAAGCTCAACGCCTCGGTGAACGAGCAGGCCAAGGAGATCACCTACCACGGTGCCGAGCACCTGGTCGTCGCGGTGGACACCGACCGAGGCCTCCTCGTGCCGGTCATCCACAACGCGGGTGACCTGAACCTCGGCGGCCTGGCCCGCAAGATCACCGATCTCGCCGAGCGCACCAGGGCGAACAAGATCACCCCGGACGAGCTGAGCGGCGGCACGTTCAGCCTGACCAACACCGGCAGCCGGGGCGCCCTGTTCGACACGCCGATCGTGTTCCAGCCGCAGGTCGGCATCCTCGGCGTCGGCAGCGTGGTGAAGCGCCCGGTCGTGGTCAGCGACGAGGCGGGCGGCGACACCATCGCCATCCGCTCGATGGTCTACCTGGCCCTGTCCTACGACCACCGACTCGTCGACGGCGCGGACGCGGCCCGGTTCCTCTCCACCATGAAGCAGCGGCTGGAAGAGGGCGCCTTCGAGGCCGATCTGGGTCTCTAGATCCGCCGACCCGGCTTGCCGGGTGACACCCGATCACGTCAGGCCCCCGAACCGTTCTGGTTCGGGGGCCTGATCGCGTCTCGCCCCCGAATCGGCCGATGGTCGGCGGCGTCCGGCCGCCCGCCCGCCCGCCGGAAGAGGTCGATCATCGGACGACGAACCCGCAGGTCGACTGCCCGACAGTCCCCCACTGCGGTCGATCAGGAGCCGCCGATCGAGCGGGCCCGGCCGCAAGCCGGTCTGCACGCCCAGTGGCAGACCGACTCCCGTGGTGCACCCGCCCGATACCGGGAGAGAACTCGCATTCTGGATGCCGATCGGCGACGATCACGCCATGCGCATCGTGATCGCGGGCTCCTCGGGACTGATCGGCACCGCCTGTGTCGCACTGCTTCGGCGGCGCGGCCACGAGGTCGTCCGGCTGGTCCGCCGGGCCGCCGCCGCACCGGACGAGCGGAGCTGGGACCCGCCGTCCGGCGTCATCGAGCCGGGTGCGCTCGACGGTGCGGACGCGGTGATCAACCTGTGCGGCGTGGGCATCCTGGATCGCCGATGGAGTGACGGCCGCCAGCAGATCATCCGCGACAGCAGGCTCGTTCCCAGCGAGGTGCTCGCGGGCGCCGTCGCGGACGCGGGAGTCCCGGTGCTGGTCAACGGCTCGGCCGTCGGCTATTACGGCGACACCGGAGACCGCGCCGTCGACGAGGGCGCCCCGGCAGGCGCAGGCTTCGTGGCCGGGCTGTGCGTGGACTGGGAGGACGCCGCCGCCGGGGCCACCGCCTCGGGCGGCAGGCTCGTGATCGCCAGGAGCGGCATCGTGCTCGCGCGCTCCGGCGGCCTGCTGGGCAGGCTGCGCCCGCTCTTCTCGGCCATGCTCGGCGGCAGACTGGGCAGCGGCAGGCAGTACATGTCCTGGATCTCCCTGGAAGACCACGTCGCCGCGCTGTGCTTCCTGATCGAGAACGAGTCGATCTCCGGCCCGGTCAACCTCACCGCACCCGCTCCGGTGACCAATGACGACTTCACCAGGGCGCTGGCCACCGCCGTGGGCAGGCCCGCACCCTGGGTGGTTCCCGGCTTCGCGCTGCGGGCGGTGGTGGGCGGCGCCGCCGACGAGATGATCCTCACCGGACAGCGAGCGGTCCCCCGCGAGCTGGCCCGTCACGGCTTCCAGTTCGCGCATCCGACCGTCGACTCCTGCCTGCCCGCCACCGTCGGCGGATGAGACCAGCGCCTGCGGGCGTAGGGTCGTGCTCGTGCCTCAGACGAACGCATCGGCGCGCAGCGCGTCCTGCCGGGCGAGCGCGGAACCCGTGCTCGTCGAGCGGATCGGCCGTATCGACTATGTGCAGGCCTGGGACCGGCAGCGAGAGCTCGCCGCCGCCCGTGCCGACGGACAGGGTCCGGACTCGCTGCTGCTCCTGGAACATCCCTCGGTCTACACGGCGGGCAAGCGGACCCAGCAGGAGGACCGCCCCTCGGACGGCACCCCGGTGGTCGACGTCGACCGGGGCGGGAAGATCACCTGGCACGGGCCGGGTCAGCTCGTCGGTTATCCGCTGATCGCGCTGCGGGACCCGATCGACGTCGTCGACTACGTGCGCAGGCTGGAACAGGCGCTGATCAGCGTGTGCGACCAGCTCGGCGTCCACACCGGCCGGGTGGAGGGACGCAGCGGCGTCTGGCTGCCCGCCGACGATCGCGGGATCGAGCGCAAGATCGCGGCCATCGGCATCCGGGTGCAGCGCGGCGTCACCATGCACGGCTTCGAGATCAACTGCGACGCCGATTTGGCGGCCTTCGATCGGATCGTGCCCTGCGGCATTCGCGACGCCGGGGTGACCTCGTTGAGCCAGGAGCTGGATCGACCGGTGACCGTGGCCGAGGTCCTGCCGTTGGCCGAGCAGGCGGTGTTGGACGCGATCGAGGGCATCCTGCCGATCAGCGAACGCGACGCCAGGGCAGGCGGAACCGAGCCGGTGCTCGATCCGGCCACCTTCGCCCTGGCCCCCAGCCTGGTGCCGCGAGGCTGACCCCGGCCGGGCGCTGTTGAAGACCGTCCGGGAGTTCGCCTCGCCGGGGGTCACCGCGGGCGGGACGGCTCCGGCACAGGCCTCGGCTCGCCGGCCCGCCGGACAGACAGCCGGGCGCGAGCCTGCCGCAGCCGGCGGTGGACGGCGCATCCGGCCTGCGCGCGCTCTCCGACCACCCGCCGGCGGGCAGACGTCGGCCCGCCCGGGTCAGCCGAGCTGCGGGACGACCTCGGCGGCGACCAGCTCGATGTGCTCCAGGTCGGTCACGTCCAGGACCTGGAGGTACATCCGGTCGATGCCGCCGCGCTCCCGCCAGCGGCCGAGCTTGTCGACCACCTCGGCGGGCGAGCCCGCGAGGCCGTTCTCGCGCAGCTCGGCGGGCTTCCGGTCGATCGCCTCGGCCCGCCGGACGAGCTCGGCGTCATCCCGCCCGACGCACAACACCTGGGCGGCAGACCACCGGATCTCACCGGGGTCCCGGCCCACGTCGACGGCGGCGGCCCTGACCCGGTCGAACTGGGCCGCAGCCGTGTCGGCGTCGACGAAGGGCAGGTTGAACTCGTCGGCGAACCTCGCGGCCAGCCTCGGAGTCCGCTTCTTGCCGCTGCCGCCGATCACCACCGGCGGCCCCGGCCGCTGCACCGGCTTGGGCAGCGCGGGCGAGTCGACGAGCCGGTAGTGCGTTCCGTCGTAGGAGAAGGTCTCGCCCTCCTCGGTCGCCCAGAGCCCGGTGATGACCTCCAGCTGCTCGGTGAACAGGTCGAAGCGCTCCCCGATCGGCGGGAACGGGATGCCGTAGGCGGTGTGCTCGCGGGCGAACCAGCCGGTGCCGAGCCCGAACTCGACTCGACCACCCGACATCTGGTCGACCTGGGCGACCGCGACGGCCAGCGGGCCGGGGTACCGGAAGGTCGCGGCGGTCACCAGCGTGCCCAGCCGGATCGTGGCGGTCTCCCGTGCCAGAGCCCCCAGGGTCACCCAGGCGTCGGTGGGGCCCGGCAAGCCGCTGCCGTCGCCCATCGAGAGGTAGTGGTCGGAGCGGAAGAAGGCGTCGTAGCCGGTCTCCTCGGCATGCCGAGCGAGCCGGAGCAGGTCGTCGTAGGAGGCACCCTGCTGGGGCTCGGTGAAGATACGGAGAGTGAGGCTGTCAGTCACGCTCCCCAGGCTACGACCCGACCGCCCGACCGCCTGTCCCACCGTGCAGGGCCGTTCGGGGTCGGTGTCGCTCTGCCGAGCCGAAGCGGGTATTGATGTCCTCATGGCGAAGTGGACCATCACGGATATTCCAGATCAGTCAGACCGAGTCGCGTTGATCACCGGCGCCAACTCCGGCATCGGCCGAGCCTGCGCGGTGGCGCTGGCCTCGCGCAACGCCAGGGTGCTGGTGGCGGCGCGGTCGGTCGAGCGCGGTACTGCCGTCGTGGAGAAGATCACGTCGGTAGGCGGCCGGGCCGAGCTGCTCGAGCTCGACCTCGCCGACCTCGCCTCGGTACGTCGGGCGGCCGCCGAGGTCGGCGAACGCGCCCCGGAGGGCCTGGACCTGCTGATCAACAACGCGGGGGTGATGGCCACTCCCCTCAAGCGCACCGCAGAGGGCTTCGAACTGCAGTTCGCCACCAACCATCTCGGACACGCCGCCCTCACCTGGCTGCTGATGCCCCGACTCCGACAGCGACCGGGAGCACGGGTCGTCACCGTGTCGAGCTTCACCCACAAGGGACGCGGGCTGGACCTGGACGACCCGAACTTCGATCAGCGCAGATACAACTCCGGCCAGGCCTACAGCCAGTCGAAGATCGCGAACCTGCTCTTCATGTTCGAACTCGACCGCAGACTTCGCACCGACGGCGCCGACGTGCTCAGCGTCGCCGCGCATCCGGGCATCGTCGACACCGAGCTGGCGGCCAACTCCGCCAGGATGCGTGCCTCGGACTTCATCGAGAAGGCGGCGAACCTCTTCAGTAAGACGACCGGACAGTCGCCGGAGCAGGGCGCCCTCCCGCTGCTCTACGCGGCCACCATGGCCGACGTCCGTGGCGGGGACTACTTCGGTCCCGACGGCCTTGGCGAGCTGCGTGGCGGGCCCAAGCGGGTGGCGACCTCCGCCGAGGCGCAGAGCATCTCGGATGCCCGCAGGCTCTGGGAGATCACCGCCGAACTGACCTCGGTAACCCCCGACCCCGTCTGAGGGCCTGCCTTCGGTCCCGCTCCGTCGGGAACGGGGATCGGCGTGGACGAAGCCGCACGGCGACCGGAGGAAGCCGCGACGGAGTCATGAGGACCGACGACGCAGCCGCAGATCGCCGCGACTGCCCCGCGCGACTCCGACGGCAGGGATCACAGACAAGCCGCGAGAACACCGGTGCGCTGGGACGACGATGACCGTCGCTTCCCGCAGGCCTCCCGATGCCTCGGCGACCACGAGTCCGGGCGCCTACGCCGCCGCCACCACGGGAAACGGCGGCGTAGGCTGGGCCGCGTGACGGTCGTACCGGAGGGACGGAAGCTGCTGCGTCTGGAAGTTCGCAACAGCCAGACGCCCATAGAGAAGAAGCCATCCTGGATCAAGACCCGCGCGCGCATGGGCCCGGAGTTCCGCGAACTCAAGAGCCTGGTGCGCCGCGAGGGACTGCACACGGTCTGCGAGGAGGCGGGCTGTCCCAACATCTACGAGTGCTGGGAAGACCGTGAGGCGACGTTCCTCATCGGCGGCGGGCAGTGCACCCGTCGATGCGACTTCTGTCAGATCGACACCGGCAAGCCGGATGCCCTCGATCGTGCCGAGCCGCGCAAGGTGGCGGAGTCGGTCCAGGCCATGGGCCTGCGGTACTCCACGGTCACCGGCGTCGCCCGGGACGACCTCGACGACGGCGGCGCCTGGCTCTACGCCGAGACGGTCCGGGAGATCCACCGGCTCAACCCCGGAACCGGCGTCGAACTGCTGATCCCGGACTTCAACGCCGATCCCGACCAGCTCGCCGAGGTCTTCAGCAGCAGGCCGGAGGTGCTGGCGCACAATCTGGAGACCGTGCCGAGCGTCTTCCGACGGATGCGCCCCGCCTTCCGCTACGACCGTTCGCTCGAGGTCATCACGGCCGCCCGTGCGGCGGGCCTGGTCACCAAGTCGAACCTGATCCTCGGGATGGGCGAGGAGCCCGCCGAGGTGGTGGCCACGATGCGCGACCTCCACGAGGCAGGCTGCGAGATCCTGACCATCACTCAGTACCTGCGGCCGAGCACTCGACACCACCCGGTGGACCGCTGGGTGAAGCCCGAGGAGTTCGTCTCCCACCAGCAGGCGGCCGAGGAGATCGGCTTCGCAGGCGTCATGGCGGGCCCGCTGGTGCGTTCGTCGTACCGCGCGGGCAGGCTGTTCGCCCGGACGAAGGCGCACCGGGGCGAGGCACTGCCTGAGAACCTGCTGCACCTGGCCGACGAGCAGCCTGCCGCTCAGGAGGCCGCCGCGCTGCTGGCCCGCTGAGCAGGCACGAGAGCGGGTCCCGGCCTGCGGGAGCCGCCCAGAAGAGACGCTCAGGCGACCGGATCCGCTCACCCTTCGTGACCGTCCGATGACGGTCACGGCGGTGGGCGGACCGGCCGCCCACCGGTCACGACGTCGGCCGTATCCTAGGGCCATGGCCCCTAAGCTGGATAAAGCTGCCGCCAAGGAAGCGGCGAAGCAGCGACGCCAGGCTTCCCGAGAGCGTCGCAAGCAGATCTTCGAGGCGTTCAAGATGCAGCGCCGCGAGGATCGCGGACTCATCCCGTGGATGGTCGGCGCGCTACTCGTGGTCGCCGGGGCGATCTTCGGCCTCGGCTTCATCTGGGGACTCCAGTGGGTCTTCCTGCCGGTCGGCATCGCCTTCGGTCTGCTGGCCGCCGTGGTCATCTTCGGTCGCCGCGTGCAGCGCAACGTGTATCGCAAGGCCGACGGTCAGCCGGGCGCGGCAGGCTGGGCGCTGGAGAACCTGCGCGGCCGGTGGCGAGTGACCAACGCCGTCGCCGGGACGGCCCATCTCGACGCCGTGCACCGGGTGATCGGGAGGCCGGGCATCATCCTGGTCGGTGAGGGCGCCCCGCACCGGGTCAAGAACCTGCTCGGCCAGGAGAAGAAGCGCATCGCCCGCGTCGTCGGCGACACCCCGATCTATGACGTGATCGTCGGGAACGACGAGAAGCAGGTGCCGCTCTCCAAGATCCAGGCTCACCTGGCGAAACTGCCCCGCAACATCACGGTGGCCCAGATGGACGTCATCGAGACCCGGCTGGCCGCGCTGGCCAGCAAGGGCGTGCCGCTGCCCAAGGGCCCGATGCCGCAGGGCTCGAAGATGCGCAGCATGCAGCGCACCGTGCGCCGTCGCTGACCCACGCCGAATCCGCACCGCCGCCGACGCTGGTGTCCAGTCAGGGCCGTCACCACGTCAGACCGAACGGGCCGCCTCTCGGCGGCCCGTTCGTCGTCTCGGCCTCGAGCGCTCGGGGAGTTCGGCAGCGGATCGAGGGCGTGCCGCGCTGCGACCGATTCCGCCTTCAATGGTTCGGATCGGCTCGGCAGGCCTTCCGTTCGCGGGGCGGCCGGTTCGCGGGGCGGCCGCGCACGAGAACCGGCAGACTGCCCTTTCGTGCCTGACGTGCCTGCCGACTGGCCCCCCGATGTGTCAGGGGCGGTACCGCATCAGACGGGCCCGTCAGACGTCGTCCGGAACCGGCCGTGCGATCGCGGTGGCTGCCCACGACGGCATGCGGCCCGTCCGATCCCGTTTCACCGGTTCACCACCCGCCCACGGCGCCGCCCCGAGGCATGCCGGATCAGACGGTCGAGGCCGTCGGCGCGGGCCGACGGGCGGCGCAGGCCTCAGTCCCGATGACGACCGGCCGCACTCCTCGGCCGTGGAGTTCGACGACCGTCGGCGGATGGGCGCGGCGACGCTCATCGCGATCGGACGACCACGGTCCCGGCGGCCTTGTCGTGCAGCCCTCGGGAGTCGGCGTCCCAGATCAGCGCGGGCACGATGAAGAAGATGAGCGCGGTGCGCGCCATGGCGCGCAGCGGACCGACGGCGGGAATGTCGCCGACCCTCGCGACGCGAATGCCCAGCAGGGCCATCCCGGGGGTGAAGCCCACGGTGGCCACCGGCAGGATGGTCAGCAGCGCCCAGACGAGCAGGCTCCAGTTCCTCGGCAGTTCCGGCGCGGTGAACAGGCCTGCGATCAGCGCGGACAGCAGCAGGTCGACCAGCAGGGCGACGGCCCGGCTCCCCTTACCGGCGACCGAGTCGGGTCCGTGCTCGGGCAGCCCGAGGCGTTGGCCGCGCCAGTCCTGCCGGACCTGCTCCGGTCGTTCCCCCGGCGGCAGCGCCGAGGATGGTCCGGTCAGCCAGGATCCGGTCAGCCTGTTCACCAGTCCAGAGTAAACCGCCTGGTGAAGGCGATCACGGCGGGTCGTGCCGCTCGGCGAACCCGCAGGCCAGTTAACGTGGTCGAAACATCCGGTTGATGAGTGGGCAACACGGGCCACCTAGCTTCGCCGTGAGCCGGTGGCATTAGACCGGTGGGAGGGACGGCACTGCCCGACCGGGCAGGGTCTTCGCTGCCCGAGTGGCCGGTAGCCGCCCCATGGTCCCGATCTGACGAAGGAGCCGTTAAGGGTGTTCAGCAATGCCGATGAGGTCCTGCGGTTCATCGCCGATGAGGACGTGAAGTTCGTCGATATCCGGTTCTGTGATCTGCCGGGAATCATGCAGCACTTCACCGTCCCGGCCGCGACCCTCGACGCCGACGCGTTCACCGAGGGGTTCGCCTTCGACGGTTCCTCGGTACGCGGCTTCCAGTCGATTCACGAGTCGGACATGCTGCTGCTGCCCGACCCCTACACCGCGCGGCTTGATCTGTTCCGGGCCGAGAAGACCCTGAACATCAACTTCTTCGTGCACGACCCGCTGACCCGCGAGCCCTACAGCCGCGACCCGCGCAACGTCGCACGTAAGGCCGAGGAGTACCTGGCATCCTCCGGAGTCGCCGACCAGGCGTTCTTCGGTGCGGAGGCCGAGTTCTACCTGTTCGACTCGGTCCGTTTCGACACCACCGCGAACTCGTCGTTCTACGAGATCGACTCCGAGGCGGGCTGGTGGAACAGCGGCGAGGACGAGCCGGGCGGCAACAAGGGCTACAAGGTCCGCTACAAGGGCGGCTACTTCCCCGTCGCGCCGACCGACCACTTCGGTGACCTGCGCGACCGGATCACGTTGAACCTGATCGAGTCGGGCTTCACCGTCGAGCGCGCCCACCACGAGGTCGGCACCGCCGGGCAGTCCGAGATCAACTACAAGTTCAACACGCTGCTGCACTCCGCGGACGACCTCCAGCTCTTCAAGTACATCGTCAAGAACACGGCATGGCAGGCCGGTCGCACCGCGACCTTCATGCCCAAGCCGCTGTTCGGCGACAACGGCTCGGGCATGCACACCCACCAGTCGCTGTGGAACGCGGGCAAGCCGCTGTTCTACGACGAGTCCGGCTACGGCGGCCTGTCCGACACCGCCCGCTACTACATCGGCGGTCTGCTGCACCACGCGCCGAGCCTGCTGGCGTTCACCAATCCCACGGTGAACTCCTACCACCGGCTCGTTCCCGGTTACGAGGCCCCGGTCAACCTCGTGTACTCGCAGCGCAACCGCTCCGCGTGCATCAGGATTCCGATCACCGGCAGCAACCCGAAGGCCAAGCGCGTCGAGTTCCGCTGCCCCGACGCGTCGGGCAACCCGTACCTGTCGTTCGCCGCGCAGATGATGGCGGGCCTCGACGGGATCAAGAACAAGATCGAGCCGGTCGCGCCCGTGGACAAGGACCTCTACGAGCTTCCGCCGGAGGAGGCCAAGGGCGTCCCGCAGGTGCCCAGCACGCTGCCCGCCGTCATCGACAAGCTCGAGAGCGACCACGACTACCTGCTCGAGGGCGGCGTGTTCACCCCCGACCTGATCGAGACCTGGATCAAGCTCAAGCGCGAGAACGAGATCGACCCGATCAGACTTCGCCCGCACCCGCACGAGTTCGCGCTGTACTACGACGTGTGATCGAGGCGCGGTCCCGGCCAGGGTTCTCGTGGCCGGCGACCGACTCCCGGCCGTACCCGGGTCGTGAGCCGGACCAACGGTCGAGCGCGTCAGGAGAGCGGCGGCTGAGGCATCCCCTCAGCCGCCGCTCTCGTCGTGTCTCCAGGCCCCGGCTCCCCGCCGCCGTCCGCACACGGAACGGCCTGTGGCGGCCGCGGCTCGGTGTGCCGACCGGCATGGTCGCGTGGCTCGACGCGTTGCGGCTGCTCGCCATCGAACCCGGCCCGCCCGGCCGCAGCGGCGGATGATCCGGCAGGCCCTGCCCCGACGGCGGGCCGGCAGGCGCCCGCGGCCTGCCCCTCGCACCTCGGACCGCCACGGCGGCACGGCCGGGCACTTCGCCCCAGCCTCGAGCCGGGCCGCGCGGGGGGACTCGTCACCCGGCAGGCGGAGCCACGCGGCAGCCCGGAGTCAGCCGCGATCCTCGGCACCGCACGGGCCCGCGTTCTGCCCTGAGCTGAACACGGAGTCATCTCACGACTCGCACGATCGAGAAAGATCGTTCTCATCTGGATCTCGATAGGCTGATGGGTATCTGATCGTCACCATCTTGTGGAGAATTCGTGACCAGCCGAGAGCGGGTCCGCGCCGTCGTCGACGCGCGGTGGTTCAACAGGTTCATCATCGGGGTCATCGTCGTCAACACGGTCGGCCTCGGCCTGGAGACCTCGCCGGGGCTGATGGCCGAGTACGGCACTCTGATCCACACCGTCGACCTCACCGCGATCGGCATCTTCGTCGTCGAGCTGGCCGCCAAGTTCTACGCCTACCGACTCCGTTTCTTCCGCGACCCGTGGAACTGGTTCGACATGGTGGTGGTCGGGGTCGCACTGGTCCCGGCGGGCGAGACCTTCGCCGTGCTGCGGGCGCTGCGCATCATGCGGGCGTTGCGGCTGATCTCGCAGGTTCCCAGCATGCGGCGGGTCGTGACCGCGCTGCTGAGCGCCATCCCGGGCCTGCTCTCGATCCTTGGTCTGCTGCTCCTCGTGCTCTACACGAGCGCCGTCGTGGGCGTCCAGCTCTTCCGGGGCGCGGCGCCCGAGCTGTTCGGCGATCTCACGACCTCGCTGTTCACCCTGTTCGCGGTCATGACGATGGAAGGCTGGCAGGGGATCGCGGAGGAGGTAATGGCCGTCTACCCGGCGGCCTGGATCTTCTTCATCGGCTACATCGTGGTGACCTCGTTCATCGTGCTGAACCTGTTGATCGCGGTCCTGGTGAGCACCATGGAGAACCAGCTCTCGGCCGAACGCTGGGAGGAGGACCAGAGCATCGAGGCCGTGCAGCACGCGCGCGTGATGGACGAGCTGCGGATGCTGTACGACAAACTGGCCGAGGTGCAGGCCGCCCTCCCCCGGCAGACCGGCGGCCCGGCCGACGGCATCGATCAGGTCGATCCGACCGCAGGCCGCGCCGAGGCCGCGCAACACGGAGCGCGAGCGGACGCCGCCCTGCCGTCCCACGAGAAGCCCGACAGGCTGCCGGAGCCCGCAGCCTGATCCGGCCACTCCGACTGCGGCTGTTGCTCCGCCCGATCACCCGGTCGTCCCGAAGCTGAGCAGCGTCGCAGGCCGCTCCGGATCGATCCACAGCCTCCCGTGAAAGCAATCGATCCCGGGGGTGACGCTGGATAGTCTGATCACGATCTGATCGTCACCATCCGTGGAGCATTCGTGACCAATCGAGACCGTGTCCGTGCCGTCGTCGACTCCCCGTGGTTCACCAGATTCATCGTCGGGGTCATCGTGGTCAACGCGATCGGCCTCGGACTGGAGACTTCGCCGAGCCTGATGGCCGGGTACGGGACGCTGATCCACACCATCGACATGATCGCGCTCGGCATCTTCGTCGTCGAGCTGACCGCTCGGCTCTACGCCTACCGTCTCGACTTCTTCCGCGACCCGTGGAACTGGTTCGACATCGTGGTGGTCAGTATCGCGCTGGTACCCGCCACCGAAGGTTTCGCCGTACTGCGCGCCCTGCGCATCATGCGGGCGTTGCGACTGATCTCCCAGGTCCCCAGCATGCGTCGCGTCGTCGGCGCGTTATTGAGCGCGATCCCAGGGCTGCTGTCGATCCTCGCGCTGTTACTGCTCGTGCTCTACACCGGCGCCGTCGTCGGCGTCCAGCTCTTCCGAGACGCCGCCCCGGAGCACTTCGGCGACCTCGGCAGCTCGCTCTTCACGCTGTTCGAGGTGATGACCCTGGAGGGGTGGCAGGACATCGCCGACCCGGTGATGGCGGTCCATCCGGCGGCCTGGGTCTTCTTCGTCGGTTACATCGTGGTGACCTCGTTCATCGTGCTGAACCTGCTGCTGGCAGTGCTGGTGAGCACGATGGAGGTCCAGCTCTCCGCAGAGCGCTGGAAGGAAGACCAGGACATCGAGGCCGCACAGCACAACCTGGTGATGGCCGAACTTCGAATCCTGCGTACGCAGCTGGCCGAGCTTCGCGGCGTGCAGCCCGGCACCTCCAACGGCTCGACATCGGGGGGCGTCGAGTCGACGGGCACGACGCCCGACGGCAACGGCCGACCGACGGCGGCGGCACCGAAGGCGGCGGCACCGACGAAGAAGGGCAGGCGGCGCCGGTCGCCCCGGCGCAGGCTCTGACCGAACCGGGCACGAACTCGCCCGACTCATTCCCCGTAGAAGACCCGATCCACGATCGCCCGCGCCCGCCGAGTGATCCGGCGATACTCGTCGACGAACTCACCTGGTTCGCCGGAGGCGTCCAGCCCCATCACCCGCGCCACCGAGGCCAGCTCGTGGCCGGAGCCGGGCAGCTGATCGGACGGCTTGCCCCGGACCAGCGTGGTCGCGTTGCGGGTCCGCGACGCCATCCGCCACCCGGCCCGAAGTCGCTCGGCATCCCGCTCGGTCAGCAGGCCCGCCGCCGCCGCCGCGTCCAAGGCCCCCAGCGTCGAGGTGGTCCGCAGGCCGGGGACCTGGTGTGCGTGGGCGAGTTGGAGCAGCTGCACCGTCCACTCGACGTCGGAGAGTCCGCCCCGGCCCAGCTTCGTGTTCGTCGTCGGATCGGCGCCGCGCGGCAGCCGCTCGGTCTCGACCCGTGCCTTGATGCGTCTGATCTCCCGCTGATCGTTCTCGCCGAGCCCGCCGTCGGGATACCGGAGGGGATCGATCATCTCGATGAACCGGCGTCCGAGATCGGCGTCGCCCGCGATCGGCCTGGCCCGCAGCAGCGCCTGCGCCTCCCAGGGCTGAGCCCACTGCCGGTAATAGGTCCGGTAGGACTCCAGGGTCCGCACCAGCGGTCCGCTGCGGCCCTCCGGGCGCAGCTCGGTGTCGACCTGGAGCGGCGGATCGACGCTCGGCTTGTTCAGCAGTCTGGTCAGCAGCTCGGCGACCGAGGTCGCGTAGCGGATCGCCGCCGCGTCCGCCGTGGCGTCCGCGACGGCGGAGTCGCCCGCAGCCGGGAGCGGTTCGCAGACCACCAAGACGTCGGCGTCGGAGCCGTAGCCCAGCTCGTCGCCGCCGAGCCTGCCCATCCCGATCAACGCGATCCTGGCGGGCCTGCGGCGCGGCTCCTCGCCGTCGACCGGGCGCAGCACCGACCGGATCGCCGCGCCGAGCGAGGCGTCCAGCACGGCGGCCCACACCCGCGACAACGCCCGACACACCTCGGAGAGGTCCATCAGCCCGAGCAGATCCGCGCAGGCCACCCGCAGCAGCTCGTGCCTGCGCAGTGAGCGCGCGGCGATGACGGCCTGGGTCGGGTCCTCATGACGTGCGACGGCGCTGGCCAGCGAGACCGCCACCTGTTCCGGGTCCCGGTCGACCAGGCCCGAGGTGTCGCCGAGAAGTCGGAGCACCTCCGGCGCGCGGACCAACAGGTCAGGAACCAGCCGCGAGCAGCCCAGCAGCAGTGCCAGCCGCTCCGCCACCGCGGCCTGATCCCGTAGCACTCGCAGGTACCACGGCGTGTCGGTCAACGCCTCCGACACCTGCCGGTAGGCCAGCAGCGCGTGATCCGGGTCCGGGGTGTCGGCGAAGAGGTCGAGCAGCATCGGCAGCAGCGCCTGCTGGATGGCCGCGCGTCGAGACACCCCCGACGTCAGCGCGCGAATGTGCCGCAGCGCCCCCTCCGGCGAGGTGAAGCCCAGGGCGGCGAGCCGGTCCGTTGCCGACTTCGCCGTCAGCCGCAGCGCGTCGGCCGGGACGCCTGCGACAGCCTCCAGCAGGGGCCGGTAGAAGAGCTTCTCGTGCAGTCGGCGCACCCGACCGCCGTGTCGGCGGAACTCGTCGAGCAGGATGCGGCCCGCATCCCGTCGGCCGTCGGTCCGCAGCCCGGCGGATCTCGCCAGCCTGCGCAGCCCGGCGACGTCGTCGGTGGCGGGGAACACGTGGGTGCGCAGCATTCGCTGCAACTGGAGCCGATGCTCGAGCACCCGGAGGAATCGGTAGGACTCCCCCAGTTCGGCGGCGTCCGCCCGGCCGACGTAGCCGCCGTTGCCCAGTTCCGCCAGCGTCTCGATCGTCGCGGCGGTCCGAAGCAGCTCGTCGGAGCGGCCGTGCACGAGCTGAAGAAGCTGCACGGCGAACTCGACGTCGCGCAGCCCGCCCCGCCCGAGCTTGAGTTCCCGCTCGGCCAGTTCCTGGGGCACGTGGTCCTCGACCCGACGGCGCATGGCCTGCACGTCGACGACGAATCCGTCCCGCTCGGCGGCGGACCAGACGAACGGCTGGACCAGGGCCACGTACTCTGCGCCGAGGTCGAGGTCGCCCGCCACCTCGCGTGCCTTCAACAGCGCCTGGAACTCCCAGGTCCTGGCCCAGCGCCGGTAGTAGGCCAGATAGCCGTCCACGGTGCGGACCAGCGCGCCCGCCCGACCCTCCGGCCGCAGGGCGGCGTCGACCTGGAAGCAGGCCTCCCCCGCGATCCGCATGACGGCGGCGGCCAGCGCGGTGGCCTGTCTGAGATGGCCGTCCTCGTCCAGCACGCCCTCGGGCACCGGATCGGAGGCGGCCTCGACGTCCACCGTCCCGGTGTCCTGGACCGGTGCGGGCGGCGGCGCGGACACGAACACCACGTCGACGTCGCTGACGTAGTTCAGCTCCCCCGCCCCGCATTTGCCCATCGCCACCACGGCGAGCCGCCCCCTGGCCACCTCTGGCGAACTCGGTGGCATGACCTCCGCGACCGCGACCGCCAACGCGGCACGCAGGGCCGCGACGGCCAGGTCGGAGAGCTGCGCAGCCACCTCCTCATACCGTTCGACCGGCGCGGGCAGCGTGCCCTGGCTCAGATCGATCACCGCGATGTCGGACAACAGATCGCGGTACGCGGTGCGCAGATCTGCCACGGCCTCCCGGCCGCGTGTCTCGGCGCGGAATCCACCCGGCACCTCGTCGGGAACCGCCCGCACCGAGGCCAGCAGCTCGACGGTCATCGTCTCGACATCCTTGTGCTCGGCGCCTGCCGCCACGAGCTGCCGCCATCGCTGCGGCCGCAGAATGAGGTGATCGGACAGCGCCGAGCTGGCGCCCAACAGGCCGAAGAGCCGCTGGGCGACGCGTGCGTCGGAGCGCAGCGCCTCGTCCAGTTCGGGCCATTCGTCGTCGAGCGCCTCGCACAGCCGCTCGACTCCACGCAGTGCGAGATCCGGATCGGCGCTGGCCGACAACGCCTGCAACGGAACCGCGACGCCCTCGCCGATGCCCGAGTTCCCCCACCAGCCGAGCTCGCGCAGGGTCTCCACGGCGCGGGGATCGGTGAGTCCGAATCTCCCCGGTGAGGTGCTGGTACGGGCGGCGTCGGCCATCGAGACTCCCTTTCTTCGTCTTCGGCGGACTCGTGCGACGAATCCGCCGGGCCGGAATGAACACCCGCGAGCAGCGAGATCGACCTGGGCCGATCCGCGCGGTCGGGACGACGGCGAGGGAGGCATCGACCCGACGTGAAGCCGCTGCGGCCGCGAAGCCTCCGTGCAACGGCGCCTGCTTCGGCTCAGCGTCCGGCAGCCGCCAGGCATCATCGCCTCCCCGAACCCGGAGCGGGTCGACCTGACCGCCACGACGCACGACCGGCCGCCGAGGGCGGCGCACCAGGGGGAGCGCTACAACAGGGGCAGCCTGCGTCGGCCGGGGGTGCCGGGGATCAGACCTGCCTGCTGGCCCGCCATCGTGGCGAATCGCGCCATCACCGGCTGCCAGGTCTCCGCGATCTCCTCATGCGCCTCCTCCAAGCGGCCCGGCTCCCACTGCACCGCGGGGAACGCTGCGGCGAGATCCGCCGAGTTGGCGAGCCAGGCCCGAACCACCTCCGGCGACGTCTCGATGTGGAACTGGAAGCCGTAGGCCAGGTCGCCGACGCGGAACGCCTGGTTCTCGTACTTGGGCGAGGCGGCCAGGCGTTGTGCGCCGGGGGGAAGCTCGGTGATCACGTCCCCATGTGCCTGCATGACCAGCGGGGTGAGCGGCAGGTCCTCCAGTAGCGCGTCCTGTTCGGCGGCGTCGCGCTTGGCCACCAGCCGGGCGCCGACCTCGGGCCCGTCCTCGCCCGGTTCCACCATCCCGCCGCTGACGGACGCGAGCAGTTGGGCCCCGAGGCAGATGCCGAGCGTCGGAAGTCGACGTCGGATGCCGTCGGTCAGCCTGGCCCGCACCTCGACGAGCCAGGGATGCGCCACGAGGTCCTCGGCGTTCATCGGGCCGCCCAGCACGATCAACGCATGAAAGTCGTCCAGGGTCGGGATCGCCTCGCGATCCGCCCGTACCACCTCGATATCGGCGTCCGCCTCGATCAGCCACTCGGCCAGGATTCCCGGCGGGTCGCTCTCCGCGGGTTGGAGGATCAGTATTCGTGCCTTCGCCACACCCTTGATGCTAGAGCCTGCTCCATTCGCCGACCGTCACGTCCCGACAACGACACACGTTCGCCGAGATCACCCGTGCCTCGAAGCGCAGCCGGGTCACCGAGATCGATCGACGGGAGCGGTCCGGCGGGACGGCGGCGCTGGTTCGGACGGCGGATGCCCCATTCGCCGTGCGGACCGGTCAGCAGGGACGCTCTCTCCCGGTGTGCCACCGTGACGGCGGCGATCAGCGACGGCGGCGATCAGCCCGTTCTGCTCGCGCGCGGACCACCCGGCCGTGCGAGCGGCCGGGGGGGGACGACCGCACAGGTTTCTCGGAGAATCCGTTCGTAGCGGAGGGCGCCGAGTCGCGGCGGTACGGAGTTGGCTCGCGGGACGGGTGCACCCTGAGACCTGCACTGGGCACGCACCGTCGTCCACCGTGTTCCGGCGTCGCGGGTGCCGAAGTATTCCTGTTTCGGGCATGAGAAAAGGGACGGTGTGCACACCCGGGAGCATCTCTGCTCGACCAGGGTGTACACACCGTCCCTCATCAGGTAAAGGTCGGCGGCGTCCTACTCTCCCACACCCCCACGGGTGCAGTACCATCGGCGCTGGAGGGCTTAGCTTCCGGGTTCGGAATGGGACCGGGCGTTTCCCCACCGCTATGACCACCGACACACCAGCGAACGAACAACCCCCACCCCCGGACACCCCACCCTCCACGGTGACCGGTGTGCCGTGCCCTGACCGTAGTCGGGACTGGCACACCCCCCACCTGGAGAGTTTCGGTGTCTGAAGGGGAACAGTTGTTCCTTCAGAACCACACAGTGGACGCGTAGCATCTTCGTGAGCAAGTCCTCGGCCTATTAGTACCCGTCAACTCCACCTGTTACCAGGCTTCCATCTCGGGCCTATCAACCCAGTGGTCTGCTGGGGGCCTTAACCCACAAAGGGGTGGGACACCTCATCTAGGAACAGGCTTCCCGCTTAGATGCTTTCAGCGGTTATCCCTCCCGAACGTAGCCAACCAGCCATGCACCTGGCGGTACAACTGGCACACCAGAGGTTCGTCCATCCCGGTCCTCTCGTACTAGGGACAGCCTTCCGCAAGTATCCTACGCGCGCGGCGGATAGGGACCGAACTGTCTCACGACGTTCTAAACCCAGCTCGCGTGCCGCTTTAATGGGCGAACAGCCCAACCCTTGGGACCTACTCCAGCCCCAGGATGCGACGAGCCGACATCGAGGTGCCAAACCATGCCGTCGATATGGACTCTTGGGCAAGATCAGCCTGTTATCCCCGGGGTACCTTTTATCCGTTGAGCGACACCGCTTCCACCAGCCAGTGCCGGATCACTAGTCCCGACTTTCGTCCCTGCTCGACCCGTCAGTCTCACAGTCAAGCTCCCTTGTGCACTTACACTCAACACCTGATTGCCAACCAGGCTGAGGGAACCTTTGGGCGCCTCCGTTACCCTTTGGGAGGCAACCGCCCCAGTTAAACTACCCACCAGGCACTGTCCCTGAACCCGATCAGGGTCCGAGGTTAGACATCCAGTACGACCAGAGTGGTATTTCAACGACGACTCCGCAGCCACTGGCGTGACCACATCACAGTCTCCCACCTATCCTACACAAGCCGAACCGAACACCAATACCAAGCTATAGTAAAGGTCCCGGGGTCTTTCCGTCCTGCCGCGCGTAACGAGCATCTTTACTCGTAGTGCAATTTCGCCGGGCCTGTGGTTGAGACAGCGGAGAAGTCGTTACGCCATTCGTGCAGGTCGGAACTTACCCGACAAGGAATTTCGCTACCTTAGGATGGTTATAGTTACCACCGCCGTTTACTGGCGCTTAAGTTCTCACCTTCGCCCCGAAGAGCTAAGCGGTCCCCTTAACGTTCCAGCACCGGGCAGGCGTCAGTCCGTATACATCGTCTTACGACTTCGCACGGACCTGTGTTTTTAATAAACAGTCGCTTCTCCCTGGTCTCTGCGGCCACACAACGCTAGCCCGCGAAGGGCTTCACGCCACACGGCCCCCCTTCTCCCGAAGTTACGGGGGCATTTTGCCGAGTTCCTTAACCACAGTTCACCCGATCGCCTCGGTATACTCTACCTGACCACCTGTGTCGGTTTGGGGTACGGGCCGCGAAGATACTCGCTAGAGGCTTTTCTCGGCAGCATGGGATCACTCTACTTCGCCTCATTCGGCTACGCATCACGTCTCACCCTATAAGCCCCGACGGATTTACCTATCAGAGCAGGCTACACGCTTACACCAGTACTACCACTCACTGGCGGAGCTACCCTCCTGCGTCACCCCATCACTTGACTACTACCAGCTCAGATCCCGCGCAGACCACCACCACCCCCGAAAGGGCAACAATAATCCGGGCGGTTAGTATCACCAGCCTCGCCATGGGCGCATCTACACGGGTACGGGAATATCAACCCGTTGTCCATCGACTACGCCTGTCGGCCTCGCCTTAGGTCCCGACTTACCCTGGGCGGAATAACCTGGCCCAGGAACCCTTGGTCATACGGCGGCAGAGTTTCTCACTCTGCTTTCGCTACTCATGCCTGCATTCTCACTCGCACACCGTCCACGACTCGTTTCCACGGCCGCTTCACCCGATGCACGACGCTCCCCTACCCATCCACACACCTAGACCCACCCCGAAAGGCAGGCCGGGCACACATGTGAATGACACAGCTTCGGCGGTGCGCTTGAGCCCCGCTACATTATCGGCGCAGGACCACTTGACCAGTGAGCTATTACGCACTCTTTAAAGGATGGCTGCTTCTAAGCCAACCTCCTGGTTGTCTGGGCGACCCCACATCCTTTCCCACTTAGCGCACACTTGGGGGCCTTAGCTGGTGTTCTGGGCTGTTTCCCTCTCGACTACGAAGCTTATCCCCCGCAGTCTCACTGCCACGCTCTCACTCACCCGCATTCGGAGTTTGGCTGACGTCAGTAACCTTGTAGGGCCCATTAGCCATCCAGTGCTCTACCTCGAATGAGAAACACGTGACGCTGCACCTAAATGCATTTCGGGGAGAACCAGCTATCACGGAGTTTGACTGGCCTTTCACCCCTACCCACAGCTCATCCCCCAGGTTTTCAACCCTGGTGGGTTCGGGCCTCCACACGGTCTTACCCGCGCTTCACCCTGGCCATGGGTAGATCACTCCGCTTCGGGTCTAGGACATGCGACTCAGAACGCCCTATTCGGACTCGCTTTCGCTACGGCTACCCCACCCGGGTTAACCTCGCCACACATCACTAACTCGCAGGCTCATTCTTCAAAAGGCACGCCATCACCCCAAAAGGCTCTGACGGCTTGTAGGCATACGGGTTCAGGTACTATTTCACTCCCCTCCCGGGGTACTTTTCACCTTTCCCTCACGGTACTAGTCCGCTATCGGTCATCAGGAAGTATTTAGGCTTAGCGGGTGGTCCCGCCAGATTCACAGCAAATTTCACGAGCTCGCTGCTACTTGGGAACACGACCAGGAGACGTCAGGTTTTCGCGTACGGGAGTATCACCCTCTACGCCGGTGCTTTCCAGACACCTTCCGCTAACCACAACGTTTTCTCACTCCTTGCCAGCATGGCAGCACTGACCAGTCGGTCCCACGACCCCGCATACGCAACCCCTGCCAGGTATCACACGTACACGGTTTAGCCTCTTCCGCTTTCGCTCGCCACTACTCACGGAATCACGGTTGTTTTCTCTTCCTACGGGTACTGAGATGTTTCACTTCCCCGCGTTCCCTCCACACACCCTATATATTCAGATGCGGGTGACACCCCATGACGGATGCCGGGTTTCCCCATTCGGACACCCTCGGATCATAGCTCGGTTGACAGCTCCCCGAGGATTATCGCAGTCTCCTACGTCCTTCATCGGCTCCTGATGCCTAGGCATCCACCGTATGCCCTTACTAACTTGCCACAAAGATGCTCGCGTCCACTGTGTAGTTCTCAAAGAACAACCAGACCACCCGCCACCCGCCACCACACACCCCCAGGAACTCACATCCCCGACAGCAGTTTGATCGCGACGAACAGTCCATCCGTTCACACATCCAAGACAACACACCACACGGCGTGTTCCCTCAGGACCCAACAGCGTGCCGACCCGGAACCCTCACCCCGCCACCCGAACTTTCCACGCCCACCACCGAAGCAGCAGACAGTACTCACCCGAACAACCAGACGACCATCCCGAGATAACCAACAGTCCACATCCACTGAGCAGGCCGCCACCACCACGAACGGGCAGTCCGACGACCCAACCCCACCCACCACCCACAAACTCGACGTTCATGGACCGGTCGGCGAGAGTCATGCTCCTTAGAAAGGAGGTGATCCAGCCGCACCTTCCGGTACGGCTACCTTGTTACGACTTCGTCCCAATCGCCAGTCCCACCTTCGACCACTCCCCCCCTCACGGGTTGGGCCATGGGCTTCGGGTGTTACCGACTTTCGTGACGTGACGGGCGGTGTGTACAAGGCCCGGGAACGTATTCACCGCAGCGTTGCTGATCTGCGATTACTAGCGACTCCGACTTCACGGGGTCGAGTTGCAGACCCCGATCCGAACTGAGACCGGCTTTCTGGGATTCGCTCCACCTCACGGCTTAGCAGCCCTTTGTACCGGCCATTGTAGCATGTGTGAAGCCCTGGACATAAGGGGCATGATGACTTGACGTCGTCCCCACCTTCCTCCGAGTTGACCCCGGCAGTCTCCCATGAGTCCCCACCATTACGTGCTGGCAACATGGAATAAGGGTTGCGCTCGTTGCGGGACTTAACCCAACATCTCACGACACGAGCTGACGACAGCCATGCACCACCTGTACACCGACCTTGCGGAAACCCCATCTCTGAGGCTGTCCGGTGCATGTCAAACCCAGGTAAGGTTCTTCGCGTTGCATCGAATTAATCCACATGCTCCGCCGCTTGTGCGGGCCCCCGTCAATTCCTTTGAGTTTTAGCCTTGCGGCCGTACTCCCCAGGCGGGGCGCTTAATGCGTTAGCTACGGCACGGAGGACGTGGAAATCCCCCACACCTAGCGCCCACCGTTTACGGCGTGGACTACCAGGGTATCTAATCCTGTTCGCTCCCCACGCTTTCGCTCCTCAGCGTCAGTATCGGCCCAGAGACCCGCCTTCGCCACCGGTGTTCCTCCTGATATCTGCGCATTTCACCGCTACACCAGGAATTCCAGTCTCCCCTGCCGAACTCAAGTCTGCCCGTATCGACTGCACGCCCGGGGTTAAGCCCCAGGTTTTCACAGCCGACGCGACAAACCGCCTACGAGCTCTTTACGCCCAATAATTCCGGACAACGCTCGCACCCTACGTATTACCGCGGCTGCTGGCACGTAGTTAGCCGGTGCTTCTTCTGCGCCTACCGTCACTTTCGCTTCTTCGGCGCTGAAAGAGGTTTACAACCCGAAGGCAGTCATCCCTCACGCGGCGTCGCTGCGTCAGGCTTTCGCCCATTGCGCAATATTCCCCACTGCTGCCTCCCGTAGGAGTCTGGGCCGTGTCTCAGTCCCAGTGTGGCCGGTCGCCCTCTCAGGCCGGCTACCCGTCGTCGCCTTGGTAGGCCATCACCCCACCAACAAGCTGATAGGCCGCGGGCCCATCCCACACCGCCGGAACTTTCCACACACCACCATGCGATGGCATGTCATATCCGGTATTAGCCCCGGTTTCCCGAGGTTATCCCAAAGTGCAGGGCAGGTTACCCACGTGTTACTCACCCGTTCGCCGCTCGTGTACCCCGAAGGGCCTTACCGCTCGACTTGCATGTGTTAAGCACGCCGCCAGCGTTCGTCCTGAGCCAGGATCAAACTCTCCATCAATGAATGATGAGAATCGACCATGACTGATCTTTATCTCAAAGGAATCCTCACACGGAGGATTTTCATACAACCAAACAAGCATCTGCTGGCTATTATCTCGACACACTGTTGAGTTCTCAAAGAACACGCGCACCACCACCCACACCCCCCACGGAGGCTTCAGCGATCCACGCCATATTGTCTTACACATTATCAAGCTTATCAGAGCCACCCCGCGACCACCCTGCCGGGCAATCCTCGGTGTTTCTCTCGGCTCGTTGTGGTGAAACCTTAGCAAGTCGATTTTCAGTCTGTCAAATCGGGGAGCAACCGAAGCCGAACACCCGATTCACCACCTGACGACCAACACCCGAAGGCATCCGACCACCACCGAACCGTATTCATTTTATCAAGTCAAACCGTATCCCGCCGCTGATCACTCTGTCAAATCGACCCGATTGGGATTTCTTCGACTTATGAGGGCTGCGTTATTGGTTTGTCAAAAGCCGGACCGCAGTGCGCTGACCTGGTACTTCCACCCGGAGGCGAAATCCCCTGCCCGCGCGCCGACAATCAATCTCGGCCGTGTATTTGTCAAAACCCTAGACCGGCGCTGATCACCATGTCAAATCGGCTCCGCAGAAATACTCGCAGCCCATTCGACACTTATTCGATGACCGTGCCGATATGTGTTTGTCAAAACCCAGCAAGGCCACCGGGACAGACCACGGTACTGCGACTCTGCGTGAGTCCAGCGTAGGATCTGCACCAACGAACCGACGACCGGAGACATGCTGCCTCAAGCCGCCTAAGTCAACTGGGGTGCCGCAAGATCGTACCCGGTTCGACTCGCAACGTCAAGTTGCTCGACCCGGTGGAACTTGTCCGACTCGGAGAACATTACCACCGAGGCGAACCGCTCATCACCCGGCCCCACCAGGCTCTCGAAGACTCTCGAGATCCCGTTTCGGCCGGTGCTCCGTGCGGCACGGGGAAAAGTACGCACCGCGCCGCACGGAGTCAAATCCGCTGGTCATCACGCCGACGACGTGCTACTCGGCCTGATCCGCAGTCCCGACACCGGGCCGCAGCCACAGCCTCGCGCCGCCGGCCGGGGCCGAATGCACCACGTCGGCGGCCGACACCGGATCTCCCGAGTCGGCCAGGGCGAGCTCGTAACCCCAGGACTGGAACTCCCGCAGCACGGCAGCGGGCTCGGCACCGTCCCGCCGCGTCGCGGTCGGCGAGAACGTGCAGACCACGTGCGGCCGATCCCGGCGCAGCAGCCGAACCAGTCCGCCGAGGGCGCGCTGGGTGCACCCGGGGGTGTCCACCCGCACCACGGACAGCCGCAGCCCGCGCAGCTCGGCCAGCCCGTCGAGATGCCGGTCCAGCCGCACCGCGTCGACGTACTGCGGCTCGACGGTCTCGCCTGCCTCCGCGTCGGCGGGAGCCGAATCGGAGAACAGGTCCACGGCGGGCTGCGGATTCAGCCGCAGCCCGCCGCCGGGCGCAGGCTCCGCCGTCAACCTGCCCGGCTCGTCCCAGGCCGCCGCGGAGACGACCGTCAGCCGGGCCGCCGCTGTCGGACTCACATTGACCGCCACGTTGCGCCGCAGCAGCGCCGCCGTCTTCTCACAGGGTTCGACGGCGACGACCGCCCCTCGCGGGCCGAGCCTGCTCAACACCCGCACGGTCTGGTAGCCGACGTGCGCACCGATGTCGACGAAGACGCCGTCCGGTTCGAGCAGCGCGTCGATCAGCGTGGAGAACTCCGGCTCCCAGACCCCGTGGGTCGACAGCCAGGGCAGCATCACCCCGTCCTCGGCAGGCAGCCGGATGAGGCCCGCGTCGGACAGGACCAGCGAACTCGGCGGTCCGTCCGGCACGCCGACCTGCCGCTCGTGCTCCCGGACGACGACCCGTCGGAGCGCATCGGCGGTACGGGCGGTGCGCTCCACGTCGTGCAGCCGTGAGGCCAGGTCGCCGTCGCGTTCCCGGAGCGCATCGGCCACCCTGGACTCCAGGGAGTCGATCCGGTCCAAGGTCTTGTCCAGTGCGGCCGTCAGGCGGTCCAGTCGCTCGGCGACCAGATCGACCTGGCGATGCCGAGTGCTCGACTCGGTCGTGGCCGCCTCCTCCACCGCGCGCAGCCGCTGCTGATGGCCCGCGAGGTCGGATCGGGCCCGGACCACCGCATCGTCGGTGCCCACCAGGTGCTCGGCGAGCTGGCCGCGTTGCCGGTCGATCCTGGCGATCTCGGCGCGCAGGGCCTCCAGTTCCACCGGCTCGACGCCGCTCGCGATCTCGTCCTGTCTGCGCAGCAGCTCGCCTGCGGTGCGCTCGACGCCGTCGATGAGGGAGCGCATCACCTCGCGAAGGTGCCCGTCGTAATGGCTGAGCGCCTTGAGCATCGCCCGCTGCAAGGCCGGAGCCAGCATCCGGCTGCCCTGGGTGTCGACCTCGGGGGCGCGATGCAGGGCGTGCCGGGCGGCGACGAGCGGCTTGAGCGGGTCGTCGTCGACGGCCCGCTGCTGGGCGCGGGACTGCCGCCAGCTCCGATAGGCCACCTCGACCATCCCGCGCACCTGCTGTGCAGCCCAGTGGACGTCGCGTGCCGCCAGCAGGTGGTCGCGCGCGGCCGAGCCGAGGCCTGCGACCGCGTCAGGCGCGTCGGCGAAGCGACGCAGCAGCTCGGCAGCCGACCGCATGTCCGGTTCGCTACGGCCCTCGAAGCACGGCACCAGGGCCGCGAGGTCCCCGCCGAGCAGGTCGGCGGTCGAGCCGTGATCGCTGGTCAGCACCGGCACGCCCCTGGCCACCGCCGTCAGCAGCCGCAGGGCGATGTCGTCGCCGCCGGTCACCAGCTCCGCGTCGCGATGCAGCGACACGATGCAGTCCGCCGCGTCGATCAGTTCGTGCTCGGTGACCCTCGTCGAGTCCAGCAGCGTGACGCGACGATCCGCCGCCGTCGCCAGCCGCAGCCGCTCGGCGCTCTCCTGGTGTTCCCGCGCCCCGGCGACGAGCAGCACCAGCCGCACGTCGGCTCGATCCGGGAAGGCCGCGAGGAAGGTGCCGACCAGGCCGAGCGCGTTGTCCCGTCGCTCGTCGGCGTGATCGATCGAGGCGGCGAACACCATGCCGTCGTCGAGTCCGAGCCGCGCCCTGGCCGCCTTCCGCGCGGGCAGGTCGAGCAGGCCGGGGTCGGGCACCGGCAGGGACACCACCCGGACCGGACGCCCCGCCCGCTGCATCCTGGACCGCGTCGTCTCGGAGAGGACCCACAGTTCGGCGGCCTGCGGCGAGACGGCGACGCCGTTCACACACACCTGTACGAGATGGCGTTCCGGCATCGTCAGCGCATGGCCGGTGCAGTCCAGCACCACCGGATAACTCGGTTCCGTCGCGGTGGGCAGCCCGGACTGCTCCACCGCCGAGCGCAGCAGGTCGGCCACCGGATGATCACCGAGGACGGAGACGCCGAGCTGGTCGAGCAGCTCCACACCCGCGTACTCCGGTACCGAGGGGACCGTCTCGGGATGCACCCGGCCTGCGGCGAGGCCGGGCCCCGCGCACCAGGCACGGAATCCCTCCGCATCGACGCCGAAGGGGTCCGGGAACTCCCCGCGCAGCGCCTCGTCACCACGCCACACCGCCGCGACCCAGCGGTTGCCGCCCGCGCGCCGCTGCATGGCGTCGGCCGGGTCGGCCGCCCACCCGAGGAAGGCCTGTGCCTGCGGGACTCCGTCGTCGTCGGTCACCGCGAACGCGGGCGGCGGCGGCGGGGCACCGGTCCGCTCGGCCGCCATCCAGCCGTCGTGGAACTCCCGGCGCAGCTCCACCGGGAGCGCCACCCCGTCGGGCAGGACGTCGAAGCGCGGCGACTGCGGCCGAGCGCCCGGCTCGCCCGCCTTCGCCAGTTCCTTCAGGTAGGCGGCGCACAGTCCGGCGAGTTCAGGATGCTCCGACAACAGCACCCTGGGCCGGTCGCTGACCCTAGTGGACAG
This sequence comes from Actinoalloteichus fjordicus, assembly GCF_001941625.1. Lineage (NCBI taxonomy): Bacteria > Bacillati > Actinomycetota > Actinomycetes > Pseudonocardiales > Pseudonocardiaceae > Actinoalloteichus > Actinoalloteichus fjordicus. The sequence continues at coordinate 5,942,660 of NZ_CP016076.1, forward strand.
CAGCCACGGACGCTGCGGGTCGAAACCGTCGAAATGGACGGTCCGCAACGGCGTGCCGTCGGCGATCATCAGCAGGCCGTCCTCGTCCCGCCACAGCTCACGCTGAGCGGCGTTCCAACTCGACAGCCCGACCCCAGCGTCACGGAGCACTCGGTGGTCGACCAGGGCCGGTGCGCCGTCCAGGAAACCCGTTCCGTCCGGGGCCATGCGGACCTGCTGCGCCCAGGAGTGCAGGAAGCGCTCCGCGCCGGGTGCCACGGCGACCAGTCCGGTGTCGAAGGTGCCGCCGACGGCCAACTCCTCGGCGGCGGGCCGGAGTCCGTCCCGAGGCAGCGGTTCCAGGACTCGGGGCGCCAGCACGAGCGGGCGCTCGTGCACGGCGGGGACCACCCGGTCGAGCAGCGAGCCGACCACGTAGACCCAGGGGTCGAGATACAGGACCGGATAGCCCAGCCGCAGCAGGTGGACCAGCAGTCGAGGCCGCAGCGCGGCGCGGAGCTCCTCGCCGGTGCACGCCGTGGCCAGCCGGTTCAGCTCGGCGTCGGACACGCCGATGTCGACGGGCCGCAGCACCTCGCCGTCCCGGTCTGCCCCGCCGTCGGCGCCCGCGCCGTCCCGGCGAGGCTCGTCCACCGTCAGCAGGATGAAACGGGTGTCGGGGTGCTGAGCTCGCAGTGATCTGCGGAGCACCGTCGCGGCGGCCGCCTCGCCCGCCAAGACGATCGAGCACACCGTGATCGCCCAGGCGGTCGGCCCGTCGTCGTCGGCGTTGCGGACGACGTCGGACCGCTCGGCCCGCGGCTCGGCGACTCCGGGGAGGCCGGCCCCTGGGAGGTCCGAGGCCGCGCCGTCGAGCTCAGGGGTCTCCTCCGGCCACCGCGCCTCCAGATCGTCCTCCGGCGGGCCGGCGTCCGGCTCGGCGGCGAGGTCGGAAACAGCAGGCTGGTCTGGAGCGGCGAGGTTGGCGATGCGCTCGCCGTCTGCTGGCACATCCGTCACGGTTACCGAACCTATCGCCTCCACTGAATCACCCGTCCCATCGATCCCGTCAGAAGGTCACCGGCTGGGCGGGCGATGCCGTCGGAGATCAGAGCATCGGCATCAGGGTGCGCAGCTCGTACGGAGTGACATGACTGCGGTAGGCGTCCCACTCGGCCCGCTTGTTGCGCAGGAAGAAGTCGAAGACGTGCTCGCCGAGGGTCTCGGCGACCAGCTCAGAGGACTCCATGACCTCGAGCGCCTCGATCAGGTTCTGCGGGAGGCTGGCATAGCCCGCCGCGCGCCGCTCGCGATCGCTCAACGACCAGACGTCGTCCTCGGCGGCGGGCGGCAGCTCGTAACCCTGCTCGACGCCCTTGAGTCCGGCGGCGATGATCAGCGCATAGGCGAGGTAGGGATTGCACGCCGAGTCGAGACTGCGGATCTCCACCCGGCGGGAGGAGGCCTTGCCCGGCGAGTACATCGGCACCCGTACCAGGGCCGAACGGTTGGATCGTCCCCAGCAGACCGCGCTCGGGGCCTCTCCGCCGGTGACCAGCCGCTTGTAGGAGTTGACCCACTGGTTGGTCACCGCGGAGATCTCTCTGGCGTGCCGCAGCAGTCCTGCGACGAAGGCCTTGCCGGTCTCCGACAGTTCGTGCGGGTCCTCGGCGTCGTAGAAGGCGTTGCGGTCGCCCTCGAACAGGCTGACGTGGGTGTGCATCCCGGAGCCCGCCTGGCCGGTGAAGGGCTTCGGCATGAAGGAGGCGTTGACGCCCTGCTGGATGGCGACCTCCTTCACCACGTAGCGGAAGGTCATCACGTTGTCGGCCATGGTGAGGGCGTCGGCGTAGCGCAGGTCGATCTCCTGCTGGCCGGGCGCGGCCTCATGGTGGCTGAACTCCACCGAGATGCCCATCGCCTCCAGGGTCTCGATGGCCCGGCGGCGGAAGTGCGGGGCCGTGTTGTGGCTCGCCTGGTCGAAGTATCCGCCGGAGTCGGCCGGGATGGGCTCGGTCCCGTCGTCCGGCAGGTTGCGCAGCAGGTAGAACTCGATCTCCGGGTGCACGTAACAGGTGAAGCCCGCCTCGGTCGCCTTGGACAGCGTGCGACGCAGCACGTGCCGGGGGTCAGCCCAGCACGGCGAGCCGTCCGGCATCGCGATGTCGCAGTACATGCGCGCCGAGTAGTGCTCGCCGTCCGGGGTCTCCCAGGGCAGCACCTGGAAGGTGGCCGGGTCCGGCCTGGCCACCATGTCGGACTCGTAGGCGCGCGCGAAGCCCTCGATCGCGGAACCGTCGAAGCCGATGCCCTCGGCGAAGGCGCCCTCCAGCTCGGCGGGCGGCACCGCGACCGATTTGAGGAACCCGAGCACGTCGGTGAACCACAGCCGAACGAAGCGGATGTCCCGCTCTTCGAGCGTGCGAAGGACGAACTCCTGCTGGCGATCCATGAGCCGCAGCGTAGGCAACGCCGATGAACGGCGTGCTACGCCTCGCCGTCGATCGCCGCAGACGACGACCCGAGTCCCGCCACGCCGCGGCGTCGACGACCGTCCGGCGACCGTCGACGCCGCCGGAGATCAGCAGGTGACGTCGTCGGCGGGGACCTCGAGATCGACCAGATAGCGGATGCCGATGTCGTCCACGCAGGTCACTCCCTGAAGGAACACGCCGTGCTGATTGCCCTCGAAGGTCAACAGGCCCGCGCCCATGGCCTCGGCGAGGTCCACGCCCGCCTGGTAGGGGGTGGCCGGGTCGCCTGTGGTGGAGATCACCAGGGTGTCCGGCAGGGTCGCCGGGTCCAGTTCGAGATCCTCGGCGGTGGCGGGCACCGGCCAGAAGGAGCAGACGTCGCGCACGCCCCCCGGCTCGCGGCCGTCGTCGAGGAACGGCGCGGCCTCGCGGTAACGCCGCTCGGCCTCCTGGGCCGTCGCCTCGTCCATGCGCTCGGTCTCGTCGACACAGCGGATCGCGTTGAAGGCGTCCGTCATGTTCGAGTAGCGCCCCTCGGTGTCGCGACCGTGGTAGAGGTCGGCGACGAACATCAACATGTCGCCTTCCCCGACCGCGAGCATGGTGAGGCCTATGTCGAGCAGCTCCCACAGCTCCTGGGTGTACAGGGCCTGGATGACGCCGGTGACGGCGTCGTCGTAGGACAGCTCCCTGCCGTCCTCGGTGGGAGCGGGCGCGTCGATCAGCGGCTCGACGAGGGCGCGGAACACGGGCAGCGCCTGGGCGGGGTCGCCGCCGAGCGCACAGGTCTCGCGGGGCGCGCACCACGCGGCGAACGCGTCGAAGGCCTGCTGGAACCCGGCGCCCTGAGCCACCAGCTCGTCGACGGCGTTCTGATCGGGGTCGACGGCGCCGTCCAGGACGAGCGCCCGGACGTTGTCCGGGAACGCGTCCGCGTAGGTGCTGCCGAGCGAGGTGCCGTAGGAGAAGCCGAGGAAGGTCAGCTGCTCGTCGCCGAGGACGGAGCGCAGCAGGTCGATGTCACGGACGGCGTCCACGGTGCCGACATGGGCGAGCAGTTCCTCCCCGGAGCGTTCCACGCAGCGGGCGACGTACTCCTGAAGCCGCTCTTCGGCGGCGGCGACGCCCTCCGGCGAGGTGTCGACCTCGTTGATCAGCCGGTCCGCGTCGGCCTCGTCGTCGGTCGAGCACCGAATCTGAGGCTCGCTGGTGCCGACGCCGCGCGGATCGAAGCCGACGAGGTCGAAACGCTCGCCCAGCTCGCCGCCCGCGATCTGGGGCACGAGGCCCGCAGCGGCGACGACGCCGGACCCGCCGGGTCCGCCGGGGTTGACCAGCAGTGATCCGATCCGGGACTCCTGATCGGCGGCAGGCCTGCGGAGCAGACCGAGACTGATCGTCTCCCCGTCGGGGTCGTCGTAGTCCAACGGGGCCACGGCCCTGGCGCACTCCAGGCCGGTGCGGCCCAGCAGCGGCCGCTCCTCCTCAGTCAGGACGAAGTCGTCGCAGGGGCCCCACTGCAGCGACTGGCCGTACAGCTCGTCGAGCCCCTCGGGCACCTCGCCCGCAGGCCCCCGCTGCTCGACGGAGATCGCGGGTTCGGCGGCCCCGTCGACGGAGACGGTGCAGGCTGCGGAGACGGACAACAAGGCCAGCAGAGATGCCGCGGTCAGGGAGGCTCGGCTCAGACGTCGCACGGGGTAATCCTGCCAGTGCGGTGTGACGCGGGCCGGACCTGCTGTGACCGCGCGGTGTCGCCGTACGAAGATGTGCGCATGGCGCAGCTCCGGATGGCACTGGCTCAGGTGGACGCGACGGTCGGCGACTTGAGCGGCAACGCGACGATGATCGTGGACCGCGCACGGCAGGCGGTCGAGGAGGGCGCCCAGGTGGTGGCGTTCCCCGAGATGGTGCTGACCGGCTATCCGATCGAGGATCTCGCGCTGCGGCGTTCCTTCGCGACGGCGGCGCGCGCGGAGATGGACGTCGTGGCGCGGCGGCTCGCGGAAGCGGGCTGCGGCGGCGCCCTGGTGGTGATCGGCTACCTCGATCACGACGAGGAGGGGCCGCGCAACGCCGCCGCGCTGGTCCACGAGGGCCGGGTGGTCGAGCGCTACGCCAAGCAGCATCTGCCCAACTACGGCGTCTTCGACGAGTTCCGCTACTTCGTGCCCGGCAGGCGACTGCCGATCGTCCGCTTCGGTGGTGTGGACATCGGCGTGGTGATCTGCGAGGACATCTGGCGCGAGGAGGGGCCGACGTCGGAGCTGGCGGCGGCGGGGGTCGACCTGGTGCTCTGTCTGAACGGTTCGCCCTACGAGCGGGCCAAGGACGACACGCGGGGCGAGCTGGTGGCCAGGCGAGCCAGGGAGCTGGGTGCGCCGATGGCGTACGTGAACCTGGTCGGTGCCCAGGACGAGCTGGTGTTCGACGGCGATTCGATGATCGTCGACGGCAGCGGAGCCTGCCTCGCCCGGTCGCCGCAGTTCGTCGAGGACCTGCTCGTGCTGGATCTAGACCTTCCCCCGCGCGGCGAACAGCGAGCCGAGGAGCACGCCGCCCGTGGAACCTCGGAGATCGTGCGCACCACGATCTCCGAGTCCGTGCCGCCCGCCGCGGCAGGCACCCCGCAGCCGAGCCCCGCCGAGCCGCCGCCGCTGTCGGAGGAGGCGGAGGTGTGGTCGGCGCTGGTCACCGGGCTGCGAGACTACGTCGCGAAGAACGGCTTCCGGACGGTGCTGCTGGGGCTGTCCGGCGGCATCGACTCGGCGGTGGTCGCCGCGCTGTGCGTGGACGCCGTCGGGGCCGATCGGGTGCACGGCGTGTCGATGCCCTCGTCCTATTCCTCGGAGCACTCGAAGTCCGACGCCGCCGACCTCGCGCAGCGCACCGGGCTGCGCTACCAGGTCCAGCCGATCGTGGACATGGTCCGAGTGTTCGTCGATCAGCTCGGACTCTCGGGCCTGGCTGAGGAGAACGTCCAGGCCCGCTGCCGGGCGGTGACGCTGATGGGACTGTCCAACCAGGACGGACATCTGGTGCTGGCCACCGGCAACAAGACCGAGCTCGCGGTGGGGTACTCGACGATCTACGGCGACGCGGTCGGCGGATTCGCGCCGATCAAGGACGTGCCCAAGACCTTCGTCTGGCGACTGGCCGAGTGGCGCAACGCCGAGGCGCAGCGGCGCGGCGAGACGCTGCCCATCCCGCCGAACTCCATCACCAAGCCGCCGTCGGCGGAGTTGCGGCCCGATCAGATGGACTCCGACAGCCTGCCCGACTACCCGGTGCTGGACGCGGTGCTCGACGCCTATGTGGAGGGCGACCAGGGTTACGCGGACCTGGTGGCGGCGGGCTTCGACGCGGAACTGGTGGAGCGGATCGTCCGGATGGTCGACGCCGCCGAGTACAAGCGCAGGCAGTACCCGCCGGGCACCAAGATCACCCTGCGTGCCTTCGGTCGGGACCGGCGACTGCCCATCACCAACCGGTGGCGGGAGCACAAGCCGACGCCGGCGCAGGCTCAGGTCTGAGGGCAGGACTCTGAGGGCAGGGCAGCGAGTCCGGCTGTCGCCGCCAGGCAGGCTCAGCAACGCCTGCCGCCTGCCGACAGCCGACAGCCACTCGGCCTGCCGACTCGGCCTGCCGTCGGCCGCTGGCCTGCCGTCGGCGTCGGCCGCTCCTCGGCCGGGGACACGGCTCCGCCTCGTCGGCTGCGAGCGGCGGGCGGCGGGCGGCGGCCCCCACCGGGGCTGCGGGGCAGGCCGGACGGCCCTGCGCAGGACGGCTCCGCCCAGGGCGGCCCTGCCCAGGGCGGCCTATTCGCCGGTTCGGCCGTCGACGCGTTCGCGGAGCAGGTCGGCGTGACCGTTGTGCCTGCAGTACTCCTCGATCAGGTGGACGAGGATCCAGCGCAGCGAGCGCTTCTCCCGGCCGCCCAGCCCGATCACCTCGACGGACTCCGCCCCTGCGACGAGGGCGTCGCCGTTGGCGATCTCCGCGCGCCAGGCGTCGAACGCCTGGTCGACGTCGGCCTGCGTGACCGTCGCGGGATCGACGTCGTCGAAGTCGCCGTCGGGGCTGGCGTCGCTGTAGAACAGCGGGGGGACGCCCTCGCCCATCAGGGAGTTGCGGAACCAGCCCCGCTCCACCTCCGCGAGGTGCCGGACGAGCCCCAGTAGAGACAGTGTCGACGGCTCGACGGATCGGGTCGTGAGCTGTTGCGGCGTCAGGTCGGCGCATTTCATCGCCAGCGTCTGCCGGTGGTAGTCGAGGAAGCCCATCAGCACTTCGAGCTCGGTGCCCTGATTCGGCGGGTCACGCCTGTCATCGGTCATCGAGGCATGATGTCGGCTGCTCGTGGCCGGTGCACCTGGTTTTCCTCACCTTCGCCTACGGCGGGCGGCCGGGCAGGCCGCTCCGCGCTCGGGCCGCGCAGCACCGTTCCTGCGGCCGGGGCCTGCTCAGACGCAGCAAACGCCCGCCGACGTGAGCAGCATCCCCCCGCGTCGAGCTGTGAAGCCGATCCCACCCGGCTGCCTCACCGCCCCCGTTCGTGACACGCTCGATGTCAGGACCATTCACGATGACCCAGGGACCTGCTCGCAGGCCTTGAGGGAGGACGGTCGACGATGACCACGGTTCGTGAGGACGAGCAGCCCGCGCCGTACGGCACCGGGGCTGCCACGACCAAACCCGCCCGGCGAGTCCGGGTACATCACCTGCGGGAGATGAAGGAGCGCGGCGAGGCCTGGCCGATGCTCACCGCGTATGACATGTACACCGCGAAGATCTTCGATCAGGCGGGCATTCCCGTGCTGCTGGTCGGCGACTCGGCGGCCAACAACGTGTACGGCTACGAGAGCTCGCTGCCGGTGAGCACCGAGGAGATGCTGCCGCTCGTCCGGGCGGTCACCCGGTCGGCGAGCCGCGCGCTGGTGGTCGCAGATCTGCCCTTCGGCAGCTACCAGGCTTCGCCGGAGCAGGCGTTGACCACGGCCGTGCGGATGATGAAGGAAGGCCGCGCCCATGCGGTCAAGCTGGAGGGCGGGAGCCGCTTCGCCCCCCAGGTCGAGGCGTTGACCTCGGCGGGCATCCCGGTGATGGGACACATCGGCTTCACCCCGCAGAGCGAGCACGGCCTGGGCGGTTATCGGGTCCAGGGGCGCGGCGCGAGCGCCGACGCGCTGGTGGCCGACGCGCTGGCGTTGGAGGCGGCCGGGGCCTTCGCGGTGGTGTTGGAGATGGTGCCCGCCGAGGTCGCCAAGCGCGTGACGGCGGAACTCGCGATCCCCACCGTCGGCATCGGAGCGGGGCCGGACTGCGACGCGCAGGTCTTGGTGTGGCAGGACATGGCAGGCCTCAACCAGGGGCGGTCGCCGCGTTTCGTCAAGCGCTATGCCGACGTCGCAGGCGTGCTGTCGCAGGCGGCGAGCGAGTTCGCCGCCGACGTGCGCGGCGGGAGCTTCCCCGCCGAGGAGCACTCCTTCCACTGAGGGGTCGACGAGACGCCGAGTGCCCCGGCGCGCGGCCTGGAACGCCACGGCTCGAGCGCGTTGGGGCTGCCTGGCCCGATGGTCGTGCACGCCTCGGTGTTCTCTCGGGTTCCGGTGTTCTCTCAGGTTCCGGTGTTCACACGGGCCTCGGCACGCACGGCAGGCGGAACGGCGATTCCGCCGGGCCGAGAGGGCTGGTGGCGGACGGTCGCTGCCGACCGTCCCCATCGGCTCCGCCTGCCGCCCCGGCTGGGCCGACTCCGGCCGGGCTGATTCCGATCTGGCTCCCATTCGTCCCGGCCCCGGCTCGACCGGGCTCGAGCGGTTCGGATCTCGACCAGTTCTGATCAGACCCGACCGGCCCCGGCGGCTCCAGACCTCGGCGGGGCCGCGGCTGGACGCTGCGGGGCGCGCATGGACACGGAACGTGTCGATAGTCGCGATCGACGACAGCGACGACGCGGCAGGCGATAGGGGCCTCAGGGACGGAGACTGCGACGGCAGGACAGGATGCGAGGTCATGCCGCAGATCATCTCGGACGAGAATCACCGCAGGTAGTGTCAACTGTCATGAGTTTTCCATGACAGTTGACACCGATCTTCATGACAACTGTCATGAACCACGCTCGTCCGGCAGCGTCGCCGTCGACGCGCGACTACCGTGAGTGCATGGACGGAAACCAGACGGGCGCGCTGTCGTACCCCTGCGGCGCGGCAGGCTGCCCACATCGTCAGCCGAGGACGGCCCCGGCTCGGCAGTGCGCCTGTCTGCCGGTCGGCGCCCCCGATCACCGGGCCCCGCGTCCATCGACCACGCACGGACGCCCGGGCAAGGCTTTCGACGGCGGACGAGCGCAGCGCCGGCCTGCCCGGCCCCGCGGCCTGCCCGGATCGGCTTTCCCCGCCCCGCCGACGGGAACAGACGGCGTCCCGCCGGTGTCAGACGGCAGGCGGCGGGGTGCCGTCCCCGAACGGGCTGCCGCCGAGCGCCGCCCTGCCGTGCGGCGAGTGCCAGCCCGCGAGATCAGGTCCCGCCGGCACGATCCGACTCGGGTTGATCCGCTCGTGGGTCTGGTAGTAGTGCCGCTTGATGTGGTCGAAGTTCACGGTGTCCCCGAAGCCGGGTGTCTGGAACAGGTCCCTGGCATAGGCCCACAACACCGGCAGTTCGGTCAGCTTGTTCCGGTTGCACTTGAAGTGGCCGTGGTAGACCGCGTCGAACCGCACCAGGGTGGTGAAGAGCCGGACGTCGGCCTCACTGATCGACTCCCCCACCAGGTAGCGACGTCCGGCCAGCCGGTCCGACAACCTGTCGAGTTCGCCGAACAGATCCGCGAACGCCGCCTCGTAGGCCTCCTGCGAGGTGGCGAAGCCTGCCCGGTAGACGCCGTTGTTGACATTGCGGAAGATCGGCTCGACCACCTCGTCGATCTCCGCACGGGCCGCCGCCGGATACAGGTCCGGGGCGCCGGGACGGTGGAAGTCGGCCCATTCGGTCGACAGGTCCAGCGAGATCTGCGGATAGTCGTTGGTCACGACCTGCCCGGTCCGGGTGTCCACCAGACTGGGCACGGTCACCCGGCCCTTGAACTCGGGGTCGCGGGCGAGATAGGCCTCGGCCAGGAACTCGATGTCCAGCACCGGATCGCGACCGCCGGGATCGAGGGTGAACCGCCAACCCCGATCGTCGCGGATCGGATCGACGACGCCGAGGGACAGCACGTCCTCCAGGCCCAGCAGTCGCCGCACGATGATCGATCGATGCGCCCACGGACAGGCCGTCGACACCACCAGTCGATAGCGATCCGGCTCCACCGCGTGGCCCGCCGAGCCGGACGCGGTGATCCGATCGGTGAAGCGGTTCGCCTGTCGGACGAACTCGCCCTTGGCCGAGGTCTCCGCCGTGAACTGCGCACCAGACATGTCGGCAAGCCTAGGCCGGGGAGCCGGGCCTCGGCGGACTGTCGCGGTCGGCGGCGCGGGTCGACCGTGCCTCGGCGGAGCCTGCGAGCCGGTCGAGCACCGGATCGAGTGCCCGGCCCAGCACGGCCGCTGCCTCGGCGAGGGAGGGACCGTGCCAGGTGAGGTGCCTGCCGGAGATCAACGCCACCGGCACGCCGGGAAAGGCCTCCGGGCCGTCCCCCGGGTGAAAGGCGTAGGGCTCGTCGGGCAACACCAGCAGATCGGCCGCGCCGTCTTCGAACAATCCGCGCAGTTCGGCGAGACTCGGTCTCGGATACCGCTCGGCGTCGGCGGGCGGGCCCGTGAGGGTGTCGCCGGGGTCGCAGGCGTTGGCCAGGCCCAGTCTGCGCAGCAGGTCGCCCGCGAACGTGTCGCGGCCGAGGACCACCCACGGCCTGCGCCACACCGGCACCACCACCCTGGCCCGGACCGGGGGCACCTGCTCCCAGTCCGACGCCGCCTGCCGCCACCAGGCAGGCAGTGTGACGTCGAACACCTCGACGAGCAGTCGACGCAGGGAGTCCAGTGCCTCGGGCACGGTCGCAGGCGCCGCCGTCACCCACACCGGGATGCCCCGCGCCCGCAGTTCCGCGACGTCCTGCGGCCTGCTCTCCTCGCCGTTGGCCAGCACCAGGTCCGGCGCCAGCTCGATCACCTGGGCCACGACCGGGTACTTCGAGCCGCCCACCCGGACCACGTCCAAGTCCGCCGGGTGCACGCAGTAGTCGGTGGCGCCGATCAGGGCGTCGGGTGCGACGGAGGCCACCGTCTCGGTCAGCGACGGGACCAGCGAGACCACTCGCCTCGGCGCGCTGGGCACCGAGACCGCGGCACCGAGATCGTCGCGGCGGATCACGACTCGGCGCTCCCCCGCACGCAGGCATTCCCCGACAGGTCGGGACTCGCCAACTGCTCAGTGTCATGGGAATCGTCGCCCGTCGAACCCGCGGCGGCGATGACCAGCCCGCGCATCGGGCCGCCGCGCCTGCCCGCTCCGTCCACAGAGCTCCCGGACGATGCGGCGTCCGCCGAACCCCGCCGGGCCGCCTCGGTCGAGCCCGCCACGGCCGGTCCCTCGGCGGCCCCGGGCGAACTCTGCGAACCGGCCTCCACAGCCTCGAAACGAACCTGCCGGGTCGTCGGGTCGGCGGCGGCCAGCCGCACCCGGAGCCGTCCGCCCGGTGGCAGGCCGACCTCATACCGGGCCAGCACGGGCGGGTCCGTGATGAAGAGCTCACTGCCGGTGTCCCCGGAGCGCACCACCGTCGCCTCGAACTCCTGACCGACCCGCGAGGCCAGCACCCAGGCCTCACTCTGGCTCACGCAGGCCCGTTCCACCCGGCCCGCGAGCTGGTCCGAGGCGCCCATCAGCGATGGCAGCCTCGGCAGCGCGGCAAGCGCCCACTCGGCGGGTTCGACTCCGGCTTGAGCCGCGAGACAGATCTCGGTGCCGAAGCGGTCCACCAGCCGCCGCAGCGGCGCGGTCACGTGGGCGTAGGGAGCGCCGATGCCTGCGTGACCGTTGTTCGCCGGGGCACCGGAGTCGAAGGCCGTATAGCCCGCACCACGCAGCAACCGGGTCGCGTCCATGTACAACGCCATGGACTCGGGTCTGGTGGGGTCGAGCCCGGCCAGCAGCTGGGCGGGCCCGGTGTCGGCGGGCCACGCCACACCCAGCGCCCGCGCGCCGGCGCGCAGCCGGTCCACGGCCGGGGCGTCGGGATCGGGCAGGGTTCGCAGCACACCGATCCCCGCTTCCAACATCATCTCCGCCGCGACCATGCCGGTGAGCAGCGATATCTCGGCGTTGAAGTCGTCGATCTCGGAACGCCGTCGAATGGCGGGACGCCAGCCGCCTGCGCCGTCGGAGACGACCTGTTGATCGGGCAGTTCCAGCTCGATGGCGCCTCGCCGCAGCGCGAGGGCACGGCGCAGCCTGCCCAGTTCCGGGAGCAGGGCGATCGAGGGGTGCGGCGTGCCTGCCGCCAGTGAGGCGGCCACGGTGTCGAAGTCGAGGCAGGCCACCGAACGCACCAGCGCCCGGCAGACCGAGGCCGTTTCGACCTCGCCTTCGGCATCGAGGTCCATCGTCCACAGCACGGCGGGTCGGACCCGGTCGGGCAGCAGGCTGGCGACGTCCTCCGACAGCACCGGCGGATGCATGGGGATCACGCCGTCGGGCAGGTAGAGGGTCTGTCCGCGTCGGCGGACCTCGGCATCGAGCAGTCCGTCGGGCACGACGAACGCGCCGAGGTCGGCGATCGCGTAATGCACCCGATAACCACGCCGCCGCCGCTCGATGTACATGATCTGGTCGAGGTCCTTGGCGCCGGGCGGATCGATGGAGGCCAGCGGGAGGTCGGTGGCGTCGCGGCGCGGACCGACGGCCAGATCCCGGCCGACCGCCTGTTCGGCTTCGACGAGCACGCCGGCTGGAAACCCCGAAGGCAGGCCGAACTCGGCACGCACCTGGGTGAAGTCCTGGCCTGCGGCTGTGCTGCGGCTCGTCCTGGCGGGCACGGTCTTCGACCCTACTGGGAATTCGCCGCTGAACACACCAGGTTCTTCCCTGACTTCGCACCGTGATGGAATCATCAAGGGTAGTCACCGCTAGTCACGGTTGATCACGCAATGGACATCCCTCTGCCGCGAGGAGCCTCCGGTGCACACCCCCCTCGGCCCGCCGTCCGATGACGCCGTCAACCCGACTCACGACCCGGCCCAGCCCGCCCCGATGCCTTCGTCCCGCGAAGCGGCCGCCCCACGCCGCGCCGCAGGCCCCGCCGATCCCGACCGGGACGACGACGTGCTCGCCACCGAGGCCGCCCGCCGGGCGGACCGGGCCGACGCCCGTGCCGAGACTCCGGCCGGGAATCCCGGCGCAGGCAGTGCCACGCCAGGACGCCCCGCCGTCGACATCCGAGGCGGTGACACGCCGGGGCGCGGCCCCGTGATCGCAGGCCCGGTGGTCGCGGGCGTGGTCACCGACGCCGCAATCCCCGAATCTATGACCATCGACACGGTGAGCGCCGATGGCGGGCGCCGAAGCACGCCCGCCGGGCCGTCCGCAGCCGCAACGGCCCCCGCCCCCGCGATCGTCGACTCGACCGGGACCGCCGTCGCGACGGAGCCCGACAGCGTGGGAACCAGGATCACCGTCGGTGGCGCCGAATCCGCGACCACTCCGACATCCGCATCCCCATCCGCATCCGCATCAGACTCGACATCGACACCCGCGCCGACACCGACAACCTCGGCACCCGAAGCCGCAGGCGTCGGGACCGGAGCCGGGACCGGCACCGCCACGGCAGGCACCGCGACCTCCGCCGCCGACGAGACCACGACCACCGCGAGGCAGGCCCGGCCCGAGAGCGGTCCCGACGCCCCGCCCGTCGGCCGCCCCGACTCCGTCAGCGAGGCGGCCGCAGCCAGGACCGCCGCAAGCGGGCAGGCCCAGCGCCCCGACGGCCGAGCCGCAGCCGACCGAGCCGCCGAGCACCGGACCGCCGATCGCCGGGCTGCCGGGGAGACGACCGACGACATCGCCGCCCAGCGCCCCGCCACTCGTCGGGAACCCCGCGTGGGCGGCCCGTCGACGTCCGCAGGCTCGTCCGAGTCTCGTCGCCCGCTGCCGCCGCCGCTGCCGACCGGCGGCAGCGCCTCGGTCCCGCGAAGCCGCGTCGATCTGAGCGCCTGGCTCGGCGCGCTGTTGAGTCTGCCGTGGACGCTGAGCAGCCTCGGTCTGCTGCTGGTCATCGGCTCGCTGCTCGGCGATCACGTGTGGGCGCCGCTGAGCTGGCTCACTCCGGTGGTGTGGCTGCTCTCCGCCTCGGTGATCTTCCTGCCCGGCTGTGAGAGCCTGCTGGCCCGGGTCTCCTTGAACTCCCGGCCGCCGACCGAGGGCGAGCGCCGCATCCTCGAGCCGGTCTGGGATTCGGTCCTGGACGACGTGGTGGCCGATCCGCGCCGCTTCCAGCTGTGGGTTCAGGACGTGCCGGAGTTGAACGCCGCCGCGGCGGGCGGGCGGATCGTCATCGTCACCAAGGGGGCGCTGCAGCTGCCGCCGCACACCCTCGCCGCCGTGCTGGCCCATGAGCTCGGTCACCACCTCGGCGGCCACTCGCTGGTCCTGCGCCTGCACGGCTGGTACTCGATTCCGATCCGGCTGTTTCTCGGTCTGACCGTGGCGCTGGCCCGGCTGGTCGGCGCGATCGGCAACGCGATCACCAGGACCGGCAGCGCGGTGGGCATGGCGATCGGCCTGATCGCGCTCGTCGCGGGCCTCGCGTTCGCGGTCTACCTCAGTCCGATTCTGCTGCTGGTGCCGGTGGCCTCGGTGCTGCTTGCCGCCGCGAGCCGGCTGAGCGAGATCCGTGCCGACCGGATGGCCGCGCAGCTCGGCTACGGCCCCGCGCTGATCGAGGTGCTGACCCGGTGGATGCGCGACGGCCATGCGGCCAATCGCACCCCGCCCGGCCTGCGGGCCAGGCTCTTCGCCTCACATCCCTCACACAGTCGACGAATTCGGAAGCTGGAGGACTATCTCGGGCGAGGTCCGGCCCGCTGATCACCGAGCTGCGGGCCGTCCGGCGTGGGCGGCATGTCGGTCGGCCCGCCCACGGGGCACGCGACGGCACCGGAGACGACAGCCGAGGAGAAGGACGTCACCCGCATCGCGGCGGTGCGGACGGTCAGTCCTCGTCGTCGTCCTCGTCACGCCAGGCCCGGTCCTGCTCGTCGGCCTCCTCGGTCCGGGCTTTCGCGATGGCCAGGGCATTCGAGGCCGTCGTGGCATCGGGGTAGGGACCGAGCCGGTCCAGGGATCGACACCCCGAACCGTGCTCGACCTTGCCGTGCTTCAGGCAGTAGTACCAACCAGCGGGATCGACCACTCCCCGAGCGTGGCACGTCCGACCGCCGCTGTCATCCGCGTGGGCGCACGCGCCCCGGCCCCGGCCGCCCGGTCGACCTCGCACGGGCGGCCCCGGAGCACAGGAGCGTCGACGGACCGAGGCCGACCCACACCGGTCGCGAGAGCGTCCGCCCTCGATGCCATGCCCCGAGCTGCCGAACCGACTCGGCCGGAGTCGCTGCGGCGCGCATACCGGGAGGTCCCGACCGGACGAGGAGCAGGGCGAGCTGCACAGCCGCTCGGGAGCACCCGGCCCGGCGAACAACCCGCCGCGTACCCGGCTTCGAGCCAGCCGGACGGGCGTCACGCGGAGCCGTTGGCCTTCGCCGCAGGCTGTCGGACGAGCGGGTCCAGACAGGACACCAGGACCGTCCGGTCCTCCGGGTCCTCGATCCGTCTGCCGTTGCGCTCCCGATAGACCAGTTCGCCCTTAGTGTCGATCTCCACCAGGCAGCCGACCTCGGCCAGTTGCTCCTCGTCGAGGTCGATCAGTCGTTCACTGCGCGAGGGCACCACCCGGTACACCGGCCACGGCAGGTGACCGTGGGCCTGATGGAACTCCGCGAGCAGGTGGACGAGCTGCTGCTGCCAGGGAAGCGGCATCGACTCCACCAGGTTTCGAGGCAGCACCGCGTACGTCGCGTCCACGCCCGCCCGACCATGGGCCTGTGCGCCCGACAGGTAGTCCCGCAACGGGGAACTCGACGCGGGAGGACCTGCGTGTCTGGGGATCGGCTCTGGCGAGAACATGCTCCTCCTCGGGTCGTGCTGTCAGTCAGGTCAGCTGGGTGGCGGGCCCTGGGCGGATCGCGGTCGGAATCAACTTGCCGCCGTCCCAGAGCGGCGCTCGTTGGACCACGTCACCCGGCTGAGGGGCATGCACCACCTCGTTGTTGCCGAGGTACAACGCGACGTGGTCGACCGCTCGCGGACTGCGTCCGGCCCCCCAGAAGATCAAATCACCTGGGAGCGCCTCGTCAAGAGGCACCGGCGTGCCCGCTCCGAGGAACTGGTCCTGGGATACTCGCGGGATCGTGACGCCTGCCGCCTCCCAGGCCCGCAGCGTCAGCCCCGAGCAGTCGAAGGTGCCCGGCCCGGTCGCGCCCCAGACGTAGGGCTTGCCGATCTGATCCAGCGCGAAGTCGATGGCCAGCGCGGCCCGCTCGTCGGCGGGCGGCAGGTCTTGACAGTCGTTGATGTCGGTGACTCCGCCGAGTTCGGAGATCAGGAAGACAGCCATCGACTCCCAGCGGTGGTACCGGTCGGGGAAGGCCGACCGCTCCACCGCCTGCGCGGCGTCGCCCGGCCGCATCTCCTCCCAGCCCGGCACGCTGAGCAGGACGTCGTAGAACTTGTTGATCTGATAGACGGGGTCCTGCAACTGCGCAGGCGTGCCCCAGCCCATCGAGGGCCGCATCTGGAAGATCCCCAGCGAGTCCCGGTCGCCGTAGTCCAGGTTGTGCAGGTTCGACTCCGTCTTGCCCGCCTGAATGGCGATCTGCCAGGCCCTGGGCGACTCCTCGCGTTCCTGTCCGATGCCGATGATCTGCCCGGTGATCTCCAGCGACTCGTCGTCGAGCGTGGCGGCGTCGCGCTCCCCGAGATCGGCGTCCTCACCGCCCCACAGGCCGTGCTGCGGCACGCAGTAGCTGTAGGTGTCGGCATAGGCCGTCCCGCCGGTCACGACCGTGCTGACGCCGCCGTAGACGAGGAAGGCGATGAAGGCCGTCGCCCCGAGGAAGCCGAAGAGCATCAGTTTGCGCATCAGGCACTCACCTGGTTGTAGGCCGACACACGCCACTGCTCTTCGCGGACGATCAGGGTCAGCTCAAGCGGCTCGGTGTTGGTCGGCAACAGGACGGTCAGGGTCGAGTCGCCGGCGTCCAGCAGCTCGGGGTCGCCGATGATCTCGTCGAAGGGAATGTTCCTCGGGTCGACGGAACTCATCACCGCCAGCCGTTCCTCCGTCGTGAACGGGGCGAGCCGGGCCAGCCACTCCTCGGTGTCGGCCGCCTCCTCGTGGCTCAGCCAGGCGGCGCCCCATTCGCGCGCCACCTCGATGCCCTGCTCCTCCGGCGGGGGCGGCAGGGCGGGCTCGGTGAGGTCGATCGAGGGCGGAGCGGCGTCCTCCCACTCCGTCGTGGGGGTCGCCGTCGAGTCGCCGAGGCCCGGCTGGCCGTCGCCGATCGTCGCGTCCGTCCCGTCGGTGTCCCGACTCACCGGGGTCGACGCCGGATCACCGGCCCGCGGCGACTCGGCCTGGGGCTGCTCGGGAAGCAGGATGCCCATGCCGGTGACCAGCAGGGCCAACAGGACGATGGTGAAGACCAGATGCCGGGGCGAACGCATCGGCCAGCCCCAGAGCCTGCGATACACCGCAGCCCTGCCTCGATTGGTGCGGATCGGCACGGTCGCTCCTCACTGACTCACCGGACATCGCCGCCTTCTCGGACCTCCAGGCCGCGAGAAGGCCGATACACCACGAACACGGGTCTGCCCTGGACGACCTCCATCTCCGCCCGACGCGGCGAGGCGACGGGACCGCGACCGGGCACGCCCGGCTCGGACGACATCCGCGAGGGCAGCACGACGGCGTCCTCCTCCCTGCGGTCCCATCCGCCGCTGACCGGCGAGGTGTCCACCACCCGGCTGCTGCGGGGCGGCATCCCGCCCGCCGCCGCACGGTCGGCGGTCGAGGCACGAGGCGGAGAGCCGCCTGCGGCATAGGGCGCCGCGCCGCCGACGCCCGGCGGCAACGCCGGTGCCCCGTCGGATCTGCCTGCGGGCAGTGCCTCCGCCGAGGCCGATCCGATGCCGGTGTTCGCCGTCACGGTGGTCCGGTCCATCCGCTCAGCGGTCACGGTGGCCGGGTTCGCCGCCTCCGGCCGGATGCGCTGCCTGCCTCGGGTGGGGGCGGTCGAATCGTCCTCATCGGACTCACGGACCTGATCCCAGAACTCGTCCTGCGGGGTGCGCTGCTTCTCGCCGCGCTTGCGGAAGAGCCCCGGCGGCCCCTTGGGCAGACTGCCGCCCACGGCACCCGCCGAGAGCTCGACCATCTGCCACATGCGACGGAAGGGTTTGACGATCATGAAGAGCACGACGGTGATCAGGATGGCCAGCAGCATCTGCGCCAGCAGCGAGAGCCCGCTGGCCGAGTTGAACAGCCAGGTCAGGATCAGCGTGTGCACACCGGCCAGCGCCGAGACCACCACGACGTTGAGCAGTGCGGCACCCACCGCGCGGCCCACTCGCCGCAGCACCTCGTGCTGGATCATCGCGATCAGGCCGATGATCGGACCGGCCAGGATCAGCACCCGCAGCAGCACCTGGGCCAGCAGGATCGCCGCCTTGGCGAGGAGCTGGAACAACGCGTAGGCGAAGCCCTGGATCATCGCGAGGAAGCCCGCGCCCATCCGGCTGCCGTCGACGCCCTGGAAGTAGCCGTAGGAGCTGCCCATCTGGTCGGCGATGGCGTGGAACGCGGCCTGCTTCTCGTCGGGGGCCTCGGCGTCGAGCCCCGCCGCGACCTCCTCCTTCGTCCAGGCCTGCGCGAGCACCAGGTCTCGGCCGAGTGCCTCGGCCTGCGGCGCGTCGGTGGCGCCGAACTCGCCGCGCAGCCAGTTGTCGTAGACGACCCGTTCGTGCAGCAGTTCGGGTAGCGCGTTGCGCTCGTCGACGTCGACCTCCTCCAGGAAGCCCGCCTGCACGGCCGAGGTTCCGGTGATGAGGATGTCGTCGAGCAGGTTCGTATAGATCAACGGCGTCAGATAGGTGGCTGCGGCCAGCCAGATCGCCGCCAACGCCCACATGCCTCGTCTGCTGATCCCGGCCAGGTCGCCGCGCCAGATCTGCCGGAACATCAGGATGCCGAGGACGATGGCGAGGATGCCGAAGAGCGGGGTGTACACGGTGTCGTAGAGGGCGTTGGTCCCGGTGGTGATCAGACCGTCCAACGGGCCCATCAGGTCGCCGTCGAGCAGCGCGTAGTGCAGGCCGTTGGTGGCGCTGACCAGGTTCTTGCCGACGTTGAACAGCTGGTTCCCCGCCCAGGTGTCGATCAGGGCGTTCGGGTTGCGCATGCCCTCCGGCCCGCAGCCGAGGTCGTAGGTGTGCCACACCAGCCCCGCATAGCCGACCTCGTCGTAGACGCTGCCCGGCTGGCCGGTGCCCATCGGGGCCGGGTCGAAGGCGCCGACCATGCCCGCACCGGGCCGTTCGGGGTTGGGCGCCACGCGACACCCGTCGTTCTGCGCGTTCGCAGGTGCGCCGAGGATGATCTGGGCGCCCAGCACCGCGACCACCACGGCCAGTGCGCGACGACGAGCCCGCCCGGCAGGCCGGGTGAGGCCCGACTCGGCCCTTCGGCGGGCGGCACGTCGCCGCAGCGCTCGGAATCCTGCCGCCAGGAGCAGCAGGACCCCGACCAGCAGCAGCGTCGTGATCATGCCGAGTCGTCCCTGCCTGGGTCACGGCTGCGGTCCGCGCCGCCGCGGGCCATGCCGTTCACTCCCACCTCGTCGAGCTCCCTCGGCTCGCTCTCCCTGGCGTCGATCTCCCTGGCGTCGATCTCCCTGGGATCGATCTCCCTCGGATCGAGGTCGGCGTCCAGGATCGGGTCGAGGGCGACCTCGTCGCGCCCCTCGGCACGATCGGTCGGCCGTTCCCTCGGCACGCCGCCCCGTGCGGTCGACCTCGGGTCGGCCGCCCCGGTGGGGGTGGTGTCCAGCGCGGAGCGCAGGTGGCCGAGATGCGGGCCGGAGAAGTCGATGCGGATGCGTTCCACTCCGCCCGCTCCGTCCCCGAAGATGAACTGGCGGGGCGCCATGTCCCGCTCGGTCGAGGCGCGGTGGCCGGTGGGCCTGCGCCCGAGGCTGGCCACGACCTGCTCGTAGCCCGCGCCGACCGGGACCTTGAGCAGCCGCAGCGCGTCGGCCTGGGCGTCCTCGTCGTCCACCCGGCCGATGAAGACCGAGTCCAGCAGCGACACGAAGCCCTGCATCTTGAGGAAGTCGCCGGGAACCTGGCTGGAGAGCAGGACTCGGACGTTCCACTTCCGGGAGTCACGGGCGAACCGGTTCATCAGGACGCGACCGGTGGGCACCTCGGAGAGGAAGAACGCCTCGTCGATCCAGACGCCCTTGCGCTCGTCCTTGGGCCGTTCGTAGATCGACCGCTGGGTCAACCAGGCCGCGAGATTGAGCAGCTCGACGCCCAGCGACTCGGCGTCGGTCCAGTGCTCCCGCCCGATCCCGTCCTTGGGCATGGTCAGACCCGCCATCGTGAGCACCGTGAGACGGTCGTCTCGCTGATGTGAGTACGGGTCGGCGTCGTCCTCCGGGATGAGCAGCGACATGCGCTCGCGGAGTTCGTCGAGGAAGTCGGCGACGACCACGGCGTGCTCGCGATGCTCGCTGGCATCGCGGCGCAGCGCCTCGAACACGAGACCGGGATGGGCGTCGGGCCTGCCACCGATGGTGCGGACCGCGCGCAGCAGGACGATGCGGGTCTGCGCCAGCCGGGACACCTCGTAGGGCAGGAGTCCGGTGAGGACGTCCAGCACCAGCCGCCGCCGGGTGGCCGCCGACAGGGCACGCTCGCGCCGCCAGGCCCGTTCCGGGTCCTCCTCGTCCATGAAGTGCTCGAGCTGCGGCTCGGCCACCACCCGGTACGGATTGAGGATGCCCGGCTCGGCGTTGAGCAGGTTGATCGGCCGGGCATAGGGCCGCAGCTCCGGCAGCTCGCAGAGGGACGCGAGCGGACCGGACGGGTCGAGCAGCGTCCAGTTCGCCCCGGCCCGCAGCGTCTTGTAGACGATGCCGCCGCCCAGGAACGACTTTCCGCCGCCCAGCCCGGCCACCATCGCCGTCAGTCCGGAGGCGTCGCGGACCTCCTGGGCCATCCAGGGGTCCCAGGCCACCGGTCGCCGAGTGGCGGTGCAGGTCTCGCCGAGCAGGATGCCGCGCCGGTCGCCGACGTCGGCGGTGGCGGCGGGCACCGAGGAGGCGGCCCAGACGACCGAGCCCCGACGCTGATACGCCCCGGAGGCCAGCGGCTCGCCGGGGATGAACTCGCGAGCCATGCCGTACTGGGCCTCGGGGTGCTCGATGGCGACCTTCGGCTTGTACAGCTCCAGCATCTGCTGGGCCAGGCGCAGCGCCTCGCGCTCGGTGGAACCGGCCACGGCCAGCCGCCACCAGGACCGCACGCGCGTGGCCAGCGCGGTGAAGCCGGTGGTCATCTCGTCGTCGATCTCCAGCACCCTGGAGGCCTGCCTGGACAGCGACTGCGGCGGCTCCAGCTCGTGCTCGTCGGTGTAGTGCCGGACCTGCGAACGCACCTTGTTCATCTGACGTTGCAGCTCGCCCGCGACCTCTTCCGGTCTGCGCACGTAGATCCGCGCCGACCACTCCACCGGGGCGGGCAGGCGGTCGGCACGCTGCATCCACGGGTCGTCGACCTCGGGGATGCGCAGTCCGTGCATCATGCCGACGGTCAGCACCGCGACGTGTCGGGTCATGCCCGCGTTGGAGCCCGTGCGGCCTCGGACGGTGACGGTCGGGGCGTACGGGTCCTGGTGGAGGTCGGCCGCGTCGGTGAACGACGCCAGGTCCTCCGGTTCCCAGGTGTCCGACGGCACGGCGGGCATGTTGCGCGGGGAGGGCAGCCCCAGCGAGCACGACCGGTGCATCAACCAGGACATCTCGTCGGCGGTGACCGGCCTGCCCTCGAGCCCGGCCGAGCCCATCACCTGGTCCAGGTGCTCGATCTCGCTGTCGAGCGCGAGCAGCTCGGCGTCAACGGCCTCGGGGAAGATGCGGCGCAGCAGGGGCGCGGCGCGTTCCACGGCCCGGTCCATCACGTTGCGGGTCTGGACCTGGACGCCGAGATAGACCTCCTTCTCCGCCATCGAACGGCCCATGAGCTGCTGCTGCTCGCCGACCATGTAGTCGTCGAAGGTCATGGCGCCCTGGGTGTCGGGCAGCCTGCGCACGGCGTTGTGCACGTGCGCCTCGGCCCACATCCGGATCGGATACGGCCGGGTGGTGGCCCGCAGGTGCAGCCAACGGCCCTGGAGTTCGGCGTACTGACCCCCGATCGCGTGGATCAGGTCTTGGCGCTGGGCGTCGGAGCGGAAGGACCAGCGCTGCGGCGCCAGTCGGTACCAGGCGTAGACGTCCTGGCTGGTGCGCAGCAGGTGTCCGTCGATGCTGCGCGCCAGGATCGACGGGGTGTAGGTGGGGATCGACTGCTCGCCGGGGAGCCTGCGATCCCGCCGCTTCTTGGCCGCCTTGCCGCCGCGAGGCTCGCCTGCGTACGGCTCAGTGTAGCGGCGAGACGCGGCGGAGCCCCGTCCGGACTTGCTGCCCCGGGAGCGTTTCCGGGGCTCCGGCTCCCTATCGCCTCGGCGCCCGGACACGGCGGACCTCCTTGTTCTTCTTGCGAGCAGAGCCGCGGGACGGACCTCGGCCCGCAGGTCGCCTGCCGGACCTGCCGGACCGCCTCGGCCGAGGTCGCTGAGGGTGCACCCGGATCCGGTCGGCGCTCACGGCGCCGCCCCTGGCCGAGTTGGTCTGTCGGGGTGCGGTCAGCTCGCGCACCCACATCGCCAGTACCGAGGCGAACGGCCGCTCGTGGCTGATCCGCGAGCAGATGAAGGTGGTGAGGGCGACGGTGATGACGACGGCCCACGCGGTGGAGAAGAAGTCGAAGCCGATGCCCATCTGCCGTTCGACGGTGAGCACGACCAGCAGGACGAGGACCCCGATCCCCCAGGCGACGTAGCGAGCCCGCCACGGGAAGGTCGCCTTGGGCGGACCGAGCCAGACTGCATCGACCCGATAGACCTCGTCATCGGTGCGGATTCGCACGTCCGATCACCCGCCGAACAGGCTGGCGAGCCAGGTGCCGATGTTGATGCCGCCGCCCGTCACGGCCAGACCGATCACCGCCAAGGCGATGAAGATGCCGCCGACCCGGCGCATCACACCCGCGTTGTCACCTCGCCCGGCGCCGAGCCAGAGCAACAGGATCGCCACGGTCAGCAGAAGCAGGGGCAGGACGTTGTCGAGCATCCAGTCCTGGATGCCACCGGTGCCGAGGGCGCCCTGCGCCAGGGTGTACACAGCCGTCGCGGTCATCGCTTACTCCCGAGGATGAGGAGCGTGGTCATCGGGCCGAAGCAGGGTGCTGCGGCCCCGTGGGGCACCTTCGAGTACAGCATGCCCGGCGGGCAAGGTGCACTGACAAGGGTGCCAGGTCTCGACGCAAAGACGATCCCTTCGTCCTCGGCTTCGCCTTCTCCAGCGCCACCCATCATCATGGCGAAGTCCGGGGTCGTGAATAGCCGCACCCTGTTTCTCCCAACTGCCGAGAAGGTTCACCCGCTTGCGCCCAATATGGTTACACAAAGTGATCGTTAGCGGCCGTGAAAATCCCTCGTCGCACGTTTCCACACCCTCACTTCACACGGCAGGTCCGAGGGGATCGGCCGCGCGTCGGAGCCGACTCGACGATGCGCGGGATTCGCGGCGCCTCGCTGAACTGCGAGAACGTGATCAGGGACGACAGGGCGGAACCTTCGCGGACGTGGCGGGTGACGAGGAGACGACCGCACGATCCACGTGGCCGCCGGGCAGAGGCTACCGAGAGCGATCTTGTGCGCAATCGCCGGGCATCGGTCACTGTTGGTACCGCTGGACTTCGTCCGCCGCGCGCGGCTCGACGTCGTCCGCCCCGCTCCCCGTCGCCGCCTGCACCCGGCGACGCCGCAGCAGATCCCAACATTGATCCAGGGCGGATTCCACGCGACGCAGTCGATCGGTCTCGTCGGCGCGGCCGACACGGCCGGATTCCCGTTCTTGTCGAAGCGCGTGTTCCTCGTCGACCAATTCCCGGATTCGCAGCAGGATTTCCTCTTCCTTCATCTTCTGCTCCCTCTGGTCGTTCTCGGGTCGGCAGGCCGCACGACTCGATCAGCACTGCAACACCGTGCTTCCTCGCCCGCAAGTCGAGGAGTGCCGGGCGGCCGCCGCGCCACTCGTGAGCCGAGGAGAATCGTCGGTCGCGGACGCCGCAGTGCCCGGCGGGCCAGCATCGATGCGCCGGGCAGGCGGACAGCGGGGCAGGTTCGGGAGATTTCGCGTGCGACTCTCACGATTCCGGGGGTCATTGCCTGTGCGGCACGAGCTACGTGCGCTGCGGATCATCCCCATACCGCGCGAGGCGGCATCGCTTCAACCGGACGCGGCCGGGCGGCGGCAGGCTCGGCCTCTCCGGCGGCGCAGCTCGATGAATCGATCCGGATTCGTGGCGTGCTCGTCACACCGAGTGCCGGGATTCGGCGGCGAAGGTCACCGAGACGGATCGAAGTGAACGGCCGAATCGGCATTCCGCCGTTCGCGCCGGATCGAAGGCGAACGGGGCAGCCGTCCGCGCGGCCGCTCGCAGGCGCGCTGCGAGCGGCGCCCACGAGGGAGCGGGCCTGCCCCGCCCCGGCGCCGGGCGAGCGGTCGTGACCGCGCCGAAACGCCGGAACGGAGTCGAGGTCAGTGATCGTCGACATGCCCGTCGTGGACGGCGTGCCGATGCCCGTCGTGGACGTAGTCGACGTGATCACCGTGTGGCACCGAGACGTGTCCACAGCCCTCGCCGTGCTGGTGGCTGTGTGCGGAGTGCTCGATGTGCATCGCGGGATCGCACTCGTCGAAGTGCCCGTCGTGCGTCCGGTGCAGGTGTCCGTCGTGCGCATAGTCGACGTGGTCGCCGTGGGGCACGGCGACGTGCCCGCAGCCCGTCCCGTGCTCGTGCTGGTGGCCGGGGTGCTCGACGTGGGCGGTAGTCATGATGAACGCACCTCACTTGTCCTCGTGTTCGCGGCGGCCGCCGTCGGGCCGGGCAGGAGTCGACCCGATGACGTCCCTCACACCTAACGCTAGCTGGCTATATAGTCACATGCGCATGTCTCACCCCAACGTGTGACGGGGCGTGAGTTCAGGCAGGCTGCGCACGACCGTGGTCCGAGGCGCGGGACTCTCCGTTGCCTGCGATCCGCGAATCTCGATCCTGCCCCGAGCGCAGCGGGGCGGGACTCGGACACGGACCCGACGAGCCTGATGTCGGCCGGTCGGCGCGACCAGGCAGACTCCCGCAGGTCGACGCGCCGGGCGACCGTCCGAGGACGAGCCGAGCAGGCAGGCGTCCCGTCGGGGGGAGCCGCCGCGCCACCGATGCATCAGGTCCGTGGCGGTCGCTGGTCGTCGCCACGGCGGCCCCGACCGAACCGCACCGTGCCGGACCACACCGCACCGCGCCGCGAGGGCGTCGCGGGGACGTCGAGTCGAGAGAATGCGAACCGCCCGCCCACGGCGCGGGAGGGGCGGGCGGGGGACGAGCCGGTCTCTAAGCCGGATTCTGTCGTCGAACCGCCTCGCGGCGACTCGACCGGCGACCATCCATCTAGGCCCGCCGTCGCCGACGGGCTCCAGCAGCCTACCCGCGAGCATCGGGCGGGCCGCCCTCGAACGCTCGCGCAGACGCCGTCACCGACGTCCTCTTGGCCTTGCTCCGGGTGGGGTTTACCTAGCCACCCCGGTCACCCGGGGTGCTGGTGGTCTCTTACACCACCGTTTCACCCTTACCCGACCGCGCCTGCAGGCACGGCCCGGCGGTCTGTTTTCTGTGGCACTGTCCCGCGGATCGCCCCGGGTTGCCGTTAGCAACCACCCTGCCCTGCGGAGTCCGGACTTTCCTCGACGAGGTCACCCCCGTCGCGGCCGCCCGACCGGCTCGTCCAACGGCCGATTCTAGTCCCCCGATCCCGGCTGTCCGACAAGGGAGTGGAGATCACGCCGCCGCCGGAGCGTCGGATCAGCTCAGATGGGAGATGTCGTTGACGAGTCGGACCGAGGCGTTGCCGTCCGGGTAGAACTCGGCGATCGAGAGCGAGGCCAGATCGAGGTGCAGCCGATAGAGCAGCGACGGGCCCGCGTCCAGAGCCATCCGCAGCAGCGCCTTGATCGGCGTCACATGGCTGACCACGATCACCGTCGCCGCGCCGTGCGTGCTGATCAGCTCGTCCCTGGCCCGCCGCACCCTGCGATGGACGACGTCGAAGCTCTCGCCGCCGGGCGGCCGCACCGAGGGATCGCGCAGCCAGCGGGCGTGCTCCTCGGGATCACGCTCGGCCGCCTCGGTGAAGGTCAGCCGCTCCCAGTCGCCGAAGTCGGTCTCGATCAGGCCGGGATGCGTCACCGGCTCGGCCGTCCCCAGGGCTGCGGCGATCGCCGATGCGGTCTGCCGAGTCCTCGCCAGCGGCGACGTCACCACCGCCGTGTTCGCGTCCACGCCGTCCAGCCCCGCGAGCCGCCGCGCCACCGCCGCCGCCTGGCTCGCACCGAACTCGGTGAGGTCGACGTCGCCTCGACCAGAGTAGCGCCGGTCCACCGAGAGGCTGGTCTGCCCGTGCCGGACCAGCAGCAGCTTGGTCGGCGTGCCGCTCGCGCCGTTCCACCCCGAGGGCCGCGACCTGGCCGCGCCGGTCGCCGTCGTCCCTGCGGCGCTGCCCGCGCCTGCCGAGACGGAACGCGCCGCCGGGGTCGCCGCACCCGCGCCGTCGGCAGGTGCACCGCCGCGTCCCCGGCCCGCACCGTTGGCCTGCTCGTCCATCGCCCGGTTGGCCAGGCGGTCGGCGTGGGCATTGCTCGCCCGAGGAATCCACTCGTACCGCACCGTGGAGAAGGCACCCGCGAGATCCCGGGCCTCACGCGCCAACGGCGCGAGCTGCGGGTGCTTGATCTTCCATCGCCCCGACATCTGCTCCACCACGAGCTTCGAGTCCATCCGCACCGCGACGGTCGACACGCCCAGTTCCGACGCCGCCCGCAGGCCCTCGATCAGCCCCCGGTACTCGGCCACGTTGTTGGTGGCGATGCCGAGGCCGCCTGCGCGCTCGGCGAGGACCTCGCCGCTGACGCGATCCTTGACGACCGCGCCGAAGCCCGCCGGGCCGGGGTTGCCGCGTGAGCCGCCGTCGGCCTCGACGATGACGTCGGCACTGCTCACAGGCCGGACTCCACCGTACGGACCAGGATCACGCCGCACTCGTCGCACCGCACGACCTCGCTGGGATCCGCGGCCTTCAACTTGCTGACGGCCACCCGGTCCAGCTCCAGCCTGCACGCGCCGCAGCGCCGAGCCCGCAGCAGCGCGGCGCCGTTGCCCTTCTGCGCACGAATCCGCTCGTACAGGGCGAGCAGATCGGCAGGCAGGCCGTTGGTCAACGTCGCCCGGCGCTCGGCGTGCCTGCTCTCCTGGGTGCCGAGGTCAGCGAGGAGCTCGTCACGGCGGCGGGTCACCACCGCCAACGCCTCCCGGCTCTCGGCGAGCCGGTCCTCGGCGAAGCGCACGTCGGTCTCGGCGGCCTCGGCCCGCTCCATCACCTCGAGGAGTTCGTCCTCCAGCACGCCCTGGCGGCGGGTCAGCGTGTCGAGTTCGTGCTGGAGGTCGACGACCTGCCGAGCGCCCACCGTCCCGGCGTCCAGCAGCTCCCGGTCCCGTTTGCCCCTGGCCCGGACCTGGTCGATCTCCTTCTCCTGCCTGGCCAGCTCCCGCCGAAGGTCGCTCAGCGCCGTCTCGGCAACCACCTGAGCGTCCTGCCTGGTCCGCACCGTGTCCTCGGACTCATCGATCTCGGCGTGCTCAGGCAGGTTGGTGCGGCTGTAGGCGACCCTGTTCAATTCGGTATCGACATCGGCCAGGTCGAGCAGCCTGCGCTGCGTGGCGGGATCGGCTTTCACGCGGGCGTCCTCCAGGTGTGCGGGCGCGCTGACGGTTCAGGGTCGCGAGCGATCGCCGGGCTCGTGGAGATTCCACGGGTCGGTTCGACGCTGCGAGACGTGGACTTCGACGGTACTCTGCGTCGCCGCGCGGATGACCCGGGCCGCCTGCGCGCACCATGGCCACTCCCCCGCCCAGTGCGCCACGTCCACCAGAGCGGGAGCCGCCCCACCGGGAACCGTCGCCATGGCGGCGTGCTCCCCGGCCGGATGGTGTCGGAGATCGCTGGTCACGTAGGCGTCGACGCCCAGAGCGGCGGCGGTGCTCAAGAACCCGTCGCCCGCGCCGCCGGACACCGCCACGCGGCGGATCGGACGATCGGGGTCCCCCGAGGCACGCACTCCCCAGGACGTGGTCGGCAGCGCGTCGGCGACCCGGCGGACGAAGCGGGCGAAGGGCTCGGGCTCCGCCAGCTCGCCGACCCGGCCGAGGCCGAGCAGCGGTGTCTCGGCGGTCGCGCTCCGGTGCGGGCGCAGCGCCGCCGTGACGGGCAGGCCGATCGCCTCGGCGAGGGCGTCGGACACTCCGGGCACGGCGGTGTCGGCGTTGGTGTGGGCGCAGTACAGTGCCACGCCGCCGAGGAGCATCCGATGGATCAACCGCCCCTTCGGCTGGTCGGCAGGCACTCCGTGAACGCCGCGCAGCAGCAGCGGGTGGTGGGCGACGATGAGCCCGACACCGCGTTCCAGCGCTTCGGAGACGGTGTCCTCGGTGGGGTCGACGCAGAGCAGCACCCGGTCCACGGCGGAGGTCGGATCACCGCAGACCAGGCCGATCGCGTCCCAGTCCTCGGCGTACTCGGGCGGGTACGCCCGCTCCAGCGCGGTGATGACGTCGGCGACGGTGGCGCTCACGGACGGTCCCCCTTCACGACATTCGCGTGTCGCGCAGCAGATCGGACAGGGCCGCGCACAGCAGGCGGGTCCGCTCGGCAGACCGCACCGCGACGCGAAGATGATCCTCGGTCAGTCCGGGAAAGGTATCGCACCGACGGACCGCGACTCCCCGCTGACGCAGGCCCCGGCGCACCCCGGCTCCGTCGGGCACCGTCAGAAGCAGGAACGGGGCCGAGGCAGGCTGGTGGACGCGTAACGCGGCGAAGACGGTCAGCTCCTCGATCATCTCCCGGCGACGGGCGGCGAGATCGCCTGCGGCGGCCTCGGCCTCGGCGACCGCCGCAGGCGAACAGCAGGCCTGGACCGCGACGTGGACCAGGCTCCCGACCGGCCAGTGCGGTCGACGCGCGGCCAGCCTGGCCACCAGTGCCGGCGCGGCCAGGGCGTAGCCCGCCCGCAGCCCGGCCAGCGCCCAGGTCTTCGTGAGGCTGCGCACCACCACGAGCCCGGGGACCTCGCCGTCGCCTGCGAGTGACTCGGCCTCGCCGGGCACGACGTCGATGAAGGCCTCGTCCACCACCAGGGTCCGCCCAGGACGGGCCAGCGAGCGGACGACCTCCGCCGGATGCAGCACCGAGGTGGGGTTCGTCGGATTCCCCAGCACGACGAGATCGGCGTCGGCCGGGACGAGTTCCGGCCGGAGGCGGTAGCCGTCGGCGGCGGAGAGCACGACCCTGCTGATCGGCACCCCCGCCTGACGAAGCGCCAGCTCGGGCTCGGTGAAGGAGGGGTGCACGACGGCGGCGTGCCGGGGCCGCAGTTCAGGGAGCAGTGCGAAGCACTCGGCGGCGCCGTTCAGCACCAGCACCTCTTCCGGCGGCCTGCCGTGTCGCGCGGCGACGGCGGACCGGGTGGCGGCGTCCTCGGCGGGCGAGGGGTAGCGGCCGAGGTCGGCAAGGCCCGCGGCGAGTCGGTCCCGTAACCAGCGCGGCGGCGCGTCGAGCCGGACGTTGACGGCGAAGTCCAGCAGGCCCGCCGTCGCCTCGACGTCGCCGTGATGGCGCAGCGCGGCGAGGCCGGGCTCGGGGTCGGACCGGTGCCCGACGGGGAGGGGCCTGTCGACCGATGGCGCCCCGCTGCCGTGGTCGGCCCGATCGCGCTCGCGGGCCGGGGCGGCCGCCGGTGGGCGGGCGGCGGCCGCCGGGGACGGCAAGCCGTGCCCGACCGCCGGACCGTGGTGCCGATCGCCGCTGCTCATCGGCGGGAGTCTAGGCACTCGCCGCCCGGAGGTGCCGCCATCGAAGCTGTGGTGCGCACGACAGAACGCCGGGGTGGCGCGGCGCAGGAGAGCCGGGGGCTCGACGGCGCGGCTCGGCACGTCGCCCGCGCAGACCGGAGGAGCGGCCCGATGCCGCGAGCCGTTCAGGCCGTCTCGAGGGGCGGTCCGACGCCGCCGCTGTGCGGTCTTGCGGCGGGACGGCCCGGCGCTGCCTGTGCAGTGCAGGCACCCGTGCGGAACAGCGATGGATCGACGGCGATGGGCAGCGCGGGACCGAGTCGCCTGCCCGCGCCCGAGAACCGGGAACGCGCTCACGGTGATCGGGGCGGACACGGGCTCACCGCCGATCCGCCACGAGACGGGCTCGTACCTCCATCAGCGCGAAGCCGAGCAGATTGAGCCCCGGCCACCGCGACGGCCGGGTGGCCGCGTCGTCCTGCGCGGCCAGGCCGATGCCCCACACGGCGTCGAGCGGGCTCGCCTCCACGAGAATCCGGCTGCCGGTGGAGCGCAGGAACACGGCGGCCTGCTGCTGGGCGGTGAACTTCGCGAGGTTGCCTGCGACGACGATCTGCTCGCGGTGGGCGTCCCACTGCTCGGCGTCGAAGGCCCGGACCTGGCGTCCGAGCCGTTTGGCCTCGCCGGGATGACCCGCGGCCATGATCTGCTCGGCGACGACGTCATCGCCGAACAGCCGTGCCTTACGTTCCATCATGTAGTGCTCGGCCGTCGGATAGCGGCGCCCGTCGGCGGCGAAGTCGCCGAACCACCACTGGCTGAGGCACTCCGCTCGCACGTCGCCGTCCGCCCGTCGGAGGCCGTTCCAAAAGAAGACGAACCGCAGATTCTCGTCTGCCGACTCCCGCCGACGCAGCTCGGCGATCCTCGGGTCCACTCGCGCGGGTCGTGCCTCGGTCATGATCGACGACGCTAGGACACGCGGGGCATCGGCCGCGAGCGATTTCGACCGGCCTCCGCCGGGGGCGGTTGCGGCCCGCACCCGCCGCGACCACCGCCGGGCGACGTGGCGGGCGCCGGGAGCCTCGCGGTGCCAGCAACGCCGTGACGTACCGTGAGTCCGTGCGCTACCGGTTCCTGCTGCAGCCGGGATGGATCACCATGACCGTCGCCGTCCTGGTGTTCGCAGCCATCTCCGTCTTCATGCTCTCGCCATGGCAACTCGGTCGTCACGACGACAAGCTGGCCCAGAACGAGGCGATCGAGCGATCCCAGAGCAGCGAGGCCGTGCCGCTCGACACGATCGTGCCGCCCGACGCCGCGCCCGGCGAGGACGCGGTGTGGCAGCAGGTCGCCGTCGAGGGCCGGTATCTCCCCGAAGGGGAGACGGTGGCCCGGCTCCGCTCGGTGCACGGCGAGCCCGCCTACGAGGTGTTGACGCCGTTCGCGCTGACCGACGGCACCACGGTCCTGATCAACCGAGGCTTCGTCCGTCCCGATGACGAAGGCCGAGTGCCCGACGTCCCCGGGGCGCCCACCGAGTCCACCAGCCTGACCGCCCGCGTGCGGCTGGACGAGAACGACACTCGCAGGCGGGCGGCCTTCGAGGAGGACGGCAGGCTGCACGTCTACGCGGTCAACTCCGGCACCGTCTCCGAGGCGGTCGACATCCCGCTGCGGGCCGGTTACCTCCAGCTGACCGCCGACCAGCCCGGCGGCCTCGGCGCGCTGCCGCTGCCGAGGCTGAACTCCGGGCTCAACCTCGCCTACGGACTTCAGTGGGTCGCGTTCGGTGCGATGGCCCTCGGCGCGCTGATCTTCTTCATCTGGCGGGAGGCCCATCCCAAGCCGGAGGCGGGATCGGCGACCACCGACGAGACGGCGGAGCCGCCCGAGGGAAGCCGGACATCGACCCGGTCAGCGCTGCGTGCCGCCGCGTCGGAGCGCCCCTCGGCGACGCGGACGACGACGGAGACCCTGGCCGACCGCTACGGCGGTCGCCGCTGACAGCACGCCCGCGACGGCGCCGATCACCCGGGACAGCTCCACGCCCCGCGTGACGTCGCCCGCGTCGGGCGTCCGGCCGTCGCCGAGCATGGGACGTTCCTCGGCGCCGTGGTGATAGACGGTCCGACCGCCCAGCCGTACTTCGAGTGCCCCGGCGAAGGCGGCCTCCACCTGGCCCGCGTTGGGGCTGGGATGCGCGGTCGCGTCCCGACGCCAGGTGCGCCACGCGCCCTGCGCCGAACCCCCGACGACCGGAGCGCAGAGGCTGGTCAGCATCGCGGTGGCCCGGGAGGGCACCAGGTTGGCCAGGTCGTCGAGCCGCGCCGAGGCCCAGCCGAACTGGCGGTAGCGCGGTGATCGGTGGCCCACCATGGCGTCGAGGGTGTTGATCGCGCGGTAGCCCAGCAGGCCGGGCACTCCCGCGACGGCACCCCAGAACAGCGGGGCCACCACGGCGTCGGAGGTGTTCTCCGCGATGGACTCCACCGAGGCCCTGGCCAGGCCGGGGCCGTCCAGCGAACCGGGATGCCTGCCGCAGAGCCTCGGCAGCGACTCACGGGCCTCGGCCAGCTCACCGGAGTCCAGCGCGCGTGCCATCGTGGTGCCCTCCTCCGCGAGCGAGGCGCCGCCGAGGACCGCCCAGGTGGCCAGCGCGGTGGTGGCGGCCTCGGCCACCGGACTCAGCCTGCCCAGCCGTCGGGCGGCCAGGCCGACGGCCACGCCCCCGCCGACGAGCACGCCGGTGAAGACCACGCCGGACGACCGTCGATCGCGATAGATCCGACGCTCCAGCGCGCCTGCGACCCGGCCGAAGCCCGCCACCGGATGTCCTCGTCGTGGGTCACCGAAGGCCGCGTCCGCAGCCACGCCCAACAGCAGACCGACCGCGCGACCCGCGTTCACTGTTGCCCCCTCGTTCGTCTCGTCCACTGCCTCGTCATGCCGTCGACGACTCCGCTCGATCGCTGATCACGCTGTGCCGCCGCCAGTCCGGAAGCCCCCGAATCGGGGACGCCCGTTCTTGTGATCGAGCGGTCGACCTCCGTGCGGCCGTCCGCCCGGATCAACGATGATCATCGTGCCCCCTCGGGCGGCGGTCGACGGTGCCACCCGTCTGCGGGGTCCAGCCCGGTCGGCGCGACTGCTCGACCTCGCCCGTACAGGGTCCCAGACCGGCCGGTGGCCCCGTCATCGATCGGGCGAAACAGTCGACGCCGACCTGTCCCGGCGACTCCCGTCCAGAGTCTCCGACACGGCGCACCGACGTCTCCTCGGCGGGGTCGCCATGCACCGCAGCCCCGCAGGCAGACCGGTTCTTCTCGAGCGGACCGCCGTTCGTCCGCGCGGCCCGCCACTCACTCCACTGCGCGGCCCGCCACTCACTCCACTGCACGGCCCGCCACTCACTCCACTGCACGGCCCGCCACTCACTCCACTGCACGGCCCGCCACTCACTCCACTGCACGGCCCGCCACTCACTCCACTGCACGGCCCGCCGTGGTCGCCCCGTCGCGCCGAAGCCGCGACCGGTCACAACGCGGGCAGCCGGGTCGATCATTCCCGGCGCCGGCGAGCCCTGGTCGGCCGACCCGGCCGTCGGCGAGTCGCCGCCGCGCCGCCCGCCGACCACCGAGCGAGGTCCGCAGGTCGACGCCCCGCCCCGTACTGCGGCCCGGACGTCCACGCGGGACGCCCACGACGCAGGCGAGGCCCGGCAGACAGACCCTCGTCCACAGGGGACGGCGACCATCCCGCCCACCACGGCGCCCCGACGGACGCCACGCCGCTGCCTGCCGACTCGGCGGGGACGTCCCGCCACGCACCGCAGGCCCCGGGAGCCGCGAGGGTCGCCGTCGTCGCGGTCGGGGCCCGACGACGTGTGATCCGCCGCACGCGGATCACCGGCGGCAGGCGCCTGCGCCTGCATTCTTCGCGCCTCCCCGCACCGATCGGCGCGGCGAAGAAGGGCAGGCGAGGGGCCTGGCGCGTTCGGCACCATGCCGGGTCCGCTCACTCGCGGTAGGGGGTGGCGGCCTGCCGACCCGACCCGATTGTGCGGGGTGAGCTGCCTCTATCGTGACCTGCCGTGACCGAAGTCGAGCCGCCGCCGTCGCGAGCCCCGATCCCCGGTGGCTCGACGGAATCCGAGGCGACCCCGCGGGACACGACGAGCCCCACCGGCGCGCATCGCGACGGCAGGCCGGGGTCCGGCCGCACAGCAGACGAGCGTCCTCGGAACGGCGCGGCGACGGACGGGCCGAGCACGGGCCCGGCGGACCCCGGATCGACGAGGGCGGGCCTGCCGAGCGAGCGGCAGGCCGAGACCTCGGACGTCGATCCCGCCGGTCGACTCCAGCTCTTCGCCTACCTCGGTGCACGTGACTATCGACGTACCTATCTGGCGATCATGCGGCTGTTCGCGGGCACCCTGCTCGCCGACCTGTCCGCAGGCGAGGTCGCAGGCGCCCTGGCCGGTGTGGAGCGGGCGGGCCTGATCGACCCCGGCGAGCATCACGTGGACACCGTGATCTCGCGCCTCCGCCAGCTCGTGGAGTGGGGGAATCTCGTGCACGGCAGGCGGGAGACCGTCGCCGCGAGCATCGCGGAGTTCCAACACGGCAGCGTCCGATACCAGGTGAGCAAGCTCGCGGTCCGGGTGCAGCGGGACGTCGACGAGCTGCTCGCCGTCCCGGAGGGCGCCCGCGAGGTCTCCCGCGAGCTGCTGCCCGCGATCGAACGGGGGCTGCGCGGTCTGGGTGCCACCCTGAGCGAGGCGCTGACCGCCGAGCACGGCGACGCCGGATCGCGACGCCTGCTGAGCAGGCGCGAGCTGCTCGCCGAGCAGGTGACCACGCTGTTCCTCCAGCATGCCGAGCTGGCGGCCACCGTCCGCGACTTCTATGCCTACCTCGGGCAGGTGGTCACCCGCCATCAGCTCGACTCCGAGGAGCTGTCGGGCTTCCGCGACCTGCTCGTCGACTACATCCAGATGGTCGTGGAGGACGTGCTCCGGCACACCCCGAACATCGGCGGGCTGCTGGCCAGGCTGGCCCGCTCGCGCGGCGAGCTGCTGCGGCTGCTCGGACCGACCGAGGGCTGGGACGCCGGGCTGGAGCGGTCCAGGGGCCGGTCGGCCTCGGACTGGCGGGAGCTGACCGACTGGTTCGTCGACCGCGCCGGTCGGCCGAGCCAGGTGACGGCCTTGCGGGAGGCCACGGCCCGCGCGATCGGCACGCTGCTGGCGGGCGTCAAGCGAGCCACTGCGGGCGCGGGCACGCTGCCCGGCAGGCGAGCCGAGCTGCTCCGGCTGGCCTCCTGGTTCGACGCGAGCGACCGCGAGCAGTCGGCGCGGCTCTACGCGGCGGCGTTCGGCCTGTACTCCGCGCGCAATCTGCTCCCGCCGCCGGAGCACGACGGCGACGACGAGCACACCGCCTGGCGAGACGGCCCGGTGATCGACGTCTCGGTCAGCGTCCGATCCCGTGCGGACCGAGGCGCCCGAGGCCGCACCTCGCGGGTCGTGTTCGATCCGATCACCGAGCAGACCCTGCTCGCTCAGGCCCGCCAGGACGCGCGAGCGCATCAGGCGGCGGTGGACGAACTGGCCGCCGCCGCACCGAACCTGGCCGACGCGACGCTCTCGCCGCAGGCGCTGCGGGTGGTCTGCGATCTGCTGACGCTCGCGATGGCGAGCCGGGACAGCAGACAGGACGCGAGTTCGGTGGCCGATCCGGTGCACGGACTGCGGTTGACCGTGACACCGCAGCCGGGGCGACACACCACGCTGACCGGCACGAGCGGCAGGCTGACCCTGCACGACACGATCGTCACGCTGGCCGCAGGCGAGGACGGGAATCGAGACGCGGCAGGCCGAGCGGGTACCGGCGGGCGGCCGCGATCGGCGCGACCCGTCTCGACGGTCGGCGCACCGACCAGGCCGGCCGTCCCGTCGGCGGCGCAGGCTGCGGCAGGGGTCAGCGAGGCGGGGGCTGACGAAGCAGCGGTCGACAAAGCAGCGTTCGACAAAGCAGGGCACCACCCGGCAGCCGCCGACGAGCCGAGTCCTGCGGCGGCCGGGCTCGACAGTGCGGCACCCGGCGAGACGACCCCGGCCGAGTCCTCGGCGGCTCCCGCGACGGCCGCCCCGGAGCAGGCGCACCCCGCAGCCGAGCGGCCGACCGCAGCGACGACGGCCGTCGAGTACCGCTCCACGGTCGACGGCCCCCACCCGCCGAGTTCCGCGACGGACCGGCCGACCAGCGAGGCACAGCGATGAGCGGGCGCGCGACGCGGAGTCGGGGCAGCGGCGCGGCCGGGCTCGCCCTGCTGGACGGACTGTCCGACATCGACGCCGCCGACGTCGCCCGGTGCGCCAGAGTGCTGCTGCGCAGGCCCCTGCTGCGGGCGAGCGGCCCGGACGGCGACCTGCTGCCGCTGATCCACCGGCATCGGACGCTGCTGGTGGATCTGTTCACGACGCTGCTGGGGTACCGACTGGTGGTGGAGCGCCGCTTCGCCCGGCTCTACAAGACCGGGCCCGGCCAGGACGCGACGCGGGACGAACCCACGCTCTCGCCGCGAGGCCATGCCTACGTCGCGCTCGCGCTGGCCTGTCTCACGGGCGCGGGACGGCAGGTCCTGCTGTCGCGACTGGTCGACGATCTCCGAGGGGCGGCGGCCGAGGCGGGCATCAAGGTGACCGACGACATCGCTGATCGTCGCGCGCTGACCGCCGCCCTACGGCTGCTGCTGAGTCTCGGCGTGATCAGCGAGACGGAGGGCACCGTCGCGCCCTGGCAGCAGGACGGGCCCGCCGAGGCATTGATCACCATCGACACCGATCTGCTCGGGCTGCTGGTCAGCGGGCCGCTCGGCGAGGCGGAGACCCCGGCCGACCTGATCCGGCTGGCGGCCCGTCCCGGCGCGCGCGGCGTGGAGCACTCGGTGCGGCGCAGGCTGGTCGAGGACCCGGTGGTGCTGCACTCGGAGCTGTCCGATGAGGAGTCCGCCTGGCTGCGCCGCAACCAACGGCGCGAGTCGCTGCTGCTGGACCGCGGCTTCGGGCTGCTCAGCGAGATCCGGCTGGAGGGCGTGGCCGTCACCGACCCCGAGGAGTACCTCACCGACGTGGCGTTTCCCGGTGCGAGCACGGTGTCGCGCATCGCGCTGCTGGCGCTGCCGGTGCTGACGGACCTGCACGAGGCACGCGCCGACGGGAGCCGTCCGGTGACGACGGCGGAGGTGCGCCAGGCCTGCGACGAGCTGGTCACGGCGTTCCCCGCCGCCTGGTCGCGGGGCGCGACGGAGGATCTCGACGGCCTGACCACCGAGGTCCTGCGCTTGTTGATCAGGCTGCGGCTGGCCCGACGGGACGAGGACGATCCGGCGGGCTGGCTGCTCTCCCCCGCCGCGCACCGTTGGCTGCCGCAGCCGGACGACGCGCCGGGGCGCCCGACCGAGGCACCTGAACCGAGTCCGGCCCCGCAGGCCGACTGGTCCCTGTTCGACGAGACGGAAGGTCTGATGTGAGCGAGTCCGGTCGGTGGCGGCTGCATCGCGGCGGCATCGTCAACATCTGGCAGTACGCCGAGCAGACCTTCGATCTCTCCGGCGGCCGGGCCATCTTCCAAGGCACCAACGGGTCGGGGAAGTCCCGCACGCTGGAGCTGCTGCTTCCGCTGTGCCTGGACGGGGATCTGCGGCAGCTCGGCTCCAAGGGCTTCGACACGGTGAGCATCCGCAGGCTGATGCTCGACGACTACACCGGTGGTCCGAACCGGATCGGCTACGCCTGGGTCGAGCTGGCCAGGACCGCACCCGCCGGGCCCGAGAAGGACCCAGCGGACCAGGACGGCGCCGCCCCGGACGCACTCGAGTATCTGACCTGCGGAATCGGGGTCAAGGCCTCCAAGACCTCCCAGCAGATCACCGACTCGTGGCGCTTCATCACCACGCGGCGGATCGGCGTCGATCTACGGCTGGTCGGCGTCGACGAAGTGCCGTTGAGCGCGGCCGGGCTGCGCGACGTGCTCGGGCCGGACTGCGTGCTCGACGAGAGCACCTTCCGGGCCAGGGTGGCGGAGCTGGTCTATCGACTTCCTGCCGCCCGCTATGGCGACCTCCTGCATCTGCAGCGGACGCTGCGCAACCCGGACGTGGGCCTGAAGGTGTTGGAGGGCCAGCTCGAACAGATCCTCTCCGACGCGCTCCCGCCGTTGGACACGACGCTGGTCGAGTCGCTGGCGGGCTCGTTCGACGACCTGGAGGCGATTCGGGAGAACATCATCGGCCTGAGCACCGCCGACCGAGCGCTGAGCACCTTCGTGGCGGGCTACTCGGGGTACGCGGCGGGCTCGCTGCGCAAGCTTGGCAGGCAGATGAGCGCCGCCGCCGAGGAGCTGGCCGCGCTGCGCGCCGAGCTGGCCGACCTGGAACGGCGCGGTGACAAGGCCTTCGCCGAACGCGAGGCGGCGGCGGGCACGGTGCGGCGGCTGGAGACCGAGGAGAGCGAGCTGGAGGTGCGCATCGACGGCATGAAGTCGATGCCCGCCTATCAGGGACTCCGGGATCTGGAGGACCGCGAGGCGTTGGTGGCGGCGGGCCGGGCCTCCGCGCAGACGGCGTTGGAGACGGCGGGCAGGCAACGCGGCCAGGAGGATCGCGCCGTCGACGCCGTCCTCGGCGTGCTGCGACGGCTGCATCAGGACGCCTCGGCGGCCCGGGAACTGGCCGACGCCGCAGCCGCTCGACTGGCGGCGGCGGGGCTGGACCCGAGCCTGTGTCCGACCGTGCCGCCCGCTCCGAGCGTCGACGTCGAGGTGCGGCACGAGCCGGTGCTGGCCAAGCCCGACCCCGGTTCGGAGCCGCTGCCGGTGGAGCGCAGGCACCTGCCCGCGTTGTCCCCGGAGATGCTGACCGACCAGCTCCAGGCGGCGGCAGGTGTCGCAGAGCGGGCGACGGCGGAGACCCGTCGGCGGGTGGCGTTGATCTCCAGCCTGCATCAGCAGGCCGCCGAGGCGGACCGGGCCGGTGTCGCCCTGGCCCAGTCCCATCGGGACGTGCGGGCGGCGCAGGTCGCGGCCACCGAGGCCGCCGGGCGCCGTCATGAGGCCGATCAACGGCTCGGCGACGCCGCCGAACGCTGGCGGGACCGGGCCAGGGCGTGGTTCGAGTCGGCGTCGCACGCGCCTGCGGGCGAGCGGTTCGATGCACTGCACACCGTGCCGGAGCTGCCCTCGGCGGCCGACCTGCAACGGGATCTCGCCGCGCCGCGTGCCGTGCGCGACGCCGCCCGTGCCTGGTGCGCGCCTGGCGTCGCCTCGGCCGCTGCGCGGACGGCGGCGGCGCGGGGCGAGCTGTCCAGGGTGCGCGGGGCGATCGAGCAGCGGGACCGAGAGCTGGCGGGCACGCGGTCCGGTGAGCGGCACCGCCCGCCGACGGCGGGCTGGGTCGAGCACGACCAGGATGCGACGCGGGGCGCCCCGTTCTACCGACTGGTGGACTTCCGGCCCGAGGTCGAGCCTGCGGACCAGGCAGGGCTCGAGGCGGCCTTGACCGCATCGGGTCTGCTCACGGCGTGGGTCGACGCCGCGGGCGCCGCCCGCCTGCCCGCCTCGGCCGAGCTGCTGGCGGTCTCCGACGGAACCACGCTCCCGCCCGGCCGGACCCTGGCGGAGCTGCTGATCCCGGCCGACGACGGCGATTCGCCCGTGGCGGCCGAGGTGGTCGAGGCGCTGCTGCGGACGGTGAGCGTCGACACGCCTGGTTCGGGTGCGGAGCCGTCGACGAGCCTCACCGTCTCGACCTCGGGCCGCTGGTCGGCGGGGGTGCTGCGGGGCGCCTGGCACAAGGACGCCGCCGAGTACGTCGGCGCGGGCGCCCGCAAGGCCGCGCGGATGCGGCGGATCGTCGAGCTGGAGGACGAGCTGGACGGCCTGCGCGGTGAACAGGCCGCCGCAGAGCGGGCCCTCACCGAGGCGGTCGACGCCGAGGCCGAGCTGGTGGCGCGGGTGGAGTCCTTCCCGGACGACGGGGAGTTGATCGCGGCGCACGCCTCGGCAAGCAGCGCGCGGGGCGTCGCGGACGAGGCTGCGACCCGAGCCGAGTCGCTGCGGGCCCGCCATCGGCTCACGGAGCAGCGCGAACAGGCGGTGGCGGCGGAGCTGGCCAGGGCGGGCGCCTCGGCGGGGCTGTCCTCGGACAGCGCCGAGCTGGCCGCCGCCCGGCAGGCCGCCGAGCAGGCCAGGGAGACCATCGAGCGGCTCGCCGAGTCGCTCAGCCAGCGGGCGGTGCGCACCGTGGCAGACCTGGCCGAGGGCCTGCGTCATCTGCACGCCGCCGAACAGGATCGTGTCGAGGCGGAACGACAGGCCGAGCAGGCCTGTTCCTCCCATGCCGAGCAGGCCGCGGCACTGGCGGAGCTGACCGACGCGGTCGGCCGCGAGGCAGGCGAGGTGGCGGACCTGCTGGCCGCATTGGAGCAGCGGCGCGTCGACTGCCGCGCGGAGCTGCCCGCCGCCAGGGAGCGGGTCGCCGCGCTGCGGGAGCGGGCCGCGAAGGTCGCGACGCTGACCGAGACCCGGCAGGCGCAGCTCGACGGTCGGGCGGCGCAGGAAGAGCGGGCGACGGCGGCGTTCCGCGAGTCGCTGCGCACCCCCGGCCTGTGGGCTGCTGCGGTGGCCGAGGCCGGGCAGGACGTCCCGCGAACTCCGCCCGCCGACCCGGCCGAGGCGCTGCGGCTGCTCGGCGAAGGCCGGGCGGGCGCGGCCGTCTCGGAGGCGTCGGTGATCGGCAGGCTCCAAGCGCTCCAGGCCGCGCTGGCAGGCACCC
Organism: Actinoalloteichus fjordicus; assembly: GCF_001941625.1. Taxonomy (NCBI): domain Bacteria; kingdom Bacillati; phylum Actinomycetota; class Actinomycetes; order Pseudonocardiales; family Pseudonocardiaceae; genus Actinoalloteichus; species Actinoalloteichus fjordicus. The sequence goes on from NZ_CP016076.1 coordinate 5,983,228, forward strand.
ACGACATCCAGGCCACCGAGCAGGCAGGCGTGCTGTGCGTGACGGTGAGCAGTGCCGACGGGCCCCGGCCGGTGGCCGAGGCGGCGAGTCGCGTCGCGGAGCAGCTCGGCAGGCAGCGCGGCTTCCTCGGCGAGCGATACCAGACGATCTTCTCCGACTACCTGATCAGGGACCTCGCGGAGCGCCTGCGGGGTCAGATCGCGGTGGCCGAGGACCTGTGCCGACGGATGAACGACGTGCTGGATCGGGCCCGATCGAGTCAAGGGGTGCACGTCCAGCTGGAGTGGCGCCCGTCCGCCGCGCTGGACGAGCCGACGAGGCAGGCCCTGGAACTCGTCCGCACGCCCTTCGCCGACCGCGACGGCGGGCAGGACGAGGCGCTGCGGCGAGCGTTGACCGAGCGGATTGAGGCCGAGCGCGACACCAGGACCGGCGGCTATGCGGAGATCCTCACCAGGGCCTTGGACTATCGAGGCTGGCACGCCTTCACCGTGCGGGTCCGCGACGACGGACCGGACGGCAGGCCCCGGGTGCGCAGGCTGCGTCAGCTGTCCTCCGGCGAGACCCGGCTGGTGTCCTACGTGACGTTGTTCGCGGCGGCGGCCTCGTTCTACGACGCGGTCGGGGCGGCGGGCACCGAGGAGACGACGGTGGAGCCGCTGCGGCTGGTACTGCTGGACGAGGCCTTCGAACGGCTGGACGATCCGACCATCGCCCGGATGCTGGGGCTGCTGGTCGACGTCGACATGGACTGGCTGATCACCTGGCCGAGCGGCTGGGGGGTGTCTCCGAAGATTCCCCGGATGCACATCTACGACGTGCTGCGGCCGAAGAGCGGCGGCGGACTGGCCTGCACGCACACCACCTGGGACGGCCGAGACCTGACCGGACAGGACAGATGATCACGCTGAGTACGCCTCCAATCGCGAAAGGTCAACCATTCGCTTGAGAATCACGCGAATGTAGGAAACGTTTAGCGACGTACGGCAAGCTGACCCTCGGCACGGTGGTGATGGGGGTCTCCGCCGCGTCGTCGGACCCGGTGGGTGACGACATTGTCGTCGGGTCTACCGCCGGGGGCGGGCAGGCAGGCCGAGCACGGGGCCCGTTTCGCGACCCGCGTCGCGTCGCCGCCGCCCGCTCCCGAGAGCGGTGTGATCACCTCGTCGACCACGGGACGAACCGGTCACCGCGTGCGCATTCGGATGAGGCAGCTGTGATCGGGCGAGTGCCTCGCCGGGCTGCTGCCCCGAACCGCTGTCCGATCGAGCCGTCCTGCCTGCCCGTCCCGGGCACACCAGGCAGGCCGACCGGCCGACTTCACCGCCCGGAGACCGCCGGTCCCGTGCTCGGCGGCCCGAACACGCCATCCGAGTCCGGGGCGTGGAGCAAGTCTGCCGCGCACCCTTCGCCGAACAGCCGGCCCGCCCGCTCGACGCCCCCGGGAGCCGCCCGGCGTGTCGGCCGCCCCGCTCGGCGTGTCGGACAGCCCCGTAGGCGCGTCGGCCCCGTGGCGCGCTCGGGCGGTCCGCAGGCCGAGCCGAGCCGAGCATCCCCCCGGACGGGGACCGACGTCGCGCCGCGTCCACGCGGGCGGACTACGCTCTCCCCTCGATGAGCACGGGCGAGGGCAAGCGACGGGACGACACTCCGGCAGAGTCTGCGGAGGGTCCTTCACCTGCGAAGACCAGCCGGAAGGCAGGCAGGCGGGAGACCGTTCGCCGGGTCAGGAGACTGATCTTGTTGATCACCATTCCGGTGGCGTTGCTGTGGGCCGTGGACACGGCGGGCGGCCTGCGCGAGCGGGAGACGCCGCCGACGGACACGGCTCAGGAGGAGGTGAGCGAGCCGCTCACGACCCCGGCCGACGTTCCCGGCGCGCCGGAGGCACGTTCGGCGCGTCCTGGCGCGTCGCCGGGCGTCTCGGCACCCCCTCCCGAGGTGGGTTTCGCTCGCGAGACGGAGGTGTGGAGCGCGGATCGGACGCTGACGGTCGTCCCCGGCGAGGGCCGGGTGTACGGCGACGGCCCGCTGCGCCGCTATCTCGTGGAGGTGGAGGACGGACTGCCCGGCTATCCGAGGGCGTTCGCCGAGGACGTCGAGCGCACCCTGGGCGACGAACGGAGCTGGAGCAACGAGGGCGCCATGTCCTTCCAACGGGTCGATGCCGAACCGGTCGACTTCCGCGTGACGCTGGCCTCTCCGGAGTTCACCGACGAGCTGTGCGCGCCGCTGAGTACGAACGGCGAGGTCTCCTGCTTCAACGGCACCCGATCGGTGATCAATCAGAACCGCTGGGTCAGCGGTGTTCCGCACTTCGACGGCGATCTGGAGAGCTACCGGATCTACGTGATCAATCACGAGGTCGGGCACGCCCTGGGCTTCGGACACGTCAACTGCCCCGCCCCCGGTGCCCTCGCCCCGGTGATGCAGCAGCAGACCTACGGCCTGCAGGGCTGCGAGCGCAACGGCTGGCCGTTCCCGTGAGAACCGGGCCCTAGCCGGGCCGGTTGATCGACGAGCCTGCGGTCGCCTGAGTGATCAGCGCTCGCGGACGACTGATCGGGTCGCGGTAACGTCACGGCATGGCGCAGCGAGTCGTCGACACGATCACGGCCTACTGGGCTCTCGGGGGCAGCCGATCCGCGGTCGACGGCGGCACGGTGGTCTCCCATCCGGGGATCGCGCCCCACCCACTGGGCGACTTCCTCCAGCTCTCGGCCGAGACCGGCGCCGATCGGCTGCCCGAGGTGCTGGCGGCCGCCGAACGCCGGACCGGCCGGGTCTGTTCGACGGTTCGGCTGCACCCCGCCGGGCGGCTCGACGTCGAGCCTCGGCTGATCATCGAGGGCTGGCAGGGAGACTCGGAACTCCAACTCGTGTGCGACGGACCGCTCACCGTTCCCGACGGCGCCGCGTCTGAGGTCGACGTCCCCGGCCTCGAGGTCCGACCACTGCGCGAGGCCGACTGGCCTGCCGTGGCCCGGCTGTTCCGGCTCGACCACGAGGAAGAGGACCGGGCGGCGGGCGTGCAGACGCGCCCCCACGAGGTGACGGACGCCGCCGTCGGGCTGCGGCGGGAGCTGAGCCGCCACGCGGACTTCCAGGTGGCCGCCGCAGGCGAGACGGTCGTCGGTTTCGTGGTCTCCGCGGCGGGGGAAGGCGGTCTCGGGATCGTCGAGGACGTCTTCGTCCGATCCGACCACCGCCGCCAGGGCATCGCGACCGCCCTGATCGTCGCGGCCGTGGCACAGGCCAGGCGACGAGGCGCACGCGAGCTGCTGATCGCCGCCGATCCGGACGACCATCCCAAACACCTCTACGCCAGGCTGGGATTCCGCCCGACCCTCGTGACCTGGTCCTACAGTCGGCCTGCACCACAGACCGAGTCCTGACCGACCGGGAGGTGCCTCGGCGGGGCGTCCGGTCCGCGTCGACCAGGGCAGCACCGACACAGCACGATCGGCGGCGAAGCCGACGGACGACGTCCGGCCGGTCCGCCTGCGCCCAGCGCAGGCCCGTCGCTCCTGCTCAGGTCGAGCGACCAGGACCCGAGCGATCGCCAAACCGGGCCTGCGCCAGCGTCGAGATCGCTCCGAAGGCGCTCACCCGCCAGGCCGAGCCCCTGCGACGCACGTCACCGCCGCCCCCGGCGGAGAGGGGTTCTGAGAGAACCTCCCGCCCGGGGCGGCGCGATGGTTCCGTGGTGAAGGCGTCCCACGTCCGCTGCGGCGCTCGAGCCGCCTGCGGCCCGACCCCGCCGGACGAGCACGGACGCGCCTTGTCGCACCCCCGAACATCACGAAGGACTTCGATGACCCTCGTACCCGCCTACACCGCCGTCTCGGCCACCGACCCGCTCACGCCCGGGATGATCTCCCGCCGGGAGGTCGGTCCTCGGGACGTGCTGATCGAGATCGCCTGGGCAGGCGTGTGTCACTCCGACATCCACACCGTCCGGGGCGACTGGGGCGACGTGCCCTACCCGCTCACCGTCGGGCACGAGATCGCCGGGACCGTCACCCAGGTCGGCGCCGAGGTCACCCGCCACCAGATCGGCGACCGCGTCGGCGTCGGCTGCATGGTCGAATCGTGCCGAGAATGCACGAACTGCCTGGCAGGCCAGGAGCAGTACTGCCTCGCCGGGTTCACCGACACCTATAACGGCACCGAACCCGACGGCTCCATCACCCAGGGCGGTTACTCCTCGCACATCGTCGTCGACGAGCACTTCACGCTGCGCATCCCCGAGGCGATCCCGTTCGAGAAGGCCGCCCCGCTGCTGTGCGCGGGGATCACCACCTACTCGCCGCTGCGACGCTGGAACGCGGGCCCCGGCAAGAAGGTCGCCGTCGTCGGCCTCGGCGGCCTCGGACACATGGCCGTCCAGCTCGCCCATGCCCTCGGCGCCGAGGTCACCGTCCTCTCGCAGAGCCTCCGCAAGAAGGACGACGGTCTGCGCCTCGGCGCGGACCACTATCACGCGACCAGCGACCCGGCGACGTTCGAGGAGCTGGCGAACACCTTCGACCTGATCGTGAACACCGTCAGCGCCCCGCTGAATCTGGACGCCTATCTGGGACTGCTCACGCTGCACGGCACGCTCGTGAACGTCGGCGCCCCGCCGGAGCCGGTCCCGGTGACCCTGTTCACGCTCTTCGAGAACCAGCGGTCCTTCGCCGGGTCGAAGATCGGCGGGATCGCCGAGACCCAGGAGATGCTCGACTTCTGCGCCGAGCACGGCATCGCCCCGGAGGTCGAGATCATTCGCGCCGACCAGATCAACACCGCCTGGGAGCGCGTCCTGGCCTCGGACGTCCGCTACCGATTCGTCATCGACATCTCCACCCTGGCCTCCTGAGCAGGCCGGGATCGCCGGGGCGGCGGCGTCAGACGAGAGCGTGGCTGCTCTTTCGCGCGCCCCGGCGGGCTCGGACGTCGCAGACGACAGCGTCGGCGTCGAGCAGCGGCGGGGGTCGATCCGACCGCTCTCCGCTGCTCGTGGCCGCTCTACCATCGGATTCATGAGCACCAGGGACGAGGTTCGGGAGTTCGTCGTCTCCCGTCGCGCGAACGTCACCCCCGAGCAGGCAGGCATTCCCGACTTCGGCGGCGGGCGGCGCGTGCCCGGCCTGCGGCGTGAAGAGGTCGCGATGCTGGCAGGCGTCAGCCTGGACTACTACACGAGGCTGGAACGCGGAGACATCCGGCGGGCCTCGGACAGCGTGCTCAACGCGATCGCCCGCGCCTTGCAGCTCGACGAGGCCGAACGGGAGTACCTGTTCGATCTCGCCCGCGCTGCGCCGTCGGCAGCCGCAGTCCGCACCCGGCCCGTCGTCCGGTCGGTGCGGACGTCGGTGCAGCGTGTGCTGGACAACCTGACGGTCCCCGCGATCGTGCACAACGCGAGTCAGGACCTCATCGCGGCCAACCTCCCCGGCCGGGCGCTCTATGCACCGCATTTCGACACCGAGGGCGTGCCGAACATCGCTCGGTTCATCTTCCTCGACCCCCGCGCTCGGGACTACTACCTCTACTGGCCGCAGGCCCGCCGGACGGCGGCGGCGGTGATGCGGCTGGAAGCAGGCCGCGATCCGCTGAACAGGGACCTGACCGCGCTCATCGGCGAGCTGTCCGCCCGCAGCCCGCACTTCCGGCAGGATTGGGCAGGCCACGACGTGCACTCGCATCGCACGGGCGTCAAGTCGTTCCGCCATCCGGAGGTCGGCCTGATCGAGGTCGCCTTCGACGTGTTCGAGCAGGTGGGCGAGTCGGGTCTGCAGATCGTCACCTACAGTGCCCCGCCCGGCAGCGACTCCGCAGACAAGTTCGCCCGCTTGACGGCCTGGGCCGCGACCCGCCTGCCCGAGGCACACCGTCGGGCGAAGTCCGCGACGGCGCAGGACGATGAGGAGGCGATGCCGCCGAGGGCCGGGAACGACTGATCGACAGACCCACGTCGCAGCCGTCCGGCCCACACACCGTGCGTCGCAGGCCGACCCCGGACACGCCCCCGACCCGGGCGCGTCCCGAGGGGATGGAAGCCCGTCCTGCCGAACCGTGCCGAAGGAGCCTGCGTGGGCTCGCGACGGCAGCGCGTCACACCGTGACGACCGGCGGCCTGCATCGCGAGGCGCCGCACCGGGCGCCGCACTCGCCGACTGGGCGAGGCAGCCTGCCCGTGATGACGCTCCGCCTGCACCGGACCTCGCGGCGGGCACGTCGACGGACATGGTGGGCGCAGCAGGATTCGAACCTGCGACCGCTCGGGTGTAAACCGAGTGCTCTCCCGCTGAGCTATGCGCCCGATCGTGTCGGGAAGCCTACCCGGCTCCCCGACACGGTCGAGTCAGGCCGCCAGTTCGGCGATCGCCTTCTTCCAGGCCGACTGGTCGCGCGCCTCGCCTGCCCCGTTGCGCTCGGCGAAGCGGATGACACCCTGCTTGTCGATCAGGAAGGTGCCGCGATTCGCGAACCCGGCTGCCTCGTTGAACACGCCGTAGGTCTGCGCGACGGCACCGTGCGGCCAGAAGTCGGACAGCAGCGGGAAGGTGTATCCCTCCTGGCCCGCCCACTTCTTCAGGCTGAACGTCGTGTCGACCGACACGCCGAGCACGGTCACGTCGGCACCCTGGTAGTCGGCGAGCTCGTCGCGAACCTGGCACAGCTCACCGGTGCAGGTCCCGCTGAAGGCGAAGGGGTAGAAGACGAGCAGCACGTTGCTCTTCCCCTGGAACGACGAGAGCGTCACCGACTGCTTGTCGTAGTCGTTGAGCGTGAAGTCCGGGGCCTGAGTACCGACCTCAAGTGTCATTACCGCGAACCCTTCTGCTGGAAGCTCTGATAGGCGCCGTCCCGACCGCGTCAGCGCAGGCCGGGACAGCGTGTTCGGGAGCTGGTGGGTCAGCGTTTCGACTTGGCCGCCTTCGGCGAGACCAGCCGCGTCGCGGACCAGTCCTCCGCGACGCTGACGCTGGATGTCCGAGACAGTCCGGCTGTCGGCGCGGCCTCGGCGATCTCGCTGGGCTCGACGTAGCCGTCTCTGCCGGTCTTCGGCGTGAAGACCCAGATCACGCCGTTGTCGGCCAGCGGAGAGATCGCGTCGACGAGCGTGTCCACCAGATCACCGTCGTCATCCCGCCACCACAGCAGGACGACGTCCACGACTTCGTCGACTTCCTCGTCGCGCAGCTCACTGCCGCAACGCTCCTGGACCGCTGCACGAAGTTCGTCATCGACGTCCTCGTCCCAGCCGATCTCCTGGACCACCATATCCGGCTCGATCCCGAGCCTGTCGGCGACGCCGACCTTTCCGGCGTCTCCCGCGGCGACCACGGCTTACTCACTCCTCCTACAGTGGAGGTGCCAGGGCCTCGAACGGCCCTCGCACACAGTTGCTCTGTCCGATCTACTGCGACCGATTCCGGCTAGCGAACACCGATCGCACCCCCCAGCGCAACCGCTGGCAGGTGGACACGCCGCAGGAGATCCAATCACCACCGGTCAGGGTACTCGTGCCTGCGAAAAGTTACTGACCGGTACAGATGACGGCACCAGCGGTCCGAGACGACGATGGTGAAGGATGGCAGCGTTGGGCGAAGCCCAGCTTGACGACACCTCGACGTTGGCGAGGAGATCCCTTGGCCCCGCAGAACAACGGCAACGCCGCCGACAACGCCCCGCAGCGGGTGCGTGTGATCCGGGACGGCCTTGCCGCGCACCTTCCGGACATCGACCCGGAGGAGACAGCCGAGTGGCTGGAGAGCTTCGACTCGATCCTGTCCGCCACCGGCAGGCAGCGCGCCCGATACGTGATGCTCCGACTTCTCGAGCGCGCCAGGGAGAGCGGCGTCGGCCTGCCCTCCCTGACCTCCACCGACTACGTCAACTCGATCCCCACCGATGTGGAGCCCTGGTTCCCCGGTGACGAGGAGACCGAACGCCGCTACCGGGCGTGGATCCGCTGGAACGCCGCCATGACCGTGCACCGCGCGCAGCGGCCGGGCATCGGGGTCGGCGGCCACATCTCCACCTACGCCTCGTCCGCGACGCTCTACGAGGTCGGCTTCAACTGGTTCTTCCGAGGCAAGGACCACCCCGGCGGCGGCGACCAGGTCTTCATTCAGGGACACGGCTCCCCCGGCATCTACGCCAGGGCCTTCCTGGAAGGCAGGCTCACCGAGTCGCAGCTCGACGGCTTCCGGCAGGAGTACTCCCACGCGGGACCGGGCGGTGGGCTGCCCTCGTACCCGCACCCCCGGCTGATGCCGCATTTCTGGGAGTTCCCGACGGTGTCGATGGGCCTCGGCCCGATGAACGCCATCTACCAGGCACGGTTCAACCGCTATCTGCACAACCGGGGTATCAAGGACACCTCGGATCAGCACGTGTGGGCGTTCCTCGGCGACGGCGAGATGGACGAGCCGGAGTCACGCGGTCTGATCCACGTCGCCGCGAACGAGGGCCTGGACAACCTCACCTTCGTGATCAACTGCAACCTCCAGCGGCTCGACGGGCCGGTCCGAGGCAACGGGAAGATCATCCAGGAGCTGGAGTCCTACTTCCGGGGCGCGGGCTGGAACGTCATCAAGGTCGTCTGGGGCCGCGAGTGGGACTCGCTGCTGCACGGCGACCGCGACGGCGCGCTGATCAACCTGATGAACACCACGCCGGACGGCGACTACCAGACGTACAAGGCCAACGACGGCGCCTACGTGCGTGAGCACTTCTTCGGCCGCGACCCGCGTACCAAGGAACTGGTCACCGAGTACACCGACCAGCAGATCTGGAACCTCAAGCGCGGCGGCCACGACTACCGCAAGGTCTACGCCGCGTACCAGGCGGCGACCTCGCACCACGGCCAGCCCACGGTGATCCTCGCCAAGACCATCAAGGGCTACGGCCTCGGTCCGACGTTCGCCGGTCGCAACGCCACGCACCAGATGAAGAAGATGACCCTCAACGACCTCAAGCTGTTCCGAGACAGCACGCGGGTGCCGATCACGGACGCGCAGTTGGAGGCCGACCCGTACCTGCCGCCGTACTACCACCCCGGGAACGACGCCCCGGAGATCCAGTACCTGCTGGATCGACGCCGCAGGCTCGGCGGTTTCGTGCCGGAGCGCCGGGTGAAGGCCAAGCCGCTGGTGCTGCCGGGTGACAAGGTCTACGACGTCGTCAAACGCGGCTCCGGCAAGCAGGACGTCGCCACGACGATGGCCTTCGTGCGGCTGATCCGCGACCTGGCCAAGGACCCCGAGATCGGGCCGAGGCTGGTGCCGATCATCCCGGACGAGGCACGCACGTTCGGGATGGACTCGATGTTCCCGACGCAGAAGATCTACAACCCCAGCGGCCAGCTCTACACGTCGGTGGACGCCCAGCTCATGCTCGCCTACAAGGAGAGCGAGCAGGGTCAGATCCTGCACGAGGGCATCAACGAGGGCGGCTCAACCGCCTCGTTCACGGCGGCGGCGACCTCCTACGCCACGCACGGCGAGCACATGATCCCGGTCTACATCTTCTATTCGATGTTCGGGTTCCAGCGCACCGGCGACGGCCTGTGGGCGGCGGCCGACCAGATGGCGCGCGGATTCGTCCTCGGCGCCACGGCGGGCCGGACCACGCTCACCGGCGAGGGCCTCCAGCACAACGACGGACACTCACTGCTGCTGGCGGCGACCAACCCCGCGGTCGTCTCCTACGACCCGGCGTGGTCCTTCGAGGTCGCGCACATCGTCAAAGACGGTCTGCGCCGCATGTACGGGGAGTCCGAGGAGTTCCCGCACGGCGAGGACGTCATGTTCTACCTCACCGTCTACAACGACCCCTACCGGCAGCCTGCCGAGCCCGATGATCTCGACGTCGACGGGCTGCTGCGCGGGCTGTACCGGTACGCGAAGGCTCCTGCGGGCGACGGCCCGACGGCACAGATCCTCGCCTCCGGGGTGTCGATGCCCTGGGCGTTGCGGGCGCAGGAGCTGCTGGCCGAGCACCACGGCGTGCAGGCGGCGGTCTGGTCGGCGACGTCCTGGGCGGAGCTGCGCCGCGAGGCGGTGCGGACCGAGCAGGACAACCTGCTCCGGCCGGGGTCGAGGCGTGAGGTGCCGCACGTGACCCGTGCGTTGGAGGGCACCGGCGGCCCGGTCGTGGCGGTGTCGGACTGGATGCGCGCGGTGCCGGACCTCATCCGGCCGTGGGTGCCCACCGACATGCTCACCCTCGGCACGGACGGCTTCGGCTTCTCGGACACCAGGCCTGCGGCCCGGCGGAAGTTCCTCGTCGACGCGGAGTCGATCGTGGTGGGCACGCTGCTGGCGTTGGCCCGACGCGGCGACATCGACCACTCGGTGGCCGAGCAGGCGGCGCGGACCTACCGGATCGAGGACGTGCAGGCGGCCGGTCCGCAGACCTCCGATCCCGGGGTCTCCTGAGGTCCCATGACCTCGACGGCCTCTCGCCCGGCTTCGGCCGGGGCGGGAGGCCGTCGGCGTGTCGGGGAGTGTGCCGTGGGCCTGGCCGGTCAGGTCTCGGTGTCGGACGGGTCTCGGTGTCGGACGGCGCGGGTCGGCGCCTGAGGCCGGACCGACCGTTGGCAACACCGCCCCTGGCTGCCGGGCCGGGATGTCGAGAAGCGCCGTCTCTTCAACGAGGGCGGAGCACAGCCGCCTCGCAGGCGGCACCTGGTCACCGCGCCCGCCGCGCCCGCCGCGCGAGGGAGAAGGTGGCGATCGTCAGGGCAACGGCGAGCAGCCCTGCCACCAGCGCGAGGTCGAGCCAGCCACCCGACGGCTCCGGCACCACCACCGGACCGGTGGGTGTACGCACCTCCAGCGTGGCGCCGCGCGGCGTGATCGCATAACTCTCCATGGACGGCGTGTCCGGGGCCAGGGTGAACTCCGGCCAATCGGGCTGGTTCAGATTCCGCCTTCGCAGGCCCATGATCGCGGCGATCCGCAGCAGCACGACGACGGCGACCAGCGCGAGCCAGCCCGCCCAGCGTCGCCAGGGGCCTGCCCACAACAGCAGCAGGGTGGCCGTCGCGACGACCAGCGCCAAGGCCGCCGCCACCGCGATCTCACCCCAGTCCAGTGCGAGGAACGTCGTGCCGTCCTGAGCAAGCACACACCGGGTGTCGAGGCTCCGTCCGGTGAGCCCCGGCTGGTCGAAGCCTGCGGCACAGTCGCGCTGCATCAGCACCACATGGGCGGACCAGGCGGCCGCTAGCAGCACCGAGAACAGGACGAGCAGCACGGCGGGGGCCCACCACCAGACGGGCCGGATCGGGCTGCTGCGCCCCGGCGACACGGTCATCGCCTCGGCGTCAGTCTCGATGCGCCGCGGCTGCGGCGCGCGCGGTCGTCGTCACCGCGACGGCGAGCAGCCCGGCGATCAGGGCCGGAATCCACCAGGGCTGCGGCGTGGCCAGGACGTGGTCGCCGCCCGGAGTGTGCAGGGTGTACTCCGCGACAGTGGCCGTGTGGAAGCGATAGGCATAGGCGTCGTCCGGATCACTGTCGAGTGCGGCGGGGGTGGACGAACCAGGGGTGCACGTCTAAGAGCCTGTTTTTGATCCTCCTGGAGTCGTGAGCGGGGATCAGCGTGGCTGAGCTGCAAGGCGAAGGAAGGAGACATAACGGAGTTATGTTGACTGACGACAACGCCGCAGATAGCCGCGCTGGCCCCGCGCAACTCCGAAAGTGGGGATTAAAAACAGGCTCTACGGAGATCAGCTGCAACTCGCGCACGGCCGCGACGGCCCCGGCGACGAGCAGCGCGGGCACGGGCACCAGCGCGGCGCGCACGCCGCCGCCCCGCTGCACGGCACGCAGGGTGAGCAGGGTCGCGACCAAGGCCGCCGCCGCGAGCGTCCCGCCCAGCGCCAGATCCGCCCACGGCAGCCGGAACAACGGGATGCCGTCCTCGATCAGCAGGCACGCGGCGCCGTCGAGCCTGCCGGACAGCCCGGCGTTGCCGAACCCGTCCCCGCAGCCCGTGACGACGGCCAGCGCGTCGAACAGCCACCCGAACGCGGCGCTGCCTGCGGCGGCGACGAGCAGCCAGGCGCAGGCCCGCCACCACGTGGGCCAGCCGAGGCGCGGAGCCGCGCAGGTCATGCCCGGACTCCGAAGCACGGATGCCTGCCGAGGTCGACGACCGATTCGGCGGCTGCGGGCGTCGAGGCGATCCGGTCTCGTCTCATGTCACTGGGACGTTCGCGGGCCGATGACGTTCCCTCGGCTGCGAACAGCCCGCTGCCGCGCCCGCGACACGGGCTTCGCCCGGCCTGGGGGCGGGGTCACGCCGGGACCGCCTCGACCACGGCGCAGTGCCGCAGGCGCAGACCGGCCGAGTGGCCTGCCCGGCGGCGGACGATCTCCGATGCGTCCCGCACCGGCCGACCGAGTCGGGTCCGGCCGCCGCCGGGGGCGATCAGAGCCCGAGGACGAGATGGGCGGTGAGGAAGTAGATGATCAGTCCGGTCGCGTCGACCAGGGTGGTGACCATCGGGGCGGAGACCACGGCGGGGTCGACGCCGATCTTCTTCGCCAGCAACGGCATCCCGCCGCCCACGATGGCGGCCCAAGTGCAGACCGCGATCAGCGACAGCGCCACCACCAGCCCGAGCCGCCACCCGGCGAACAGGGTGCAGACGACCACGCCGATCGTCGCGAGCGCGACGCCCAGCATCAGGCCGACTCGCCCCTCCCGCCAGAGCACCTTCGGCAGGTCACCGAATCGCACGTCGCCGACGGCGAGCGCCCGCACGATCGACGTCGCCGACTGCGAACCGGCGTTGCCGCCCGTGCCGGTGATCAGCGGGATGAACAGCGCCAATGCCGTCACCTCCGCGAGGCTGGCCTCGAAGAACGTCAGGACGTTCACCGTCATGGTCGCCGCCACGATGAGCAGCAGCAGCCAGGGCAGTCGCGACCGGGCCAGGGCGATCACGCTCGCCGCCAGATAGGGCCTGCCGAGCGGGCTGGCCGCGGCCTGACGTTCGACGTCCTCGGTGTCGGCCTCCTCGATGACCTCGATCGCGTCGTCGACGGTGAGCAGACCGACGAGCCGCTGTTCACTGTCGACGATCGGCAGGCCGAGCAGGTCGGCCTCCTGCATGAGCCGTGCGGCGCCCTCGGCCTCATCGGTGGCGGCCACCGAGGGGACCTCGGTGTTCACCAGATCTTCGAGACGTTCCTCGGTTCCGCTGAGCACCAGGGTGCGCAGCGACACCACGCCGAGGAGCCTGCGCCCGGTGTCGATGACGGGAAGCGTGTAGACGGTCTCGGCGTCAGCGCCCCGACGCCGGACCGTCGCCAGCGCCTCCGCGACCGTCTGCCACGGATGCACCCAGACGACCTCCGGAGTCATCACCCGTCCCACCGAGCCCTCGGGATACCCGAGCAGCGCGGCCGTGGTGCGCCGCTCCCCCGGACTCAGCCCGGCCAGGACCCGACGGACCACGGTGGCAGGCGCCTCGGCGAGCATCCGCGCGCGGTCGTCGGGGTCCATCCCCTCGACAAGTTCCCGGAAGGCGTGATCCCGCAGGCCGTCCAACACACACTGCTGATGCACCGGATCGAGTTCCTCGAAGACCTCCAGTGCCCGGTCCTTCTCCAACAGCCGGAAGGGCAGGGCCATCGCGGGCTGGTCGAGGCGGCCGAGTTCGGCGGCGACCTCGTGCGGCGGGCGGTCGCCGAGCCATCGGCGCACCGCACCGAGGTCCTCGGCCTCGACGAGATCGCGCAGCTCGTCCTCCATCAGGGCCACCTCCAGCCGATCGCGGACCGCCGCACAACCTACTCCGCGCATTGGAGTCGTCGTCGGGGCCGAGCCTGCCGGCGCGGGCGGTACTCCGCCGGGCGAAGATCGTCGGGCTAGATCGCGTCGATCGTGTTGAGGTCGCTCCCGTGCATCCCCGGGTGGGTCCATCCCGGTCTGCCGGCGCGGCGACCGTCACGCGGCGGCGGGAGCAATGGACAGCTCGAACCACGAGGACGCCGAGCGGCGTTCTGTCCTGCGGTCCGTCGGCGGTCTCGGTGCAGACAATGGCGGCGAGCAGCAGCCCGGCGTCCCGCCCCGCCGAATTCCACGACGCGCGCCGGTGCCGTCGCCGACGGCGAGGGACTACGTCCGATGCGGATCGAGCAGCGACCTGTTCGCGCCGGAAGCTGTTCACGAGGTCCGATCAAGCCTGCTCATCTCGACGCGACGGGCGGCCGATCCGACGCCGATGAACCGGCCCGATGCAGGCCCGCCTGCACGATGAACACTTCTGAACAGGGAACCACAGGCAACCTCCCCCTGGACAGGCACGTCTTGTGGACAGGTCTGCAGAACGGAAGGGCCGGGCCGAACGACATAACGACATGACATACCGAAGGGATTCTGATGCGGAAGACGACTCGGACGACGACCACCCTGGCGGGGGTTCTCGGCGGCGCGCTGCTTCTGGTGGGCGGGCAGACCGTCGCAGGAGCGACGGCGACGGAGCCCGATGTCCGCGAGGGCGGCGTCTCGGCCTGCACGGCCGAGGACGTCGAGGTCGAGCTCAATCCTCAGCCCGAGCGCCCCGCCGACTATCTGCTGGCGCTGACGAACGTCTCGGACAAGACCTGCGAGTTCAGCGGCGCGCTCGGACTGGCGGGCCAGAACATGGCGGGCGAGCCGATCGACCAGGTACCCAACGACTCCGTCGACCACCCCGGCGCCCCCGCACCGATCACCCTGGCCCCGGACCACACCGCCTTCGCGGGCGTCCAGGTGGACCTCGGTGATAAGGGCGACCCGGACACCTACGTCGCCGCCGGCTTCACCGCCTCGCTGCCCGAATTCGACGGCGAGGTCCAGGCGAGGATCGTCGGCGCCGAGGACGAGCCGGTGCAGATCCCGCTCACCGGCCTGCGCGTCGGCACCCTCCAGCCGGTCACGGACGGCGTCCTCTTCTGATCGGGGCGAGTTGCCCGACCGCGTGGTCTGCCCGGTGCACTCAGCACCGGGCAGGCCTGCTCGCATGACGAGGCGGCCAAACAGATTCTCCCTTCATCAGCCCACTACTCGTCGTTTCCATCGAGTCTTTCCGGCAGATCGAACCAGGCAATGGTGCCGAAATAGACTTCCTTCCCGGCATCCGCCCAGGCATCCGCCTCAGCGAGGATGCGGCCGGCGGACTCTGCCGACGAGACTTTCCATGGGACGAATCCATTCTTTGCGAGGTCTCCGGGAACTATTTTTCCATCCCGCACCCGCTCCTCAGCAATGACAGCGGCAACTCGCAGCAGCTCATGATCATCAGCAGTCTGATCCCTGGCCAAGTACATGATCACGGTCAGGTCCAGATAGTCGTCTTCAATTGCCTCCATGACGCCTTCGACGACCTCGTCATCAACCAATTTTCCACCCTCGCGGTTGACATGAATATTGAGCCGCAGATCCGACTCGGTCAAACCATCAACAGTGGAGCCAGGTGAGCATCATACGATCGGCGCTCCATGGTGGGCTGCCTGCTGCGGAGACAGTCAAGAAACCGCATCCAGATGAGTGCGAACACACTCAACTTCGGAACTGCGACGTTCTCTTGCATCTCACCCGTCGACCGAGGCTTGAAAGTCAAGGATCTCCGCCGCTGACGGCGGCGTCGAGTGCGATCAGAGAACTGCGGAATAAGCCCGCACCGATTCGTCGAGCCGGGTTAGGAGCAGACCTGCGGACTCCAGTTCGTCGGCCGCCCGGCTCAGTGCGGCGACGGCTTCCCACGCCCGATCGTCCGACCCGCCGTGCCAACTTCCGCGAAGCTCCGCGCCCGCCTCGATACCCGCTGCCCGGTTCGCGACCGACCGGGCGCCGGGCAGATCAGTGACCGCCATCGTCAACCGATCGAGAATCTCACCGGCCGAGTGCATACGCCCCCCAGAGCCGTCTCCTGGCCGCCCCCGGCACGCCTGATCGACCCTGCTGGCGTCTTGACCGGCGGTGTTCCCGTCGATAACCGATCACCAGCAGTCGCACTCTTCGTCCTCCTTGTCTCGTGGCAGCCGATTCATGGCTCTGCCCGCTGCTCATCACAGCCCCCTTCAGAAACCGAGCGATCACGATCTGCGGCGCGAGCCGCGATGCGGCTCAGCAGATCGAACCAGGCGATGGTGCCGAAGTGAATCTCCCTTCTTTCATCTGCCCAGCTGTTCGATTCCGAGGTGATGCGATCAGCGGATTCATCAGGCAGGCTGAGCCAGGGAAGAAATCCATCTCGGGTGAGATCGCCCGGAACTATACGTCCTTCTCGCACGAGCTTGTCGGCAACGGTCGCCGCAATCCGCAGCCGCGCCGGCGAGTCACCAGCTTGATCTCGAACATGGTACATGATGACGGTCATGTCCAGATAATCATCCTCGATCGCCTCCATGGCGCTTTCGATCACTCATGTCGATGTAGTCGTCGCCAGCTGCTTCAAACACACCCGCAATGATCTCTTCATCAATCAATTATCCACCCCCACGATTGACACCCACCTCAACGGTCTAACCTTATTCACTCGGCGTAGCAGCATCGCGATCTGCGGCCCGCGCAGCGATTCGACTCGGCAGGTCGAACCAGGCAATGGTGCCGAAGTGGACCTCCTTCCTTTCGTCGGCCCAAAGATTGGATTCTGAAGTGATTCGATCAGCCGATTCATCAGGCGAGGTAAGCCAAGGATAAAACCCCTCCCGAGTGAGATCTCCTGGAACTATCCGCCCCTCCCGAACCAGTTTGTCGGCAACGGTCGCCGCAATCCGCAGCCGCGCCGGCGAGCCATCGGCCTGATCTCGAATATAGTGCATTATATCGGTCATATCGATATAGTCGTCCTCCGCAGATTCCATCACGCCCTCTACGATCTCATTATCGATCACGGCGTCCAACCCTCCCGATTAACGTGGATCTTCAGCTTCACGTCTTGCTCAGTCCTGATGTCGATAGTCGGATCAGGCGAACTTGTTGACTTCGTTCGGTATCCAATTTTGGTCGCATCAGGCAGCAAG
Source organism: Actinoalloteichus fjordicus (assembly GCF_001941625.1). Taxonomy (NCBI): domain Bacteria; kingdom Bacillati; phylum Actinomycetota; class Actinomycetes; order Pseudonocardiales; family Pseudonocardiaceae; genus Actinoalloteichus; species Actinoalloteichus fjordicus. Next base: position 6,000,246 of record NZ_CP016076.1, read on the forward strand.
ACCATGACACCATCGTAGCGGGGTAGATCAAGTACAGTACCTCCCCGTGAGAGAGCATTGAATATCTCCAGCAACTCCTCCGTGCTTCGAACCTCACGGATTGGCCGTTTCTTCGAACCACGCGGCTTACGGCCGATTCCCTTGCCTTCGCTACGAGCGTGATCGGCAGCAGTCTGCCCCTTCCAATGGCCCGCCCCTGCCGTGCCATCCGTGATTGATGCGATTACGTTGAGGTGCTGGTGGATCTCGCGGAGCTCCTCGGGACGCAGGCCGGTCAAGGCCGCGCGAAGCCGGGCGATCACCTCGGGCATCGACGTCATGCGCACCCACCCGGCCACGACGACGGCAACAGCACAGCCAATGACCTACCCCCACGTGATCACGTCAGCGATCCATGGTCGCCCGCCCACCCCGGAGATCGTCAAGGAACTGCACCCAAACAGGTGAAGACACACTCAACCTCGGACCTGCGGCATTCTTCGAATCCCGCACATCCACCCCACCCGAGGCGAAACGCACCTCGACACAGTTGGCATTGTTCCCGCCGCTGCGGCTGCTCTTGAACCACGCTCTCTCAACTGGCACCGTCCAGCTCCTTCACGCAACGTGTCAAAAATTCTCGGGATTGATCCGGACCCAATGCGACCGCTCGCAACCGATCGAAAGCGTGGATACAGGCCGCGATATCCTCGTCAGCCTTGAGGTAGACCCCACCCTCGATAAACGTAGACTGGTAGACAGTGTCTGGCGCCTTCGCCCCGAAGCGGAAGATTGCCATCGAATCGCCCAACATCGGGTGGTCCGCGATCGACAGCGGCGCCACCTGAATGGTGACGGTCCGCTGATTTTCGATGACGAGAAGCAATCGGCGAATCTGGTTTAGTAGGATAGTCCGACTACCCAGAGGACGACGAAGTGCGGCTTCACCGATGACGAACCACAACCGAGGCGCGTCTTCACGGGTGAGCAGCTCCTGACGTTCCATACGGAACTGGACGAGGTTCTCGACCTCGATGGGATCATCTGCTCCAATGGCAGCCCTGGACACGCGGATCAACGCCCGTGCATAGTCTTCAGTCTGCAACAGCCCCGGAATGATCTCGCCCTCTGAGTAGTAGATCTCGCTGGCGAACGCCTCGTGGTCGCTGAGGCGTCGGAAGGCTCCTGGCATGACATCGGAGTGCATCCGCCTCGGCTGGCGCTGCCGCGCTACCTGAGCCAGGTCGTAGATCTCGGGACGAGCTTCGGCTGGGACGCCGTAGAGATCAAGCAGGGCGTCGACCTCCAAGCGCTTCAGCGGTCGACCACCGCCCTCCATCCTGCTGATCACGCTGCTGTCGCATTCGAGGACGGCTGCCGCATCCTTCTGCTGCTTACCTGCGGCCTTACGGAGCCTGTTCAGTTCAGCGCCGAGCTGGCGACGTTCGATCGTCTGCCGAGACCTGCTGCTCATCGTCGGTTTCCCCTCCGGTGTCGATCGGGTGATCAAGGCCAGTGTGCCGAGGGAGCGACGGAAGGCAGCACAAGTTCACCCTTTCAGGGTCGTGTGCCACGTGGCACGTGAGGGTTAAACTCGGCCCAGTCGGAACCGGTGGCCGATCTCTCCCTCATCCGGTGGTCGGCGGCAGTCTAGCGAGACCGCCGCCGCCTGGATCACGGCTGCTCTTCTGACGATCACCGCCCAGTCTTCCCCTGCCAGGAGGTCGTCGTCATGCGGATCGGATACGTGCTTCACGAGTGCTTCAAGAGCAGCAGTGGCGCTCGCGAATGGGATCGCCTCCTCGGCGTCCAGGTGGTGGTCGATCTCGACCCCCAGAACCTCGAACGGGCCAAGGAGAAGCTGGCGCCGTGGGCACTGGGCGTCCTCGCCGAACATCGGTGCGACTTCGGGCTGTTCGAGGCGCAGCTCGCCGTCCTCGACGAGGAGGACGAGCCGGGCCGCTACTTCCGACACTGCTATCTCATCGGTGCCGGCGCAGGCGCTAAGGCGGTCCAGCTCGAGGACAGTCCCAGCGAACCCGCCGAGATCCTCCGCCTCGCCTACGAGGACGAGGCCGTCGAACGGGACCTGACCGCCCAGGCGGCCCTGCTCGACAAGGCCGGTTGAGCAGCTGATCCGAAAGCGGTCGTCGGCCTGCGGCGGAACCGATCGCCGCGAGCTCCTGGAGATCAGCCCGCTCACGCCGCACGCAGACCGCCGCAGGCAGGCCAGTTGTCGCGGAAGCCCGGCGCCGGCCTGTCGGGCACCGTCAACACGGCAGCTCCAGCCCGCCACGCTGGCGCGGAAGCCCGGTCGACACTGCTCCCGCTCACGACATCGCCCCGAGCACGATCGCCGGAGGCATCAGCCTGCCTGCCGAGGATCACGAGACGGCTCGAAACGGCGAGGCCTGCGAGTCGGGCCAGACCGACGATTCCGGCGGTCCGGCCCGTCCGGCCTCAGCAGCGAGCCGCCGGAGTCCCCGCCGTCAGGTGGAAGTCGGCCCGCTCGTCGAGCAGCAACGGGATCAGCTCACGCAGCGGCTGTGCCATCGGCACCAACACACCGTCCCGACCGCTCCAGCTCCGCACGCCGTGCGTCGCCAACGTCGACTCGACCTCGGTGAACTGCTCGGCGGTCAGCCGGTAGCCGCAGATCCGCTCGGTGACGACGTCATCGGGCGCGGGCTCCTCGTTGTCGGCCCCGCCGAAGTAGATCGGTCTGTGGTTGAGATAGCCCGCGGCCCGCGCCGCGCCCGTGGTCAGGCTGATCCGCGCGCCCCGCTCGCGCAGCATGTCGAACGCGCCGGCCAGCCCCGCGAGCTGCGAGTCGACGCGACGACGGTTGTTCACCGCCGGATCGGCCAGCTCCTCCTCGGTCAGCGCGGTGGTCCTGGTCTCGACGAGGATGCCCACCGCGTCCTTGATCCCTGCGGTGTTGCGCAGGATGCGCTCCTGGCCGTCGCCCGCGACCTGTTCGATGGGCTCGCCGGTCTCCGGATCGACGTGAATGCCGTAGATGCCACTGGTGAAGCCCGCCGTCTCCACCGCAGGACGCACGTACTCCTCGGAGAGCGCCTCGGACTGCGCATGAACCCGGTCGTCGGTGTTGAGGTTGCGCGGCCACAGCGAGAGGAAGTCCCGGTCGTACACCGGCGGGCGGGCGCCGTACTCGTGCAGGTCGTAGACCAGATCCGGTTCGTGGTCCCGGAGAAGTTCCGCGATGGTGCGCGCCTCGGGGGTGGTCAGCGCGATGTGGTCGCGGTTGATGTCGATGCCCTCGCCGTTGCCTCGGGTGTTCGCGACGAAGCCGTCCGGGTTCGCGGTGGGCACGAACAGCAGCTCGGTGGTCCGGAGCAGCCGTTGCAGCTCCCGATCCTCGGTGAAGGCCAGATCACGGATCGTCGACAGGCACGCCTCGCGGCCCGAGGGCTCGTTGCCATGCTGTGAACACAGCAGGAGGGCGGTGGTGCGGGCGGGCGCTAATCGGGGGCCGCCGATGCGCACCAGATTCAGCGGCCTGCCCTGGACGGAGGTGCCCGCCTGCTCGATCTCGATGCCTCGGCCACGGTCGGCGACCTCGGCGAGGAAGGCGATCTCCTCGTCCTCAGTGGTCCAGGCAGCACCGTCGCTCAGTTCGAAGCCGGTGCTCGGCGGCTCGGCCGACGACGGAGACGCGCCGCCCGCCTGGGTCTCGGCCACGGCGGTGGCTCCTGATGCGGCGAACAGGCCTGCGGCGAGCAGCCCGGCCCCCAGGCGTCTGACGAGGGCGGCGCGTCGTCCTCGGGGTTCTCGGAGGGTGGACACGATGTTCTCCCTTCCGTGCCGGGGGCGGCCCGGCATCGAAAAAAGAACATCAAGAAGCTCGTTGCCCGGTCAAGCTAGTGACTTCGCCGCGTTCCCCGGGTCGGCCGAGGCGGCGCGCTGGGCCCGTGCGGCGCGCGCCCACTGCAACCAGCCCTGGACCACCAGCACGGCGAACACCACGTACACCAGTGCGCTGAACCATAGCCCCGAGGCGAGCTGCAGCGGGACGCCCACCGCATCCACCGCCAGCCAGACGAGCCAGAACTCGACGAGGCCTCGGCTCTGCGCAAGGAAGGCCACCGCCGTCCCGACGAAGATCCACGCGTCCGGCCATGGCGCCCAGGACGCGTTCAGCGAATCGAGCAGCAGCGCGAAGGCCGTCGTCCCCCCGAGCATGAGGCCCAGCAGGATCAGGCGCTCGACGCCGGTCGCCGGGCGGACGGCGATGCCGTAGACGGGATCACGCCGCCTGCTCCAGGCCCACCAGCCGTAGATCGAGATCGCCAGGATCACGACCTGCCGGGTGGCGAGTCCGCCGAGCTGCGCAGAGAAGTAGACGCTGAACAGCAGCACCGTGGCGGCCACCTGCACCGGCCAGGTCCACAGTGTTCTGCGCTGCGCAAGGAAGACCACCGCCAGCGCACAGAGCTGTCCGATGAACTCGGCCCAGGACACCTGTTGGCCGAGCAGCACCAGGTGGTGTTCCAGCAGCAGACTCATCTCGCGTCCTCCTCGCAACCCTCTGCCACCGGGGGTCGCGAACGCGAAGCCGACGGCGCACGACGGCTCCGCCGACTCGCGTGCGCCGCCTACCATCCGGACTTTCACCGTCGGTCCCGGAGTTCCACCGGGTCAACCGTCGCGGCCGAACAGCAGCCGGACGGGTCGCGGACTGTCACCGCCGGTTCGGACTTCCACCGACCCCGGAGCGCACGTCGTCTGGTCAGCCAAACGACGAACGGCCCGGCGGCATTCCGTCGACCTCAGCCCACATGATGTGAGCTGAGACACTTCCGCCTCACCCGGAGATGGGCGGAGCGGCGACGAGAACACCGCCGGGCCGTCGGCCGACTCGGCGAGGAGCCCCCTCGATCAGGTCGGCTGGCCGCCGGAGTCGAACGGGTCGGCGTCACCGGGCCTGCGCCGGGGACGGCCTGCAGGCCGGTCGCGCCCCTCCCCGACACCGCCTGCGCCGCCGCCACCCGCCGCGGTCGCACCGCCTGCGCGCTGGCCCGCTCCGCCGCTGCGGGCGGTCTCGTTCTCGAAGTGGTCCAGCCAGGTCACCCACCGCTGCTGAGCAGGCTTGATGAGGCCGCCGCCCAGGCCGACCACCAGGATGCCGCCGATGGTGGCCAGCACCGTGATCAGTACCGGCAGCGTGACGGTGACGGCGATTCCGAGCTGGTTGAGCGCGGCGATGACGCCCAGCGCGACAAGGAAGACGAAGGACAGCGTGCCGAGCAGATGTCCGTAGGACCGCCCGGCGAGCGCGGAGCGGATCAAGTCTCGCACCACCCGGCCGATGGCCGCCGCGATCAACAGCAGGATCAGTGCCACCACGACGCGCGGGATGTAGACGATGACCTGGTGGAGGAGTTGGCTGATGGCATTGCCGGAGCCGAAGACGCTGAACGCGATCTGCAACGTGATCAGCATGATGAAGTAATAGATGATCTTGATGATGATGTCGCCGAGATCGACCTTGGACTTGCTGAGCATCCCGGAGAGCCCGGTCTTCTCCACCAGCCGGTGGAAGCCCGCGCGGTGCAGCAGCAGCCCGAGCCCCTTGGACACTCCCTTGGCGATCAACCAGCCGATCAGCAGGATGATAAGGAAACCGATGAATTTGGGCACGAACGTGGCGATCATGGACCAGGCGTCCCCGAGCCCGCTGCGAATGTTCTCGCCCACCGCTTCCTCCTCGTCAAGCGACTTGTGTCTTCCGTCTCCTCCAGATCGTTTCCTGATCGACCCGCTGACGCCGTCATCGCCACGCAGCACGAAAGGGGGAAATCGCGTCGGGACCACGATAGATCGAGCGATCGAGGCAGCCGGGCCACCGTACCGAGGCCGCCACCGCCCATGACTTTCGCAGGTCAGCGGGCCGCAGCCACGGCGGCGAGCCGAGCAGGCGCCACGTGGGGGAACCACGAACTCATTCGCGTGCCTGCCCGGGTGCAGCCCGGCGGGCTCTCAATTCATCGGGAGCGCGAAGCGAATACCACAGGAACTCCGAATCCGCCTGTTCGGCGATGCGACCCCGAAATCGGGCGGACTCGGTGCAGCCCCGGAGCCGCACCTGTCGCGGCCATTCCCGGATTCCCGAAAAGGGTCGCGGAGTCGGAGCGAGTGCTGCGGCAGCCACCGCAGGCCGGCCGGTCGACGGCCGCCGCGCACCGAGCGCCGCGATCACACGCCGTCCCCAGCCGCCCCGGCCTGCCCGCGCTCGTCCTGGTGGACGACCACGCCCCGACGTCGCCAAGGGGTCACCCTCGCACTCGGCAGGCTCGGCCGCCCGATCCGACCGGCGGCAGTGCGTGCCGCCCCGAACGAGCACCGGCTCACCCCGCCGCCGGGCGCACGGCCTCGGTCGCCCCCACTCGGGTGCCCGAAGCAGGTGCCGCGGGCCGAAAGACGTTCCGGGCGGTCGGTGTCCTGCCAGGCAGGGATCGGTTCGACGACGATCACGACGGGATCGACGGCGGCGGTCGGCCTGCGGCCCACTCCGGCTGACTCCGGGGACGACCTCCGGTTCGCGGGTCTCGGCACCCGTGACGGCCGAACGACGGCGGCCGAAGCATGCCCGGCCCCCTCCGCCCCGAGGCCCCCATGCGATTCTGGCGGCCATGGGCGAGGCCATCGAAGCAGGACAGGCCAGGAATGGACTGTCTGTACAGACCCTGCGCAGGCTGGAGTACGCCTCCGGCGGCCTGGCCACCGCGAGCATCGCATCGATGCAGAGCCTGCTTCCCTGGTTCCGCAGACTCCCAGCCGATCAGCGGGCCAGCATCCTGCTGATCATCCAGGCAGGCGTGGCGAACTTCATCGTCTGGCTGAGCGAGTCGGAGTCCACGCCGAGAGTGACGGCCGAGGGATTCCTGCGCGCCGCCCCCAAGGACCTGTCCCGGTGGATGAGCCTGCGCCAGACGGTCGAGCTGGTACGCATCGCCATCGACGTCTTCGAACGCAGGCTCCCCGAACTCGCCGCGGACGACGCGGAGCGGGCGGTGCTGACCGAGGGAATCCTCCGCTTCGGTCGCGAGATCGCCTTCACCGCCGCCACCTCGTATGCGGCGGCGGCCGAGGCCAGGGGCGCCTGGGACGCCCGGCTGGAGTCACTGATCGTGGACGGGGTCGTGCGGGGCGACGCCGAGGAGTCCCTCCTGTCCAGGGCCTCGGCGCTGGGCTGGGATCAACCGGTCGCCGCCACCGTGCTGGTCGGCAATCCGCCGTCGACCGATCCGCCCGCCGTGCTCTACGAGGTGCGCAGCCGTGCGGCCAGGGTGTCCCGGCCGGTGCTGCTGGGCGTGCACGGATCACGGCTGGTCGTGGTGCTCGGCGGAATGGTGGACGCGGCCGAGGAGCGCGACGTCCTGTTGAAGATCTCCGAGGGCTTCGGGGACGGACCGGTCGTGGCGGGCCCGACCGTGGAAAGCCTCGCCGACGCGCACCGCTCCGCGGAGGACGCGCTCTCCGGGCTGCGGGCCGTGGTGGCCTGGCCTGCCGCTCCTCGGCCGGTGCGGTCCACCGATCTGCTGCCGGAACGGGCGCTGGCGGGCGACCCCGGCGCCGAGCGGCAGCTCGTCGAGCAGGTGATGATGCCGCTGGCCGAGTCCAGTGGCGGGCTGCTGGAGACGGTGCAGGCCTATCTCGAGGTCGGCGGCGTGCTGGAGGCCTGCGCGAAGACCCTGTTCGTGCATCCGAACACCGTGCGTTATCGGCTGCGCCGGGTGGCGGAGCTGACCGGGTACAACCCGGCGGATCCCCGCGACGCGCTGGTCCTCCAGGTCGCTCTCAAGGTGGGCAGGCTCGCGCACGCCCGAGGGCTGTGGTGAGCCGCTGATCGCCGCCGCCCGGCGGCAGATGTCGCCGCGCCCCGGTCGAGACTGCCCGGTGTGATGCGCGCGCCATTGCGGGTGAACGCCGGCGCGACACGCTCGCCCCGGTGCGGCGCGGTCCGCAGGCACCGGCGATGCCGTCGTCCGCACCCGCGAGGTGCACCGCCCGGACGTCGTCCGGTGCACGACGGTCCCCGTCGCTCATGCCTGCGCCAGGGGTCTCCCAGCCGGGGACGAACTGCGGCAGAAAACCCCGGACGACCTCGGAAGACCCGTGGTCGGGAACAAGGAATGACCGTCTCACGTCGCAGGAGTCGTGACCGCCTTGTAGGAACCCCACAACGAAGGGCCTGGGACTTCGTCAGCCACAGCATCACAGACCAGCAACGCGGACGTGTTCAGTGAACGGGTGATCGCACTGCTCGCGCCAGGACAGGGTTCTCAGTCGCCCGGCATGCTGACCCCGTGGCTGGAGGCCGAGGGTGCCCGCGAACAGTTGGCCGACTGGTCCGAGGCCACGGGTCTCGACCTCGTCCGGCTGGGCACCGAGGCCGACGCGGAGGAGATCAAGGACACTGCGGTCACCCAGCCGCTGGTCGTCGCGCTGACCCTGCTGGCAGCCGAGGAGCTGTGCCGCCGGATCGACCTGCCCACGAACCTGACGATCGCGGGCCACTCCGTCGGAGAACTCGCCGCAGCGGCGCTGGCGGGGGTGTTCCGGCCGATCGACGCGGTACGTCTCGCGGCGGTACGCGGCCGGGAGATGGCCGACGCCTGCGCGTTGGAGGCCAGCGGGATGTCCGCCGTGCTGGGCGGCGAGCCTGACGTGGTGCTCGCCAGGCTGGCGGAGCTGGGGCTCGACCCGGCGAACCGCAACGGCGGCGGCCAGATCGTCGCGGCGGGCCCGCTCGATGCGCTGAGCGCCCTGAGCGAGGAACCGCCGGAAGGCGCCAGGGTGCGACCGCTGGCCGTCGCGGGCGCCTTCCACACCCGGTTCATGGCCCCTGCTGAAGAGGCGCTGCGCAAGCACGCCGAGTCTGTCGAGGTCGCCCACCCGGTCCGCCCGCTGCTCTCGAACTTCGACGGCGGAGCACAGGACGACGGCGCCGAGATCCTACGGCGACTCGTCGCGCAGGTCACCCGCCCGGTGCGCTGGGACGCCTGCATGGCCACGCTCGCCGATCAGGGCGTCACCGCCGTCGTCGAACTGCCGCCTGCCGGGGCGCTCGTCGGCCTCGTCAAGCGGGGCATGAAAGGCACGAAGACCGTGCCGTTGAAGACCCCCGCCGACCTGGACAAAGCCGTCCAGGTGATCACCGAACACGCCGCCGACGCCGACACCACCTCGGAGACCACTCGATGAGCGCCGAACGGCCTCGGATCACCCTGCGCACCGGACCCGCCAACACGCGCATCCTCGGTCTGGGCAGCGCGCTCGGCAATCGGGTGGTCACGAACGACGACCTCGCCAAGACCATCGACACCTCTGACGAGTGGATCCGAGAACGCGTCGGCATCGTGAGCAGGCGGCTGTCGGATCAGGATCAGACCTTGGTGAGCATGGGCGTCGAGGCGGGCTCCAAGGCCGTGGCCGACGCCGGGTTAGCAGCCGCCGAGATCGACACCCTCATCTTCGCCACCTGCACGATGCCCGGCCCGATCCCCAACGCCGCCGCGCAGACCGCGGACGCGATCGGCATCAAGGCGGGAGCGGCCTTCGATCTCAACGCGGCCTGTGCGGGCTTCAGCTACGCGTTGGGCACCGCATCCGACCTGGTTCGAGGCGGATCGGCACGTCGAGTGCTGGTGATCGGCGCCGAGCGTTTCACCGACTGGGTCGACTGGACGGATCGCGCGAACGCGATCATCTTCGCCGACGGGGCGGGCGCCGCCGTCGTCGGACCGGCCGAGGAGCCGGGAATCGGACCGGTGGCGTGGGGCAGCGCGGGTGACCTGGCGCAGACCATCCACCTTCGGGACAACCGTTTCATCTACCAGGAGGGGCAGGCGGTCTTCCGCTGGGCCACCACCAAAATCGCCCCGGTCGCCGAGGATGCGGTGGCGGCCGCGGGACTGAAGCTGTCGGACATCGACGCACTCGTACCGCACCAGGCCAATCTCCGCATCGTCGAGTCGATCGCCAAACGGCTTCGCGCCAAGGGCGCACGGGAGGACCTGGTGGTCGCCAGGGACATCGTGCACACCGGCAACACCTCGGCCGCCTCGATCCCGATCGCGCTGGATCACATGCGCGCCGCGGGTGAGATCTCTCACGGCGACGTGGTGCTGCTGATCGGCTTCGGCGCGGGGTTGTCCTACGCGGGGCAGGTGGTGGTGTGCCCATGAGGCGCTTGACGCACCTCACCTGCTCGTCTGATACCGACGGGTAAGCCCCCGGCGTGCAGGCCACGCCCCCGTGGTGCGCCACACTGCACGCTGTCGTCTTCCGAGTAGGCCTGCCTGGCCGACCGGATACCAGCACAGAGGAAAGGGAAAGTCTGTGTCGAACGAGGGAACCACCTTCATCGCCGACGGTCTGGCCGCGATCGTCGAAGAGGTCGCCGGTGTCGCCGCTGACGACGTCACCCAGGACAAGTCCTTCATCGACGACCTGGACATCGACTCGCTGTCGATGGTCGAGATCGCCGTGCAGGCCGAGGACAAGTTCGGCGTCAAGATCCCCGATGACGAACTCGCCAACCTCAAGACCGTGGGCGATGCGGTGAAGTACATCGACGACAACAAGTGACCGACAACGACGTAGTCGTCACCGGGCTCGGCGCGACGACACCGCTCGGCGGTGACGTCGCGTCCACCTGGGACGCCATGCTCGCCGGACGCAGCGGCGTCCGGCAGATCCCTGCGGAATGGCCGGAGAAGTACGACCTCCCGGTTCGCATCGCCGCCCCCCTTGCGGTGGAGCCGACCGACGTGCTCCCCAGGGTCCAGGCCCGCAGGCTCGACCGCTGCGAGCAGGTCGCGGTCATCGCGTCGCGGCAGGCCTGGGCGGACGCCGGGTCTCCCGAGGTCGACCCGGAACGACTCGCCGTCGTCGTCGGCACCGGCATCGGCGGGGCCATCACGCTGCTCGACCAGGACGACCTGCTGGAGCAGAAGGGCCTGCGGAAGGTCTCGCCGCTGACCATCCCCATGTTGATGCCCAACGGACCGGCGGCCGCCGTCGGTCTGGAACTGGGTTCGCAGGGCGGAGTGCACGCGCCGGTCTCGGCCTGCGCCTCCGGCGCCGAGGCGCTCGCCTGGGGCTGGCGGATGCTCAAGGCAGGCGAGGTCGACGTGGTCGTGGCAGGCGGGGCCGAGGCAGTGATCCACTCACTGCCGGTCGCGGGATTCGCCCAGATGCGAGCGCTGAGCACCCGGAACGACGAGCCGGAGCGGGCCTCTCGGCCGTTCGACGCCGACCGGGACGGATTCGTCCTCGGTGAGGGCGCGGGCATCATGGTCCTCGAGCGGGCCGACTACGCCGCCGCCAGAGGAGCCCGCGTCTACGGCAGGCTGGCGGGCGTGGGCACCAGTGCCGACGCGTACCACATCACCGCCCCTGAGCCGACCGGTCGCGGCCAGTCCTCGGCCATCCAGAAGGCACTGCGCTCCGCGGACCTGTCGCCGTCCGACGTCGATCACGTCAACGCACATGCGACGTCCACTCCGGTGGGCGATGTGGCCGAGGCGGTGTCGATCAAGTCATCGATCGGTGATCACCCGGTGGTGACGGCACCCAAGTCGTCGATGGGTCATCTGCTCGGAGCGGCGGGCGCGGTCGAGTCGATCATCGCGCTGCTCTCGCTCTACCACGGCGTGATTCCGCACACCCAGAACCTGGAGAACCTCGACCCCGGCGTGGAGCTGGACGTCGTGGCGGACGCACCCCGCAAGGGCACGTTCACCGTGGCGGTGAACGACGCCTTCGGGTTCGGCGGACACAACGTCGCGCTCGCGTTCACTGGTGGAAGCCCCGGCCTGTAGCAGTGCGGGCGCCTGCGAGGAGTCCTCGCAGGCCGCGTCGGAGCAGAGTCTTCTCGGCTCTGCCCTCATAGATCGGGTTCGAGCCACCGCAGGACGCCGGGCCGCTCGCGCCGCCGCACGGCACAGCCACCGGTTGTCGGTTGTCGGTTCGACGACACCGTGCGGGCGGCCGTCGGGCATCGAGAGCCGGGCCGAGCGAGGGCTCGGCGGTGCGGACTCGGCCAGGGTGCAGGCGCCCACGGCGGTCGTCACGGCTGGTGCTGCGGCACCGAACGGGGCTGTGGCGCGCTGCACTGCCGGTTCGTCGTGCGGCGGCGAGCGGGTCGGCGAGGACGACCGCGACGGGCAGGCAGGCACGCGGCGGAAATCCGGTGAGCCGACCGGGCTGACAGGCGGGCGGGAGCTCGGCGGCGGGTGCGGATCAGCCCTCGTCCTCACACGGGCTGGGGACGGAGCTGTTCGGCAGTCCGCTGTCGAGTTTGAGCCTGCCGTTCTCGATGGCCAGCGGATAGACGACCCGCCAGTACACACAGTCGGCGGGCACCTCGGCGGGGGCGTCCTGCGGGTCCTGAAGGCTGACGAAGCTCAGCACCATCCGCAGCGAGTCGGCCGGGCCGGGATCGATGCGGTGGACGATCACGTTGCCGTCGGTCGTGGACCGGTAGCTGTCCATCCAGACCTGTTCCGGCAGGTCTCGGACGCGGTGCTCGACGACCGTCGTCGCCCATAACTCGTAGTTGAGGCCGTTGATCGCCTCGAAGTGGGTGTCGACCAGCACGCGGATCGCGTCCTCGTCGGGATGACCGAGCACGTCGTCCGAGAGGACCGGCTCGACGGGCTCGCCCTCCTGCGGTCGGTCGGCAGGCGGGCGCGCGGGGGTCGTCGTGAGAGCCGCCGTGCTCGACGGGTAGCGATCGGCGACGAGCAGGCCCGCGATCACGGCCAGACCGAGCACTCCGACGATGCCGAGGGCGAGCCAGGCCCTGTGCAGCCACCCGGGCTCGCGGGGGCGCCCGGCGAAATCCCGGGGCGGCTCACTGTCGGTCAGCACTCGCCCAGGGTGTCATACCTTCCGCGACGAACCGGCTCGATCGTGCAGTGCAAGGCGGCCGTCCGGTCGCGCTCCGCCCACCGCCCGACCGAAACCTCCGACACCGACCGGGCGGCCGTCCCACCCGATCAGGCCCGCGATCGGCGGGGTACACAGTCGAGGCCGCGATGGTGTCGCGGCCGGTTCAACCGACCTGGTGGAGCCAGGTGACCGGGGCGCCGTCCCCTGCGGGCCGAAACGGTTCGAGTGCGTCGTCCCAGGCGGCGCCGAGCAGTTCGCCGACCCGGTGCGTCACGGTGTCCCGTTCGACGCCGCAGGCGAGCAGCGTCCGCAGCTGGTCCTCGGTGACCACGATGTCCCCGTTGGCGCTGGTTCTGGCCCGCCACAGACCGAGGCCGGGCACATGGCAGAAGCGCTCGCCGTCGATGCCGGGGCTCGCCTCCTCGGTGACCTCGAAGCGGATCATCGGCCAGACGCGCAGCGCGGCGGCCAGACGCGCTCCGGTGCCCGCCGCGCCGGACCAGTTGCATTCGGCGCGCAGCTGACCGGCGGCCATCGGCTGCGCAGTCCACTGAAGACCGACGCGCGTGCCCACCGTTCCCGAGATCGCCCACTCGACATGCGGACAGACCGCAGAAGGCGACGAGTGGACGTAGACGACGCCACTGGTGTTGCCACTAGTGCTCACTGCTGACCTCCGCTGCTCGACGAGGGACGTCTTCCCCTACGGCCTCGCGAGCAGCGCGCGGTTCGGTTCCACCGTAGAACGGTGAATCAGTTCACCACCGTAGAACGGTGAATCAGTCGACAACCTCCGGACCGCGATCGAACCACCACATTGAACGGACATAACAGACAGCTGATCGAATCGATCGATGGCGTCATTCTGCACCGACGTGGCTGATCTCCGCCAGACGAGTCCGCCGAGGCGCCCGGGCACGACACACCCGGCGGTCCCGGCCCGCTTGCACGAACCGGTGTTTACCACTGAGTAGCGTGAGCAGTTCCGTGACGAGGGCTACCGTGAGACTCCGAGCCCGTCACGTGCAGCCCGGCAGCAGATCGCCGTCGAGGCATCCGAGGTCAGGGCTTCGTCATGTACACCGCGGGAGGTGGCCAGTGCGGCTGATTCGGCTCGGTGAAGGCCCTTCGGTGATCAGCGTCGACGTACGAGCGACGCTTGCCTCCTGGGGCCGGGGCGACAGACTGGTCGGCGGGGTGGCCGTCCTCGGGGACACGCCGTCGGGAGCGGCCCGCCCGGTGGACGCGCTGATCATCCGACCGACCGGCCTGACCCTCGTGGTCGGAGTCGACCTGCCGGACCCCGCGATGAAGCTCGACGCCCCGCTGAGCAGGCGGTGGCGCGTCGACGGCTGGCTGCTCACCAGGTCTGACGAGTCGCCCAACCCGGCGGGCGAGGCGATCGAGCTGACACGTGTGGTGCGGGACCGGCTGCGGAACGCCGGGACGCAGGTCCCGCTGACCACCGTGATCGCCATCGGGCCGTACGTCGAGGAGGTTCGCCAGCCGCCGGAGGACCTCGCAGAGGGCTTCTGGGTCCTGCATCCCTCGCCGCCGTCGCTGCTCGGCGCGCTGCGCGAGTCCGCGCATCGCTCGACGTGGCTGGGGGTGGGCGAGGCACGGCGCGTCCTTCTCGCCCTGTTCCCGGATCGGCCCGAGCTGGTCGAGGATGTCCTGACCTCGGCGGAGCTGGACGCCGAGGGCTTCTCGACTGCCGAGGCCGCCGTCTCCGCGCAGCAGACGGCCGTCCCCCTCGGCCAGGCGGACGCGGGCACGGTCGTACTCCCCCGGCCTGCGGGCGTCCCCGCACCACCGGACGCGGGAGCGCCGGACCCGGCCCGTTCCGGGACACCGAACTCGGCGACGACCGGTCCCGTCGCGCCGCACGCGGGCAGGCCCGGCGCAGCGCACCGCCCGGCCTCGGGGCACGCGTCCCGGCGGGGCCGTCGGGCCCGCCGCCCGCAGTCGGGCAGCCCGGGGCGGCTGCAGGCGGGTGGCCGGGCGCGGTCCGTCCGGCGTCCCGGCGGACGGGGTTCTCCGGTCAGCTGGTGGCGGCGGCGGTCATCGCGGCCCTCGTGCTCGGCGTGATGGCGTTCCTCGCCGTCGAGTCCAGCCTGGGCGGCGACAGCTCGGGGGTCGAGGACGGCGATGAGTCCGCGCCCGTCGCCGTCGTGGTCGCGGAGGGCACCGAGTTCGCCGTCCGGGGCGAGGACGGTGCCGACGACTGCGCGCGGCACTCCTACGGCGACGTGCAGGCCTGGCTGACCGACCATCCCTGTACCGGTCTGTCCCGAGGCCTGTTCCACACGGATGCGCCTGCCGAGGCCGCGGTCTCGACGTCGGTGGTCGAGTTCACCGACGAGAACCAGGCCCAGGAGTTCGAACAGCTCGTGACCGGCGTCGGCCGAGGCGGGATCAACGACCTGGTGCGCGACGGGCAGGGCTGGCGCGGCGGGCCGGAGTCGTTCGACGGCGCCGCCTTCGTCGTCGCCAGGACCGGCACCCAGGTGCGGATCGGTCAGGCGGTGTGGATCGACGCGCCGTCGGCGCCCGATGACGTCGAGCTGACGACGCTCGCCGAGACCGGCCTGACGCTGTCCGCCCGGTGATCGACCTTCAGAGCCCGTACTTCTCCAACAGCCGCAACCAGACCTCGCTGATCGTCGGGTACGCGGGCACCGCGTGCCAGAGTCGATCGATCGGCACCTCGCCGACGATGGCGATGGTCGCCGCGTGCAGCAGCTCGGCCACGTCGTAGCCCGCGAACGTGACGCCGACCAGGACTCGTCGATCCTCGTCGACGACCATGCGGGCCCGGCCGCGATAGTCCTTGGCATGAACCGAGGAGCCACCGACGGCGATGTCCAGGTCGACGACCCTGGTGCGCAGGCCCGCCTGTCGAGCGGCGTCCGCAGTGAATCCGACGGCGGCGACCTCGGGGTCGGTGAACACGACCTGCGGGACGGCGGTGTGGTCGGCGGTGGCCGCGAAACGGCTCCACGGCGAGGCGCTGCGGGCCTCCGGCGTTCCCGCCGCGCGCCCCGCGATCACGTCGCCGACCACCCGTGCCGCGTACTTGCCCTGGTGGGTCAGCGGAGCCCGGCCGGTGACGTCGCCCGCCGCGTACAGCCAGCTGCCCTCGATGCCCGTCACCTGCCCGGAATCATCGACGCGGAGCGGCTCGCCGGGGGTCAGGCCGACCACGTCCAGCCCGATCGCGTGAGTCGCCGGGCTCCGACCGGTCGCGACGAGGAGTTCATCGGCCTTGATCCGCCTGCCTTCGTCCGTTCGCAGGGCGATGCCGCCCGCTTCGGCACCGACCCGCTCCAGCGTGGTGTCGAGCAGGACCTCGACGCCGTCCTCGCGCAGCCCTTCGGCGACCAGTTCGCCCGCGAAGTCCTCGAAACTCTGGAGGAGGCGCGGCCCGCCGTTGATGAGGGTGACGTTGGAGCCGAGGCGTGCCCAGGCCTGTGCCAGCTCGACGCCGACCGGTCCGCCGCCGAGGACGGCGAGCCGCCGGGGCACCGAGCGGGCGGAGGTCGCGTCCCTGGAGGTCCAGGTACGGATCTCGTCGAGTCCGGGGATCGGCGGGGTGCGTGGGGCGCTGCCGGTGCAGACGACCACGGCCTGGACGGCGGTGATCTCGCGGGTGCCGTCGGCGTCCTCGACACGGACCCGACGTGGTCCGGTGATGCGTGCGGTCCCCTTGATCACGGCGATGCCGCTGCTGCGCGCCCAGTCGAGCTGTCCGTCGTCCTTCCAGTCGGAGGCGATGGCGTCCCGTTCCTTGAGGACCTCGGCGACGTCCAGCCGGCCGGTCACCGCCTCGCGCGCGCCGGGGACTCGGCGGGCGGCGGCGAGCGCGCTGCCCGGCCGCAGCAGTGCCTTGCTCGGCATGCACGCCCAGTAGGAGCACTCGCCACCCAACAGCTCCGCCTCGACGATCACCGCTCGCAACCCGCCCTGCACTGCACGGGCCGCGACGTTCTCGCCGACCGCTCCGCCACCGATCACGATGACGTCGAACTCCGTCTGATGTTCGATCTTCTTCTGATCCACGCCGCACAGCGCACCGCAGCGCGCACCTCCCGGCAACTCGACGTCACCGTTCTGTGACCTGGGGTGCACTTCCCGGCACGCACCGCCATCGGCGGGCCGGGGAGTCACCGCCTTTATGCCCGCTGCACACCGTGCGGTCCGCGGCGGCCAGCGCTCCGGCGGTCGCCGTCGACGAGGTTCGTCACGCCTACCGCCGATTCGTCAGGCGGGCGACCTCGGCCGTGCGGGGATCTTCCGAGGCGGGGCCGTCGATCGGGTACCGCATCGGATGCGGCCCCTGCGGCGGATCGAGAGCGCGCGGCGAGCCCGCACCTCGGGTCCGCGCAGCAGGGCAGGCATTGCCGGGCCTGCTGCCTCGCCCGGTCCGGCTGCTGAGCCGATGTCCGCCTGGGGACGCACTCAGCCGGGCTCGCCACGCCGCTTGCGGTGGGCGATCCACATGAGGTCCACCGCGGCGATCACGGCCAAGACGGCCAGCACGGTGCCGAAGACGACGTGGTCGGCGATGAAGAACAACACGGCGGCCCCGGTACAGAACACCAGGCCGAACCCCGCCAGCCACAGCCGCAGGGTCAGGGGGCTCCTGGTGGGCGCCGCGCCGCCGATCCCGGCGGTCAGGTCGTGGTAGTCGTACAACCCACGCTCGTACTCGGCGCGGGTGCGTCGATGTCGGGGCTCTCGGGCGGGATCAGCCATGCATCGGTAGTACCCACGCCGCCGTCCAGGCACACGCACCGCCCGATCGGCGCTCCGCCACGGGGTCGGGCCCGCTGTCGCCTGCGTCATCGCAGGCGGTGGTCACGTGGGACTCGACATCGCGGGTCCGGGTCAGTCCGTCCGCCGGGCGGGATCGGCGACATCGTGCTCGGCGCCCGGCTGATCCGGGATGTCGATCTCAGGCCGCGCCGGTCCGCCCTGCTCCTGTTGCTCAGACCGACTGCGCTGGTCGGACTGCTCGGACCGATCGAAGGCCGGTCCCGCACTCGACCGGGCCGGACCGCCTGCCCGAGTCGACTCGGGCCGGATCGGGGACAGCACCTCGCCGACCAGCGCGGGGGGTCGGGTGAGATAAGGCCTGCACACCCTCGTCGTGAGCATGCCGATGGCGAGCAGCGGGACGATTCCCGACAACGCACCCGCCGTGGCGCCCGCACTCAGCACGTCTCGAGGCAGCAGCCGGGGACGTCGGTTCATCGGCACCCGACGTAGTGGCAGTGAACACAGGTAGAGCAGGACGACGAGCCCGACCAGCGCGAGGACCGCCCGATAGATCGCCTGGTGATACCCGAGGCCCTCCGCCGCGACCATCACCAGGAGCCAGCCTGCCAGGGCCGTGTACTGGGCGTGCTCGGTCGTCGCCGCCCACAGCAGTCCCGCAACCCAGGCGCACAACAGCAGGACCGTCCGCCGCTGTGGCTCGGCGAGGAACTCTCCTGCCGAGTGCAGTGCGTCCCGGACGTCGACGCCGACCGTCTCCAAGGCCCGGCCCGGCACGTCCAGCGGCGAGAGTCTCGTATCGGGGGGACCGATCTGGCCGACGATCCAGGCACCCGACCACAGCGAGATGATCACCGCCTGCACCTGCTGCCAGCGTGGCCGGTCGGACGCGCGCTGCACCAGCAGCGTCAACTCCTGCCATCGCGGCAGCAACGCCGTCGCTCCCGACAGCCGACCAGTGCGCACTCCTGAGATGGTCCCGGCTTCGCTGCCGCACCGGAAGACCCGCCCCACAGACGGCGGCAGAGCACCGGATCACAACGAGAAACGATCACTCAAAGTGACATTTCCTTGAGGCGAACGAGTGGCGGCACGCCCCCCGGACGCCGGAACCGCACCGCCCCAGCCAGCCTGCGACGCGCCGACTCTCCACGTTCGAGTGAGAGGCGCCGGGCGGCCGGCGGGCCGGCGTAGCGTCGGGGAAACCGTCGTCGTATTACTCCGTCCGAGCAAACGAATCTCGGGAATCATCCGAGATATTCGCAGGTACCGGCAGTTCTGACCGTCATGTCCCTCCACTGTCGACCACCCGATCGGCATCGTGGTCGTCCCGAACCGAGCGGGGATGCCTGCCGGGGTGGAACGACGTGGTTCGGGTGATCGAACACCACAACCGCGAGAGAAGGGAGCCGGTGGTGAACTCACCACTCTTCGTAGTCAAGGATGAGCTGTCCTCCCCGGTGTGTGTCAGCTATACCACCGGCGGACGACCAGTGGTGGCGATCCGCCGGGGGCAGGTCTTCTCTCCCGAGTTCGCTCAGGCGTTGTCGGACGCCCTGAGCGCGATGAGTCTGAGCGCGACACCCCTCGGCACGACGACCCTGAGCGCGGCAGGCCTGAGCACGACGGGGCAGCACGTGACGCCTGCCGTCCCGCGACAGGCCGACAAGGAGCGCAACGTCGAGAACGAGATCCCGGCACGATGGGCGCCCGCCACCACGCGGGCTGCGCTCCGGTCGACGCGCTTCGCCCGCTGAGCGCGCCAATACCCCACCAAGCCTCGCCCACACGGTTGGACTCGCCGCCTAGACGCAACCCTTTCGGGTGGTTCTGTCCGCGCATTGGACCAGCTGGGTACTCCCTTCAGTGGAGTCGTCTGGAGGTGGCGAACAATGACCAGTGGTATGCAGGACATCAAAAAGCTGCCCGGTCGCACCGTCTATGGTGCGGACGGCAGCAAGATCGGCAAGATCGCACAGGTATGGCTGGACGGACCGTCCGGAGAGCCGTCCTGGATCTCCGTGCACACCGGCTTGTTCGGAGTGCGCGAGAGCTTCGTCCCGGTAGCGGGGATGCGTCGCAATGATCAGGGCGACGTGGAGGTGCGCTACAACCGGGACCAGGTCCGCGAGGCGCCTCAGGTGGCCCCGGATCAGGGCGAACTGCCGATCGAGGAGGAGAGCAGGCTGTACGACTACTACGGCCTGCCCAGCCAGCGCCAGAGCCCGGAGGGGCTGAACAGCGGAAGCAGACAGCAGGCCGCCGCAGCGTCCGACACCGCGCAGCCGAGCACGGGCGGGGCGGCGGGCGCTGCGGGCGCTGCGGGCGCCAGGCAGCCGGAGTCCCGTATCAGCGGCGCCGAGGCACGGGCCGGGCAGCAGCACGCGGCGAGCACCTATCCCGAGATGCTGGCGGCGGAGGAGCGCGCCGCAGGCCGGACCGGTGCGCCGACCCCGACGGCCAAGGGTGACCGGAGCGCCACCGGTCGCGCGGCGGAGTCGCCGGTCGCGCGGCAGACAAACCGAGGCGAGGCCATCACCCGCTGCGAGGAGCAGCTCAGCGTGCATGCCGAGCAGGTGGAGGTCGGCCGCGCCTGGTTGCGCAAGTACGTGGTCACCGAAGAGGTGCAGATCAAGGTGCCGCTCAAGCGGGAGCGCGTCCGCATGGAGACCGAGCCGATCACCGATGCCGACCGGGAGGCCGCCGCAGGATCGGGACTGCGCATTCACGAGGAGCAGCGCGAGGTCATCCTGCACGAGGAGCGCCCGGTGATCGAGCGTCGGACCGTCCCGGTCGAGCGGGTGCGACTGACCACCGAGATGACCACCGAGGAGCAGACCATCACCGATCAGGTCCGCAAGGAACGCTTCGAGTTCAACGACGGTCATGACGGCCACGGCGGATCTGACGGCCGCTCCGGCCGTCAGACCTGACGTCGCAAGACGCGAGCCGGGGCATGAACACGCTTCGCCGCCCGACTGGCCTCACCCCTCACCAGGCCACTCGGGCGGCGTTGCACGTCGTCCGGCCAGCAGCGGCGAGGCCCTCGGGAGTGGCTCGATCGGGGCGGAATCCGATCGAACGGACTCGATCTCCTGGCGGAACTATCGACAAGCCTGTCAGCCGGGGCGGCGGGCGAGGAGAGGGAAAGGCACCAGATCGACTGAGGGGATCTACTCATCACGTCGCCGAGCGCACCCCGCGCATCGGTTCGGAAGCCCCCGCGACCCGCAGGCGTCGCCGGACGACTCACGGCGAACGAGATCCTGGCACCAGGGCCGAATCGGGCCTGCACCGCCCCGCACAGACGAAGACGGAGCCCCTCGATGAGGGACTCCGTCTATCGCGTCGGCGTCATGTCACGTCGGCGGCACGCCGAATGGGATGACTCTGTCGGGCCGACCCGGATGCCTGCCCGACGTTGCCGGGTGTCTACAGCGCTTCGCTGTCGCGTTCGCCGGTCCGCACCCGTACGACGGAGTCGACCGTGGTCACCCAGACCTTGCCGTCGCCGATCTGGCCGCTGTGGGCGTTCTCCACGATCGTCGTCACGACCTCCTCGGCGATGGACGTCTCGGTGAGCACGTCGATCCGGACCTTCGCCACATAGTCGATGGAGACGCCTGCACCTCGGTAGACCTCGGTATGGCCTTTCTGCCTGCCATAGCCGCGGACCTCGCCCACTGTCATGCCCAGCACACCGAGCCTGTCCAGGCCCGTGCGAATCGCGTCCAGGGTCGCGGGCTTGACGATCGCGGTCACCAGCTTCACTGCTTACTCCCCTCATAGGCAGGCGACGCCGAGTCCGAACTCGTCGTCGGCGCCGTCGGGCCGGGCGCGGAGGTCGTCGCCGCGCCGGTCGACCCAGTCTGGTGCCCGGCGACGCGGCTGACGGCGAAACCGGCGAACTCGTAGCCGCCTTCTGCGTGTTCCGACTCGTCGACGCCCGCGTCCTCCGCCTCCGGCGGGACTCGGAGTCCGATGACCGCCTTGACGAGCAGTGCGAGCAGCAGGCTCAGCACGAAGGAGTACGCCAGCACCGCGAAGGCACCGACAGCCTGGATGCCGAGCAGCCCGAAGCCGCCGCCGAAGAACAGGCCGTCGACCCCGGCCGGGGTGCTGCTGTCGCCGAAGAAGCCGATCAGCAGGGTTCCCACCAGGCCGCCGACCAGGTGCACGCCGACGACGTCGAGCGAGTCGTCGTAGCGGAAGCGGTACTTCAGGCCGACCGCCAGGGCGCAGAGCGCACCCGAGATGAGCCCGACGGCGATGGCTCCCAACGGGGAGACCGACGAGCCTGCGGGGGTGATGGCCACCAGACCCGCGACGATGCCGGAGGCGGCGCCCAGAGTAGTGGCGTGCTTGTCTCGGATTCGCTCGACCAACAGCCAGGCGAGCATCGCCGCGCCGGTCGCGACCAGCGTGTTGACCAGGACCAGCGCGGCCGCGCCGTCTGCCGCGAGCGCCGAGCCCGCGTTGAAGCCGAACCAGCCGAACCACAGCAGTGCCGCGCCGAGGACCACCATCGGCAGGTTGTGCGGTCTCATCGGCTCCTGCGGCCAGCCGCGCCGCCTGCCGAGCACCAGCGCCAGCGCGAGTGCCGCCGCACCGGCGTTGATATGGACGGCCGTGCCGCCCGCGAAGTCGATCGCGCCGAGGGTGTTGGCGATCCAGCCGCCTACCACCCCGGACTCCTCATCGCTGAACGCGAAGACCCAGTGCGCCACCGGGAAGTAGACGACCAGTGCCCAGAGCCCGGCGAACAGCAGCCACGGGCCGAATCTGATGCGATCGGCGACCGCACCAGAGATCAACGCCACCGTGATGATGGCGAACATCGCCTGGAAGCCGACGAACGCCAGGGTGGGAATGTCACCGGAGAGCGAATCCGGGCTCCACAGGCCGTTGAGGCCGAAGTATTCGAGCGGGTTCCCGAGAAGACCAAGACCCACATCGTCGCCGAATGCCATGGAATAGCCGAAGAGCACCCACAGGATGCCGACGACACCCATGCTCCCGAGACTCATCATGATCATATTCAGCACGCTCTTCGAGCGAACCATGCCACCGTAGAAGAAAGCCAGCCCTGGCGTCATGAGCATCACCAAGGCCGCGCTGGTGAGCACCCACGCGGTATTTCCGCTATCCATCTCGCCTCCGTTCGTGCCGACGCTTCGGCCAAGGTTCGAACCGGGGCGTTTCGGCATGTGTCCATCGATGTTTCCCCTACGTGAAATACCTTCACCATCGGTTACGGGAAGATTTCCGACACCGGGCAAACATCGAAGTGGCACGAGACGAAGATCGAGAGAGCGCTCCCACTAGGTTACGGAATGCTCACGGGCAGGCCGGAAGGTCTTGGCTGAATTCGCCCGAATGCCGCAAGGCTGTATCTGAGCATCCCACCTCACCGCAAGACGAAGCGCGGCGCCCCTGCTGGGACGCCGCGCTTCATCGATCCGTGACCGGGCTAGATGGCCCAGTACCAGGCGCTGGAGCCGTAGGAGTACTCCGCACGGCTGTCGACATGGGTGAAGGTGCTGTAGCGAATGATCCCGGAGAAGCCCGAGGTCTGGCCGTAGCCGATGGTCTGACTCACCGAACGACCGCTGATGACGATGTCGGCCGCGATGCCGTACATGTGCTGACTGTTGGATGCGCCGCCGACGGCGGCGTTGTGCGAGACGCTGCGGAAGCCGGAGTTGATCGTGATCGCCCGGTCCCCCGACTTCTTACGGACGGCCTCCAGCTTGTACATCAGCCTGCGGACGTTCTCCCGGACCGTGGAGGCGCCGACCCGACCGTTGTTGAACGCGGCGCCGTCCCTGGAGTGGAACTCCGAGAAGTTGAAGTGCCGAGTCGACCCGTCCGAGGCCTCCAGCCAGTTGAGCTGAGCCTGGGTCGCAGGCCCCACCACGCCGTCGATGCCCAGCCCGTACGCACCCTGGAAGCGACGCACCGCGCCCTGCGTGGCGGGTCCGAAGTCGCCGTCGACGGTCAACGCGGTGCGCGATGCGCTGGCGGCGGCCCAGCCCGCGACCCGAATCTGCAGTTCGCGGACATCGGCACCGCTGTCACCCTGCCGAAGAGTCCTCGTCCAGTTGTAGGCATGCGCCTCAGGCGCACTCACGACGCTCACGGTGCCCATGGTCATCACCAGTGCGGCGAGCAGGACGCTCATGCGTCCGAGCAGTCTCAGCATCGTCGTTCTCCTTCCACCCAGTGGCCGGCCTGCACTGGGCCGACCATCCCTCACCGTGCCGATCTTTCGGCGAAATGGACAGAGTGTGGGGGAAGAATTCACGAACCCGGCACCCAGCTTCGGCCGGTCGGATCAGCGCACTGAAGTGGACGGCTCAGCCGATACGGCCGGGCGGCTGCCGGTCCTACGACCGTTGGCAGCAGGAGCGCACCGCCGAGCGGTCCCGGCGCCTGTGCGGGGCGGCAGGCCGCAGCCGGTCGATCCGGGGCGGAGTCCGAGTCGATCCGGCGCCGGCCCGGCCGGTGCCGGCCCGGCCGGTGCCGGACCAGAGCGCCAGACCCGACCGGCAGGCAGCACGTGCGGCGGACGACCGAGCCGGGTCGTGTTGCGCGATGCCGGCCACGCGAGCCGTCACCACGAGTCCCACGACGTCCAGATCCGAGTCGAGACCCGCTCGTCGACGGCGACCCCTGCCGGTCGCGCCGCCCGTAGACGGTTCCACGGTCGCGGCCGCCCGCCGCCCGCCTTCCGAGCCGGTCGAAAGCAGGCACAGGCGGGCCGACGTCGTGCGTCCGCGATCAGTCCGACGACCCGCCGGAACCGGGAGCGGTGACTAGTTGAGCAGGGCGTCGACGAAGGCGGCGGGCTCGAACGGAGCCAGGTCGTCCGGTCCCTCGCCGAGACCGACGAGCTTGACCGGGACGCCCAGTTCGCGCTGCACCTGGAAGACGATCCCGCCCTTGGCCGTGCCGTCGAGCTTGGTCAGGACGATGCCGGTCACGTTGACGACCTCGGAGAAGACCCTGGCCTGGGTCAGCCCGTTCTGCCCGGTCGTCGCATCGAGGACGAGCAGCACCTCGTCGACCTCGGACTGCTTCTCGACGACCCGCTTGACCTTGCCCAGTTCGTCCATCAGGCCCGACTTGGTGTGCAGTCTGCCCGCGGTGTCCACCAGGACGGCGTCGACCCCGGCCGAGGTGCCCTGTCGGACCGCGTCGAAGGCCACGCTGGCCGGGTCGGCGCCCTCGCGCCCCCGCACCACCTCGGCACCGACCCTGGCGCCCCAGGTGGCGAGCTGATCGGCAGCCGCGGCTCGGAAGGTGTCGGCCGCGCCGAGCACCACCTGCCTGCCGTCCGCGACCAGCACCCTGGCCAGCTTGCCGGTGGTGGTGGTCTTGCCGGTGCCGTTGACGCCCACCACGAGCAGGACAGCGGGCCTGCCGCTGTGCGGCAGCGCCCGCACGGAACGCTCCATCTCCGGACCGAGCGACTCCACCAGCACCTCGGTCAGCAACGCCCTGACCTGCGCCGCCGTGCGCACCCCACGGGAGGCGATGCGCTCCCGCAGCTTGCCGACCACCTCGGTGGTCGTCAGCGCGCCGAGGTCGGCGAGCAGCAGGGTGTCCTCCACCTCGGTCCAGGAGTCCTCGTCGAGATCGCCGGCGCCGAGCAGTCCGAGCAGGCCCTGGCCGAAGGCAGAACGGCTACGCGACAACCTGCCCCGAAGCCGTTCGAGACGCCCTTCGGTCGGCGCGATCTCCTCGACCTGCGTCGGTGCGGGCTGCGGCTGCGCGGGAACGGGCGTCGTCGGCGGCTCGGCGGGCTGCGCGGGGACCGGGGCCGTCGGGGGCTCGGCAGGCTGGGCGGGCACCGGGGTCGTGGGCGGTTCGACCCTCGGGGCGGGTGCGGCAGCGGAGTCGGCCGGGGATACCGTCTCGGTCGTAGGCCCCGCAGGCTCGGCAGGTCGGGTCTCTGGCGCGGTCGTGGTGTCCGAGTCGGTCCCGGTGTCGAGAGCGGGTCCGTCCGCCGGGGGCAGGGTCACGTCGACGATGCCGCGTCGCCGCGAGTCCCTCGGCACCGCCGCGTCGTCGCCGACACCGGGCTGGCCGTCCACCTCGGTGCGGTCGGCAGCAGTTCGCGAGGACAGACTGATCCCGCCGCCTGCCTGGTAACCGCCGCCACGCGGCCCGGAACGCACCTCGCCCGCCTGCGACGCCGACTCGGCCTCGGTCAGTCGGATGCGTCGGCGTCGGACCAGCACCACACCCGTGATCAGCGCTGCGGCAAGCACGACGAGAGCGATGACGAGAACCCAGATCCACGTGGTCGGCACGCGGCCATCCTCCCACTCGCCGCAGCTCTGACCGGGAACCGGCCTGCGGCGGTGTCACCGCCTCGGCCGAGCCCGCACCTCTTGCGCAAAGCGCCGCTGTGCTCTAGACCACAGCAGATGGATCGTTGTCGGGTCGTCGGTCTCAGCTCGGGCACGTCGATGGACGCCGTCGACGTGGCCGTCGCCGATCTCGCCGTGGCGGACGAGACGGTGTCGTTGCAACCGTTGGGGGGTCTCGGCGTGCCCTATCCGGTCGATCTGCGCCGCGACCTCATGACCGTCGTCCAGGAGGGCGACTGCTCCGCCCGGCTGCTCTGCGAGCTCGACACCCGGATCGGACAGACCTTCGCCGAGGCGGCACTCCGGGCGATCGACGAGTACGGCGGCGGGCGAGCCGATCTCGTCGCCTCACTCGGGCAGACCGTCTACCACTGGATCGAGCCCGGTGCAGCGGGCTCGGCGGGCAGCTGTCTGGGGACGCTCCAACTCGGGTCCCCGGCGTGGATCGCCGAGGCCGTCGGGCTGCCGGTCGTCGACGACCTTCGGACCAGAGACGTCGCAGCAGGCGGCCACGGCGCCCCGCTGGCAGGCCTGTTCGACCGGTACTGGATCGCGGGTCTCGTCCGTGCCGAACCCGAGGACCACACGCCGATCGGCGTGTTGAACCTCGGCGGCATCGCGAATCTCACCGTGGCCGACGGCGCGGCGACCATCGCCTACGACGTCGGTCCGGCCAACGCCCTGCTCGACGCCGCCTGCACCGAACTCGACCCGGCAGGGCCGGGCTTCGACGTGGGCGGCAGGCTCGCCGCGCGGGGGAGGCCCGACTCCGACCTGCTCGGCGAGCTGCTCGCCGACCCCTTCTACAGCGCCGCTCCGCCCAAGTCGACGGGCAAGGAGCACTTCAACGGCGCCTACCTGCGCGGCCTGCTGGCCGGTCGCCCCGCCATCGCCCCGCCGGACCTGTTGGCCACTCTCGTGGAGCTGACCGCCGCGACGATCGGCGCCGCCGTCCGAGGACACGGGCTGTCCAGGGTCGTCGTCTCCGGGGGCGGTGCTCGGAATCCGACTCTGCTTCGAGCGCTGCGTGCTCGGCTCACACCCGCCCAGTTGACTCCCAGCGACCTGCTGGGGGTGCCGGGCGATGACAAGGAGGCCTACCTCACCACGCTGCTCGGCTTCCTGACCTGGCACGGGCTCCCCGGCAACCTGCCGTCGGCCACCGGAGCAGCCGGGCCGAGGGTGCTCGGCTCGATCACTCCCGGCGCCGGTCCGCTACGCCAGCCCCCTCCCAGCGCCGCTGCCGTCCGTGCCCTGCGCATCGACCACGTTCGCGACAGACCCGACCTCGGCCCGGCCGCCGCCGCGCACTGACCAGGAGGCGTCATGCACACACTGGATCTCGTCGTCATCGTGGGCTATCTGATCCTCATACCGGTGATCGGCGTGTTGATCGCGGGCAGACAACGGTCCGCGGCGGACTACTTCGTCGGCGGACGGAACCTGCCCTGGTGGGCGGTCTGCTTCTCGGTGGTGGCCACCGAGACCTCCACCCTGACCGTGATCAGCGTGCCGACCGTCGCGTATCTGGGGTCCTTCACCTATCTTCAGCTCGCGATCGGCTACCTCATCGGCCGGGTGGTGGTGGCCTTCGTCCTGCTGCCCCGGTACTACGCGGGGAACCTGGTCAGCGCCTATGCCTTCCTCGGGAAACGCTTCGGACGAGGACTGCAGGGCACCGCGTCGGTGACGTTCATGGTGACCAGGCTGCTCGCCGACGGCGTGCGGCTGTTCGCCACCGCCATCCCGGTGAAGCTGCTGCTGGACGCCCTCGGCCTGAACGTCGCCTACTGGCAGATCATCCTGGGCCTGGCGCTGTTCACCGTCGTCTACACCTACCTCGGCGGCATCAAGGCGGTCATCTGGGTGGACGTGATCCAGATGGTCATCTACGCCGGCGGCGGTGTCGCGGCGGTCGGACTGCTCGCGAACCAACTGCCGGACGGCTGGTTCGGCGACGCCATGGAGGCGGGCAAGTTCCAACTGCTCGACTTCGGCTCGAACATCCTGACCAACCAGTACTCGTTCATCGCGGCCGTCATCGGCGGCGCGATCTTCGCCATGGCCTCCCACGGCGCCGACCAGCTCATGGTGCAGCGGCTGCTGGCCTGTCGCGACGTGAAGGACAGTCAGAAGGCGTTGATCGCCAGCGGTTTCATCGTCTTCCTGCAGTTCACCCTGTTCCTGCTGATCGGCGCGATGCTGTGGAGCTTCTACGGCGGAGCCGACCCGGCGGCGCTGGGCCTGGGCGCCAACGACGAGCTGTTCCCCTCCTTCATCATCCAGGAGTTCCCGCCGGGGCTGGCCGGGCTGATGATCGCGGGCATCCTGGCCGCGGCGATGAGCACGCTGTCGTCCTCGCTGAACTCGCTGTCCACCTCGACGGTGAGCGACATCTACCAGCGGTTCAGTCGGCGCCCGCTCTCCGACGCGACGGTGCTGCGGCACGGCAAGGTCTGGACGATCGTCTGGGCGCTGGTCTTCGTCGGCTTCGCCTCGATGTTCACCACGACCTCGAATCCCGTGGTGGAGCTGGGACTGAGCATCGCCAGCTACACCTACGGCGCGCTGCTCGGCGCATTCGCGCTGGGTCTGCTGGTGCGGCGGGCACGGCAGACCGACGCCGTCGTCGCCTTCGTCACGACGATCGTCGTAGTCCTGTTCGTCGTGACCTTCGTGCGGCTGCCCGGCGACGACGGCGAGCCGCTGCCGCTGGCCTTCCCGTGGTTCGCGCCGCTGGGCGTGGCGATCACGCTGCTGGTGGGCTGGTTGATGTCGCTGCGCGGCCCGCGACGCGGAGTCGTTCAGCAGGAGTTCATTCCGCAGACGACCGGTTCCGGCGGGAGTGCAGAGCGGACGACCGCGACGCACGAGACCTTGGACGGATCGGAGCCGGACGCGACGAAGCCGGAGCAGAAGGGCGAGGCCGACCCGGTCGGCTGAGCGCCGAGGCAGGCCGCTGGTGTGCATCGAGACAGGGCGGCGGGCAGGATGGCGCAAATGAACAGCCAGGAGAGCGCAGCCGAGCCGGACCTCGTGGTGCGAGACGCACCGGAACGCAGGCGATACGAGGCCCGGCTCGGCTCGGAACTCGCGGGCTTCATCGACTACGACGTCGACGGGACGGTGCTGGCGCTGCTGCACGCCGAGGTGGCCGAGGAGTTCGGCGGTCGGGGCATCGGAGGCCGGATGGTCCGCCAGACGCTGGACGACGTGCGAGGCCGGGGCCTGCGCATCCGGCCTGCCTGCTCGTTCGTCGCGAACTGGGTCGCGCGTCATCCGGACTACGCCGATCTGGTCGATCGGCAGGATCGCGCGTAGCCGCCGTGCGGCGGGCGGGCATCGAGGGCCTGCCGCCGGAGCCCGACGGCGGCGGCGGTTCGACGAGCGGCCGGTGAGCCCGGTGCGACAGCGGGCAGGCCGCGTACGGTCGGATCGTCGCCTCGGGATGGGGACTGGTCAGGCGAACGGGCTCTGGCTCACCGGAATCAGGGCCCGGCGCCTGCGGCGCCGCGTGACCCGGTGAGCCAGGCGAGCCCACCGAGCAGGTGATCAATCAGTTCCTCACACTGATCGGCGGAGAAGGCGACCTGGATGTTCTCCTCCTCGGTGAAGAACAGCCCCAGCGACATCCGGCTGCGGTGCGGGGCGATGCGCAGCGGCACCGCGCCCCCGTCGGGATGCGGCACGTCGAGGGTCCGGGTGTCGCGGGCGCGCAGCGCGGCGATCAGCTGCTCGGTGGCGACGGCGTCCAGCAGCACGGCGAATCGCGCGGTCGAGGCCAGTCGCAAGTAGAGCAGTCTGCGATCCTCCGTCAGCTCGATCTGACTGGTGCAGTGCCCCGTCGTCAGGTCCTCACCCGCGACTCGACGGTAATAGGTGAAGGATCGCCGTGAATGCGCTGACATCGCCATCCTCACTTCTCCGCCGCAAAGCCCAGGGCGGTCCGATGGTTCGATCTTGTTTCGCGGGCCGAGCCACTGTGGGCGCCTGCGCTCACGCCGAAGAGCCTACGGGCTGTGCCACCCGTGCCGACGGTCCGTGCATCGGGGGTGAAATCATGTGCGATGGCACCTGGTGAGACAACCAGCTTGTCCGAAATTTTCAGCCAGACAAGTAGTTGACTGAACTTTTCGTGTGATTCACCCGATCGAGTGGCAGCACTCGACCCGGTCCTGTCCGTAAAGTCTCATCGGCGGCTCGCCCGCCGCCCACTGGCGTGGTAGCGCGTCACATTTCCGAGGAAGGCGGTTCCTCGGCCCCGGCACTGGAGAGACCAGAAGTGCGGCGGACCGTGGCGAACCCCGGTCTCGGCGATTCGGCGTCGACGGTGTCCGTCGAAGGGACGCGCCTGCCAGCAGAACGACTCGTCGTTGTTCTGCGTTTCGCCCCGTCGACAAGGAGGTACGGGTGGCAGCACCACCACGCGGCAATCCGACGGCACGACGGCGTCAGCTCGCGCGCGAGCTGCGACGGCTGCGCGAGCAGGCTCAGCTCACGCTGGAGGCGGCGTCCCCGCTGCTCAACTTCTCGCCTGCGAAGCTGTCCAAACTGGAGCGGGCGCAACATGCTGCGCACCCCAACGACGTCACGGTGATGCTCCAGGCATACAAGGTCAGCGGCGAACGAGCCGACTCGCTCATCGCGTTGGCCAAGGAGGGCAGGCAGAAGGGTTGGTGGGAGATCTACGGCGATGCCGTGATCGACTGGTTCGAGGCCTACATCGGGCTGGAGTCCGACGCCACCTCCATTCACGCCTTCGAGATCGACCTCATCCCCGGCCTGCTGCAGATCCAGGACTACGCCCGCTCGGTGATCGAGGTCTGGGAGCAGCCCACCGGAGACGACGACGTCGTCAATCGTCGCGCCAGGCTGCGCACCGCACGGCAGACCCGGCTCACCGAGGAGGAGCCGCTGGAGTTCCACGCCGTGATCGGGCAGGCGGCGCTCCATCAGCTCATCGGCGGACCCAAGGTGATGCTTGCGCAGCTGGAGAGCCTCATCTCCACCGCCCGGCTCGCCAACGTCACCGTCCAGGTGCTGCCCTTCTCGGC
Organism: Actinoalloteichus fjordicus; assembly: GCF_001941625.1. Lineage (NCBI taxonomy): Bacteria > Bacillati > Actinomycetota > Actinomycetes > Pseudonocardiales > Pseudonocardiaceae > Actinoalloteichus > Actinoalloteichus fjordicus. The sequence continues at coordinate 6,031,351 of NZ_CP016076.1, forward strand.
GGGCGCGCACAGTTCGCTGGGCACCGCGTACTCGATCCTGCGCTTTCCCGAGGGGGAGGATGACGTCGTCTACCTGGAGACGCTCTGCCGAGGTCTCTATGTGGAGGCCCGCGACGAGGTCGCCCGTTACAACACCAGCTTCGCCGAACTGCGCAGCACCGCACTCAGTCCGACGGATTCCGTCGAGCTGATGACGAAGCTCGCCGCCGACCTCGCCCGCGACTCCTGAGAGTCTGTCTTCGGTCCCGCTGGAGTCGTGAGCGGGGATCAGCCGTGGGTGAGCTGCAAGGCGAGGAGGAGGGAGCCATAACGGAGTCATGGTGACCGACGACGACGCCGCAGATCGCCATGCCTGCCCCGCGCAGATCCGAAAGCAGCGATCAAAGACAGGCTCTTCAGATCGCCCCAACCTGCGACGCGGCAGGTGCGACAACGACATTCACGACTTGTCGCTCACTCGACCGGGACACCCGTCGCGGATGCCACCACGAGGAGGACCCGATAATGGGGCAGCTCTTTACCGCAGGGACATGGCGGAAGAGCAACCGCAGCAACGGTGCGGGAAACTGCGTCGAAGTCACCACGATCCGCGAGACGATCGGTGTTCGTGACTCGAAGAATCCGGACGGCCCGGTTCTCTGCTTCCCGGTCGCCGAGTGGTCGGCATTCCTGGATCGCGTGGAGGAGATACTCCCGCAGCCGTCGGTGGCGATCAGGCCGGGCGCAGGCGCCGCGCGGCGGCCCGCTGCCGACGAGCAGGCTCCGAGGTCCGCTCGCTGAAGCGGGCTCGCCGGGACCGGGTCACTCGGGCGCCCGGGCGCCGCAGGCCGGTCGTGGCGACAGGAGAGGCCGGGTCGGCAGGCGCCCGACCGAACGACGTGCCCGTCGGCCGTCCACCCGCTGCTCGGTCGCTCCGTCTAGCGAGACCGACCGGCCGGACCGTCGGGAGAACCGGCAGCGGCCCGCCCGGCCGGGGCGGGAAGCCGGACATCGGCGGCCATGACCCTCGCACCGAGCCGACCGCTGTGGCCGACCGTCGTTCTCGGGCCCCTGATCCTCGCCGGAGAACGGACCCGAGCCTGCCCGCTAAGCGGGTCCCGGCCCGGCATCCTCCGGCGCAGGTTCCGGCACGGTCTCGAGTTCCCGCACCGCTGCCTGCGGTTCCTCCGCCGAGTCCGGCTCGCCGCTCACGGTCTGCTCGGCACTCGGGACCTGCTCGGCACTCGAGGCCTGCTCTGCACTCAGAACCTGCTCGCCGTCCGGGACCACCGCCCCGTTCTGCGCCGATCCCGCCGCAGGCACGAGCCCGGCCCGGCCCGCGTCGACGGCAGCGCGGGTCCGACCACGTAGCCGCTGCGAGATCACCGCGCTGATCCCGTCGCCCCGCATGCTGACCCCGTACAGCGCGTCGGCGATCTCCATCGTCGGCTTCTGGTGGGTGATGATGAGCAGCTGCGAGGTCTCTCGGAGCTGCTCGAGCAGGCCGATCAGTCTGCGCAGGTTCGTGTCGTCCAGCGCGGCCTCGACCTCGTCCATCACGTAGAACGGCGACGGCCGGGCCCGGAAGATCGCCACCAGCATCGCCACGGCGGTCAGCGACTTCTCGCCGCCGGAGAGCAGCGAGAGCCGCTTGACCTTCTTGCCGGGCGGCCGAGCCTCTACGTCGACGCCGGTGGTCAGCATGTCGTCGGGCTCCGTCAGCACCAGCCTGCCCTCGCCGCCGGGGAAGAGGGTGGCGAAGACGATCTCGAACTCCCTGGCCACGTCCACGTAGGCGGTGGAGAAGACCTCGAGGATGCGCTCGTCGACGTCCTTGATCACCGTGAGCAGGTCCCGGCGGGTGGCCTTGAGGTCCTCCAGCTGCGTGGACAGGAAGCGATAACGCTCCTCCAGCGCCGCGAACTCCTCCAGGGCCAGCGGGTTGACCTTGCCGAGCAGCGAGAGGTCTCGCTCGGCGCGCTTGGCCCGCCGCACCTGGGTGTCCCGGTCGAAGGGCATCGGGGCCGGTGCGGTGACCTCCTCGCCGCGTTCCTTCGCCGCCTCGTACTCGGCGGTCTCCGCCGCGCTGGGCGGCACGCCGACGTCGGGTCCGTACTCGGCGGCGAGATCCTCCAGCCCGATGCCGAAGTCGTCGGCGATCTTCGTCTCCAGCTGCTCGAGCCGAAGCCGGCGCTCGGCACGCAGCACCTCGTCCCGGTGCACCGCGTCGGTCAGCTTCTCCAGCACGGCGGTCAGTTCCCGCGCGTGGTTGCGCACCGCCGTCAACGCCTGTTCCCGATCGGCGCGGGCGGCCTGCGCGGCGTCCCGCTCGTGGACGGCACGGCTCAACGACACCGCGATCCGTCCCGAGGCCGTCTCGCCCGCGTCGACGACGGCCTTCGCCACCGCAGCGCCCCTGCTCCGCGCCGCGCGCACGGCGGCGATTCTCGTCCGGTTCTCCCGCTCGATCCGTGCGGCCCGGCGCAGCTGTTCGGCCCGCCCCTGCACGGAGCGGGCCCGTTCCTCGGCGGTCCGCTGGACCAGCCGGGCATCCATCTCCCGCTGGCGGGCCGTGCCGACGGCCTCGGACGCCTGTTCCCGCTCGTCGGTGTCCGGCTCGTGCTCCAGCGGCTCCGATTCGACGGAGGACAGCCGATCCTCCGACTCCGCCAGCCCCCGCAGGGTCTGCTCGTGCGCGGCCTCGACCTTGGCGCGGCGGGTCCGCAGCTGCTCCGCCTCGGTGCGCGCGGCCTTGGCGACCTGCCCGAGCCTGCTCAACCGCTCGGTGCTGCGCGCCTTGCGCACCTTGGCCTCGTTGACCGACTCCTGCGCGGCACGCATCTGATCTCGGCGGTCTCGCTCCTCGGCGCGCGCGCCGTCCAGCGCTGCCGCATGGGCTGCCAGCCTGCTCTGCGCTGCCACCAGCTCCCGGCGGGCGTCGTCCACCGCCGCCTGCACCTCGATGACGCTCTGATCGCGGCCGGAGCCGCCCGAGGCGAAGTCCGCGCCGAGGACGTCGCCCTCCGGCGTCACCGCCCGCAGGCCGGGAACGTCGGCGATCAGCGACTTCGCCGCCGCGAGATCGCCGACGACGACCACCCCGTCCAGCGCCCGGAGCACGGCGGGCCGTAGCGCCTGCGGAGCGCCGACGAGGTCGGCCGCCCACCTTGCACCGCGTGGCAGCTCCGGTCGGGCTCCACTCGCGACGGACGGCGCCCCGCCGATGAGCAGGCCTGCCCGGCCGGTGTCCTGGGACTTCAGCAGCTCCAGCGCCACCAGTGCGTCGTCGAGCCCGGCCAGGGCCACGGCATCGGCGACGGGGCCGAGTGCGGCGGCCAGGGCCACCTCGGCTCCGGGTTCCACGGTCAGCAGCGCCGCCACCGACCCGAGCAGGCCCGGCAGCCGCTCGCCTGCCGCGAGCAGCGCGCCCGCCCCGTCCTTGCGGGTCAGTCCCAGCGACAGCGCGTCCACCCGCGCGGTCCAGGCGGCGATGTCCCGTTCGGCGCCGCGCTCGGCGGCCACCAGCTCGGCGACCCGTTCCCTGGCCTGTTCCCTGGCGGCGGCCGCCGCATGATGCAGCTCCCCCAGGTCCGCGTCGTCGGTGTCCTGCCCGTCGTCGACGGCCTGCTGCTCCTCGAACTCCTGAGTGGCCGCGTCCGCTCGGTCCTCGGCCTCGGCCAACGCCGTCGACAGCCGCTCGATCTCCTCCTCGGTGGAGGCCGCCTTGCTGCGCAGCACCTCCACCTGCCCGGCCAGCCTGGCCAGGCCCTCCCGACGATCGGCGATGGCACGGGCGGCGGCGACGTGCGCCTGTTCGACGGCCTTGAGTCGCTGCTCGGCCAGCCCTCTGGCCTCGACGGCGTCGGACAGGTCGAAGCGGGCCTGCTCCAGGACCTCGGCCAGCTCGACCTCCGTCTCGGCGGCCTCCTCGGCCTCGGCCTCCAGCTCCTCGGGATCGCGCCCGCCGCGCGGTCCCTCCAGCGGTGCCGTGAGGTGCCGGTAGCGCTCCGCGGCCAGCCGCACGGTGCCCCGCAGCCGTTCCTCCAGTGCGGAGAGCCGATACCAGGTGTCCTGGGCGGCGTTCAGCCTCGGCGCGTCCTGCGCCAGCTGCTCCTCCAGCGCGGTCTGCTCCGCCTGGGCGATCTGCAACGAGCGCTCGACCTCGGTGCGACGCGCCCGGACCGAGGCCTCGTCGGCCTCGTCCCTGGCCAGGTCCACGCGGGCCGAGACGAGGTCGTCGGCGATGAGTCGTAGTCGCGCGTCCCGCAGGTCCGACTGGACCGCCTGCGCCCGCCTGGCGATCTCGGCCTGCTTGCCGAGCGGCTTGAGCTGCCGACGCAGTTCGGCGGTGAGGTCGGTGAGTCGGGTCAGATTGGCCTGCATCGCGTCGAGCTTCCGCAGCGCCTTCTCCTTGCGCTTGCGGTGCTTGAGGACGCCTGCGGCCTCCTCGATGAACGCGCGCCGTTCCTCCGGCTTGGACTCCAGGATCGAGGCCAGCTGTCCCTGACCGACGATGACGTGCATCTCACGGCCGATGCCGGAGTCCGACAGCAGTTCCTGGATGTCGAGCAGCCTGCACGAGTCGCCGTTGATCTCGTACTCGGTGGCGCCCTCCCGGAACATCCGTCGGGTGATGGAGACCTCGGTGTACTCGATGGGCAGGGCGCCGTCGGAGTTGTCGATGGTCAGGGTCACCTCGGCGCGGCCGAGCGGGGCGCGGCCCGAGGTGCCCGCGAAGATGACGTCCTCCATCTTCGCGCCGCGCAGCGCCTTGGCGCCCTTCTCGCCCATCACCCAGGTCAAGGCGTCCAGCACGTTGGACTTGCCGGAGCCGTTCGGACCGACCACGCAGGTGATGCCGGGCTCGAAGCGCAGGGTGGTGGCCGAGGCGAAGGACTTGAAGCCCTTGAGCGTCAGGCTCTTCAGGTGCACGGCTCGGTCATCCCTCCACGGTCCCCATCCCAGCGCGCCAGACGCGGGTACGACCGACGAGCGTACTCATCGCGACTGGTCAGCCACCGCGTGCGGCGGTCGGACACGCGCCCGCATCCGGCCCGAGATCACGGCGACGGGATGACCGGAGGCCGCAGTCACTCTTTCGCGCAGTCCGGCGCGGCCGGGGATGTGACGGTGTGTCAGGCGAGGAGGGGCGGGGCCGAGACTCAGCCGACCGCGCCCGCGATGATCAGGATGATGCCCAGCGGCACGGCGACGAAGATGCCGATGCGCATGAGCTTGTGCGTCGTGGTCCGGGCCGCCCGCAGCTCGTCCTCACTGCGGGTGGAGATGATGAAGTGCCCCTTCTCCGGCTTCGCGATCGACAGCTCGCCCCGGCGGTCGTTGACCTCGCCGAGCACGTACAGCCGCTGACCGGGACGAACCACCCATTCGGTGTACCGATGACCGATCGTGCCGCCGCTGCCCGCGCGACTGCCCACCAGCCGGACGAGCGCCGATCCGAGTCCCTCGCCGCCGCCACCGCCGCCTCGGGCGGTCTCATAGCTGTTGAGAGTCTGCTCCGGCTTGTCCGGCTTGAGACCGCCCGGCTCGACGAGGATCAGCTCGCCTGCGTCATCGCGGATCGCATAGCCCTGCGGCGAGGAGTGCTCGGCGAGCTGCTCGGTCCGCTTGGAGACCTGGCGGCGGTTGTCCTGGATGGTGACGTGCTCGTACTCCCGCTCGATGCGGTAGCGGAACCACACGCACTCGGTGCTCGTCAGCTCGGAGCTCAGCGGGCCGGTCGGCAGCGGCTCAGCGACCCCCACCACCTCGCACTCCTTGCGAAACGTGCCCTGACCGCCGACGTCGTCGGAGGCCTTGCGGAGCATCTTCAGCTCGGACACCGGGAGCGTGTCGGCGGCGATCATCGCGTGCAGCTCGCTACGGGCATGCGACATCCCGAAGAAGGCGATCACCGCGACGAGCAGCAGACCGATTCCGATGAAGATCATTCTCGACCCTTCGTTTCCTGCCGGACATCGCCCGCCCGCTGGTCGGCGGGCCGAGCGGCTTCACCATATGGGTTAGTCCCCGCCGGAGTCGTCGGCTTCGCAGAAGGCGACGACGCTTCGATACCGGACGGTGATGGGTGCGGCGGCCTGTCACCTGTCACCTGTCAACCGTCGCACCCGTCCACTCCGCCAGGCTCGCGTGCCCGGGGCTCGCGAGCGTGGAACTCACCGGCAGCGGCACCGCACGGCGAGCATGAATCACGTCACGCGGCTAATCCGGTCCCGAGCGATCGGCCCCGACCCCGAACGGCAGTACATCGCGGGAGAGGCACGGCAGGCGCGCGGCGGGACAGGCGGCAGTACACCGATGGGCAGGATCGGACCGTGCAGGGCGGCCGGGGCGACGCCGGAGCCGGATCGCCTGCCGCCCGCAGACGACATGGAGAGACCGCTCGGGGCCCGCCACGTCTCCGCCTGGGCGGTGGGCCTCGGTGGAGGTCGTTGCCGTCCTCAGCGCTCCTCGAAGCCGGGCCCGATGTCCTCGACCGGCGTCCAGAGCGGAACGACGGTGTCGACGACGCCCGGCGGCTGCTCGGAACGCAGCAGCGCCAGCAGGCGGCGGCCCGAGGCACGCGGCCCCTGAGCGACGACGGCGACCCGGCCGTCCGGCAAATTCTCCGCATACCCGGACAAGCCCAGTTCCAAGGCACGGCACCGCGTCCACCAGCGGAAGCCCACGCCCTGCACCCGGCCTGCCACCCAGGCCGTCAGCCGGACCTCGTCCGTCTCGCCGTCGGCGCCGACCGAATCCACTCCGGAGTCCGTGTTCACCGGCTCATCGTGCCGCATCGGCATCCGCGTCGCGGCGACCACCGGCCTGCGTCGCCGGGACGGCTGATCCGACTGCACGCGACCGGCTGCCCGGGTCAGGGTCGCCCGCTGTCAGGGTCGCCCGCAGTCAAGGTCGCGCACTGTCAAGGTCGCCCGTTTCGGTCGCCCGCTCGGCAGCGACCAGCACCGTCCGGCTCACCCCGACCGCGTGGCGGGTTCGCCGCAACGGCAGGCCGCACCGACGCCGATGTGTGGTTCGCATGTAGTCGATCATGGTTCACGTCGCTCCGGCGATCACCACACCTCAGGCAGGCCTGGACGGCATCCGCAGCTCCGCGACCGCGACAGGCGAGGACGAAGCACTGTTCGCCGACCTGCCGTCCTGGTACCGTCTCCGCCCGTGGTCCACCCCCGGAGCAGACGCCTCGGCACGGCCGTCGGCCTACTGTCGATGGTGGCCGGAGCAGTCGCGGCCGGGACGTTGTCCATGACCACGGCAGAACCCTCGATCGTCGCAGGCGCCGACTCGGCTGCCGGGGCGCCGCACTCCTCGGCTCCGCCGTACTTACCCAGCGGTGCCGCGGCTCCGTCGTGGGAGTCCGAGCCGCCCGCACCGAGCACGACCGAGTCTGCCCCTCCCACACCGAGCACCACCACGGAACCGCCGGTCCCCACGACGACGGATGAGGTCGAGCCGGAACCCACCACGCAGGAACCGCCCGCACCACCCCCTGCGCCGCCTCCCCCGCCGGAGCCGACACAGCCCGCCGCAGGCCAGTCTCCGGAGTCTGCTGAGGTCGTGACGCTGGCGAATCAGGCTCGCGCCGAGGCGGGATGCGGTGAGCTGCGGTTCGACGACCGGCTGTTCACCGCCGCGCAGAATCACAGCAGCGACATGGCAAGCCGGGACTACTTCTCTCACGAGTCGCCCGAGGGCACGAGTTTCGTGGATCGCGCGATCGCGGCCGGTCATCCCAGCCCCGCCGCGGAGAACATCGCGATGGGCGCCCGCACCGCCGACCAGGTGATGCGGATGTGGCTCGACTCCCCCGGCCACCGGGGGAACATCCTCAACTGCGATCTGACCACGATCGGAGTGGGGTTGGACACTGACGGCTGGTACTGGACACAAGTATTCGGACGGTGAAAGACGTGCGGGAAGACCGCCGGGACGACATCGAGCACAAGAAGGCACCACCGACCGTGCTGCTCGCCGCCGCGGGGGTGGTGACCGCCACCGCGTTCGCGACCATCGCGACGCTGGGCATGGGCAACCCCGCCCAGCAGGACAGCGGACCGATCCTTCGCCAGGACGTCTCTCACAACGACGCCACCCTCCCCGGCAGCTCCTCAGGCAGCCCGACCGAGTCGGGCGCCCCGAGCACCGACGTGGTCTCCGAGGAGATCGACGACGTCGACGCGGAACAGGCCGACGGCGACGCAGGCGACGCACAGACCGGTGAGCAGACCGAGGACGGGGTCACCAGGCCGCCGCGCCCGCCGAACGACGGGAACGGCGGCGACAGCGGCAACCCGGGCGGCACCACCGATCCGGGCGGCACCGAGGGCGGCAGCGGCGGCGATGACGGGGCGTCGAACCCCACCACGCCTCCCACGGTGCCCCCGCCGACCACGACGCCGCCCACGACGCCCCCCACCACCAACCCGCCGACGACCGACGATCCCCCGCCGACGACCGACGACCCGCCGCCCCCCAGCGACGATCCGCCGCCGATCTCCTCCGGCGTTCCCTCGACCGAGACTCCGGAGCCGAGTGCCGGGCCGACGTCGACCTCGGGCGACCCGCTGTACGGCCCCTCGGCCTGACGGCACCTGATCCGCCTGCGAGGCCGGTCATCCCCTGCCGGGGGTGACCGGCCTCGTCTTCGTTGTGCGCTGCGGCTCGTGGAAGCAGGCGGGCTCGACCGCCCGCACTGCGACAGGCGGTTCGACGGTGCCGCAGGCTGCCCGGCCGGAGCAGCCGTCACGCCCGGGACCCCCGCTCGATCAGCGAAGCAGGTCCGCCGCCGACCGAGTGACCGCGTCGTCGCTGCGGGCCGACTTCCCCGCCGCAGCGCGACCCGTTCCCAGCGCCCGGCCTGGCCGGCTCGGCACAGTCGCCGACTCCGCTTCCGGCTCCGCCCCCGACGCCGACGGCTCAAGCCGCGAACCGGGCCGACGACCGATGTCGCAACCTCTGATCACAGCTCGAACCGGTAGCCCATCCCGGCCTCGGTACGCAGGTGACGCGGACTGCCCGAGTCCGGTTCGAGTTTGCGTCGCAGCTGTGCCAGGTAGACGCGCAGATAGTGGTTCTCGGCGAGATAGCCGGGCCCCCATACCTCGTGGAGCAGCTGCTGTCGGCTCACCAGTCGTCCCCGATTCCGCACCAGCACCTCCAACACGCCCCATTCGGTCGGTGTGAGGTGGACGGGACTACCGTCCCGGTAGACCTGTCTGGCCGCCAGGTCGACAGTGAACGACGCGGTGCGGACCACCGGTTCGTCGGCCTCACCCGCTCCCGACCGGCGGACCGCCGCGCGCAGCCTGGCGAGCAGCTCGTCCATGCCGAAGGGCTTGGTGACGTAGTCATCGGCGCCCGCGTCCAGTGCCCGCACCTTGTCGCCGGACTCGGTCCGAGCCGACAGCACGATGATCGGCACCCGGCTCCAGCCGCGCAGGCCCTCGATGACGGTCGTGCCGTCGAGATCGGGCAGACCGAGGTCCAGCAGGACCACGTCCGGTCTGCCCGACGCAGCCGTCCGCAGGGCGCTCGACCCGTCGTGGGCGGTCAGCACCGCATAGCCGTGCGCAACGAGATTGATCCGCAGTGCCCGGACCAACGCCTTCTCATCATCGACCACCAGCACCGTCGTCATCGGTCCGCCTGCTCCGCCGCCGTGGGCAGAGAGATGACCACGGTGAAGCCGCCGCCGGGCGTGTCCTCGGCGCGGATCGTGCCGCCCATGGCCGACAGGAAGCCCCGGGCCACACTGAGCCCCAGGCCCAGCCCGGGCCGTGAGTCCCGATCTCCCAGTCGTTGGAACGGGGCGAAGACCTCTTCGGCCGAGCCGCCGGGAACGCCGGGGCCCGTGTCGACCACCCGCAGCTCAGCGCGATCGCCGTACACGCTGGCCCGCACCGCCACCTCGGGCGCGCGACCACCCCGGCCGTACCGGAGCGCGTTGTCGATGACATTGGCCACCGCCCGCTCCAGCAGGCCGATGTCTGCGGCGACGTCGGGCAGGCTCTCATCGATCTCGACACGCACTGTCTCGCGTTCCTCCATCCCCGCCAGCGCGGCGAAGACCACCTCGTCATAGCCGATGGCCTCGATGCGCGGCGAGACGGCCCCGGTGGCCAGTCGGGAGGAGTCCAGCAGATTGGCGACGAGCGCGGCGAGTCGATCGGTCGCACCGTCGATCACGGCGAGCAACTCCGCAGTGTCGACGTCGGAGAGGTTCAGCGAGGGGTCACGCAGGCTGGCCAGCGAGGTCTTCACTGTGGTCAGGGGCGTTCTCAGGTCATGGCCGAGGGCGGACAGCAGTGCGGTGCGCAGGCCGGTGGCGTCCGCACGGCGCTGCGCCGCAGACGTCTCGGCGGCCATCCGCTGCTGCCGCAGGGCCACCAGTGCCTGCCCTGCGGCAGCCTCCAACACGAGCTGATCCTCGGCGGGCAGCAGCCTGCCACGAAGGACGAGACGGATCTCCGGGGTCACCACGATCTCGCTCGTCACATCCTCGTCGCCGTCCCCATCGCTGCCTGCGCTCCCCAGGGCGCCGGAAGGGACGAAACCGACCTGACCGGACAGGCTCCCGTGTGCGGCCCCACGACCTCGGACGGCCTCCTCGACGCCGCTCGACCCGACCTCGACCCATTCGGCATCGCGATGTTCCAGCATCACCACCGAGGTCATGCCGAAGTTCTCCCTGATCTTCTCCAGCAGCCGGGACGCGGGCTCGGGGTGGGTGAGCACTGTGCGTGCGTAGGAGGCGAGCAGCACCGACTCGGCCCGAGAGCGGCCGGCCTGGGCCGCCAGCCGCGCGGCCCGGTCGACGACGAGTGCGACCATCACCGCGACGGCCACCATCACCACCAGCGTGATCACCTGTTGGCGGGGCGAGACCGCCAACGAGAACTGTGGCGCGGTCAGGAAGTAGGTGAACAGCAGCCCCGACACCACCGCCGCGCACAGCGCGGGGCCGAGTCCGCCCACCAAGGCGACGATCACGATCACCAACAGGAAGCCCACCACGTCGGTGGAGAGGTCGACGGTGGCGCCCAACAGCAAGCCGATGCAGGTGACCAGCCCCGGCAGCAGTACCGCGAGCGCCCAGCTCAGCACGCGGCGCCAGCCGGTGATCGGCGCGACCCGGCCCCGCCTGCCCTCGCCTGCGTGCGGGTGAGTGACGATGTGGACGTCGATCGAGCCGGATTCGCGCACCAGCGCGGCGCCGATGCCCTCGTCCCACAGCCGGGCAGCACGCGAGCGGCGGGAACTGCCGAGGACGAGTTGAGTCGCGTCCACGCCTCTGGCGAAGTCGAGGAGTGCGGAGGCCACGTCGTCACCCAGCACGACGTGGAAGGTGGCCCCGAGGTCGACGGCCAGCTGCCGGTATCGCGCCAGCGCGCCGGGCTTGGTGCCGCTGAGGCCGTCGCCGCGCAGTGCGTGCACGACGAGCAGCTCCGCTCCCGCCCGGTTGGCGACTCGCCGAGCACGCCGGATCAGAGTCTCACTCTCCTGACCGCCGGTGATCGACACCACGACCCGTTCCCTCGTCTCCCAGGTCTCGGTGATGTGCTGGTCCGCGCGGTAACGGCGCAGGGCGACGTCGACCTGGTCGGCGACCCACAACAGCGCCAGCTCACGCAGGGCACCCAGGTTGCCCGGCCGGAAGAAGTTCGCTAGCGCCGCGTCGACACGGTCCGCCGCGTAGACGTTGCCGTGTGCCATCCGGCGGCGAAGTGCCTCGGGAGTGATGTCGATCAGTTCGACCTGTTCGGCGGCCCGAACCACCTCATCGGGCACGGTCTCCCGCTGGCGGGTCTTGGTAATCGTCTCGACGACGTCGTTGAGGCTCTCCAGATGCTGGATGTTGACGGTGGTGAGGACGTCGATGCCTGCCGCGAGCAGCTCCTCGACGTCCTCCCAGCGCCGCACGTTGCGAGAGCCGGGCACGTTGGTGTGCGCCAGCTCGTCCACCAACGCGATCTCTGGCGCCCTGGCCAGCACGGCATCCACGTCGAGTTCGGTCAGCTCGCTTCCCTGGTAGGTGATCCTGCGCCGGGGCACCTGCTCGATGCCCTGGGTGAGAGCCTCGGTGAGGGCTCGACCGTGGCTCTCCACGAAACCGATCACCACGTCTGCGCCCCGCTCCCGCCTGCGGGCCGCCTCGCCGAGCATGGCGTAGGTCTTGCCGACGCCTGCCGCCGCACCGAGGTAGACCCGAAGTTCCCCTCGGCGCGGCAGTGCGGAGAGTCGCCCCGTCGGCTGGGCATCGCGTCCCGACTCCGGCGTGCCCACCGCGAGGAGGCTCTCGTCGGGGGCTGCCGGGTCGCCGGTCCCGGCGTCTCCTTGCGACCGAGCCTCTCGCCCGCGATCGTCATCTGGCGGATTCGACGCGATGTCCACGAGTCGAGTCTGCCCCGGCTCCACTACTGTCACCGAGCACGCCTTTCGACCAGGGCACGGAGGCGGGACGGAGCGCACGATTCACGGGTTGCCGAGTCACCCGGGATCATCAGCCGACTCTCCACTGATCGCCTCCGCGACCGCGACGTTCAGCGTGAGCACGTTCACCGTCTGACCACCGAGGAAGCCCAGTTCTCGCCCCTGGGTGTGCTCGTCGACGAGATCGCGCACCCGTTGCTCGGACAGGCCGGTCACCCTCGCGACGCGGGCGACCTGGAGTTCGGCGTAGGCAGGCGAGATGTCCGGGTCCAGCCCGGAGGCGGAGGCGGTGACCGCGTCAGGGGGCACGGACTCGATCGGCACGCCTTCCCTGGTGGCGATCACCTCCGCTCGCGCATGCACCAACCGGGTCAACGCGGGGTTGTCCCCGGCCAGGTTGGAGCCGCCGGACGCAGCCGGGTCACCGGGCCCGAGCCCGTCGGATGCCGAGGCAGCCGCCGAAGGCCGGTGATGGAAGTAGCGGTCGGCGGTCGGATCGTCCTCGGCAGCGGGATCGACGAGATCGAGCCCGAGATTCTCCAGACCCACCGCACGGCCGTCGTGGTAGACGACCGAGCCCTCGGCGGGTGAGGACAGGCCTGGCAGCCGGGACACCGAATAGACGGTGATCGGGTACATGATCCCGGTCAGCACTGTCATGACCAGCAGCAGACGGAGGCCCGCCATGGTCTGTCGCAGCAAGGTGGTGGACATCGTGATCACCCGATTCCGGGGAGGTGACGAACGAACAGGTCGATGAACCAGATGGCGATGAACGGCGTTATCAGGCCGCCGAGCCCGTAGACGAGCAGATTGCGCCGCAACAGCGTCGACGCGCCCGCAGCCCGGTAACGGACTCCCCGGAGCGCGAGCGGGATCAGGACGACGATGATCAGCGCATTGAAGATCACCGCAGACAGGATCGCCGAGGACGGCGTGGCCAGACCCATCAGGTTCAGCGCCTCGAGCTGCGGGAAGATCGAGGCGAACATGGCAGGCAGGATCGCGAAGTACTTCGCGAGGTCGTTCGCGATGCTGAAGGTCGTCAACGCGCCCCGGGTGATGAGCAGTTGCTTGCCCACCTCGACGATCTCGATGAGCTTGGTCGGGTTCGAGTCGAGGTCGACCATGTTGCCCGCCTCTTTCGCAGCCGAGGTGCCGCTGTTCATCGCGACCCCGACGTCGGCCTGGGCGAGCGCCGGGGCGTCGTTGGTCCCGTCCCCGGTCATCGCGACGAGCCTGCCGCCCGCCTGTTCCTTCTTGATCAGCGCGATCTTGTCCTCAGGACGAGCCTGCGCGAGGTGGTCGTCCACCCCGGCGTCCTCGGCGATGGCCCGTGCGGTCAACGGGTTGTCACCGGTCACCATGACAGTGCGGATGCCCATCGACCTGAGCCTGGCGAACCGCTCTCGCATTCCGGGTTTCACCACGTCCGCGAGCCTGATGACTCCGAGGACCCTGGCACCAGCTGCATCGGTCTCTCCACAGACGAGCGGGGTGCCGCCGCGCAGGCTGATCTCGTCGACGATGCTCGTCAGGTCGGCGGGTACGGTGCCGCCGCGCTCGCGCACCCAGGAGGCGACCTCGGCGGCGGCGCCCTTGCGAACCGAGCGCAGGCCGCCGCCGTCGGGCAGGTCGACGCCGCTCATCCTGGTCTGCGCGGTGAAGGGGATGAACTCGGCGTTCCGTTCGCCCGAGTCGAGCTCCATCGGCAGGCCGTGCTCCATGGCGCACAGGTCGATGACGCTGCGTCCTTCCGGCGTCTCGTCGGCCAGGCTTGCGAGCCTTGCTGCCGCTGCCAGCCGGGTCAGGTCGCCGTCCTCCACCGGCACCAGTTCGACCGCCTGCCGGTTGCCGAAGGTGATGGTGCCTGTCTTGTCGAGCAGCAACGTGCCGACGTCGCCTGCGGCCTCCACCGCACGACCCGAGGTGGCGAGCACGTTGCGCTGCACCAGCCGGTCCATTCCTGCGATGCCGATCGCCGAGAGCAACGCACCGATCGTGGTGGGGATGAGGCACACCAGCAGGGCGGTCAGGACGATCAGCGACTGTCTGCCGCCCGAGTACCCCGCGATGGGTTGTAGGGCGACGACGGCCAGCAGAAAGATGATCGTCAGCGTCGACAGCAGGATGGTCAGTGCGATCTCGTTCGGTGTCTTCTGCCGTCGAGCACCCTCGACGAGACCGATCATCCGGTCTACGAAGGACTCGCCAGGGCGAGTGGTGATCCGCACGATGACGCGATCGGAGAGGACGGTGGTGCCGCCGGTGACCGACGAGCGGTCACCGCCCGCCTCGCGGATGACCGGCGCGGACTCGCCCGTGACAGCGGACTCGTCCACGGTGGCCAGGCCTTCGACGACGTCACCGTCTCCTGGAACGACATCCCCTGCGGTGAGCACGACGTGGTCGCCCACTCGCAACGCGGAGGCAGAGACCTCCTCTACCGCCAGGTCCGATGCGGCGAGCAGCGTGCCGACGCGCTCCGCGACGTCCGGCCCGCCCAGTCTGCTGGCGACGCTGGAGACACGCGAGCGGCGCAGGGTCTCGGCCTGAGCTCGTCCCCGTCCCTCGGCGACGGCCTCGGCGAGATTGGCGAAGAGGACGGTGAACCAGAGCCAGCCCGCCACCGCGAAGGCGAACGGGTCCGGGTCGAGGACGGCCAGCACGGTGACCAGCACCGAGCCCACGGCGACGACGAACATCACCGGATTGCGCGCCTGGTGCCGTGGTGAGAGCTTGCGCAGTGCCGCAGGCAGGGAGATCAGCAACAGCCTCGGGGAGAAGGCACCCGCACGAGGACGGTCGGTCGAGTCGGCCGCCGGGGTCTGCCGGGGCATCTCGTCGGTGGTGGTCATGCCAGTGCCTCCGCAATGGGGCCGAGGGCGAGTACGGGGAGGAAGGTCAATGCGGTGAGGAGTACCACCGTGCCGGTGAGCAGTCCGGCGAACAGCACGCCGCCGGTGGGCAGGGTGCCCTCGCCCGGCGGAACGGTGCGCTGCCTCGCGAGCGCGCCTGCCAGGGCAAGGACGGCGATGATCGGGAGGAGCCTGCCGAACAGCATCGCGACGCCCAGGGTCGACTGGAAGAAGTCGTCCGTGACGGTCAGACCCGCGAAGGCGCTGCCGTTGTTGTTCGCCGCCGACGCATAGGCGTAGAGCACCTCCGACAACCCGTGCGGGCCCTCGTTGTTGAGCGCCTCCAGCGTCTCGGATCGGGTCAACGCCCATCCGGTGCCAAGCAGCACGAGGGCAGGCATCGTCAACAGCGAGATCGCCGCGCAGGTCACCTCGGTACGGCCGAGTCGCTTGCCCAGGTACTCCGGGCTGCGACCCACCATCAGACCCGCGAGGAAGACCGCGATCACCGCGAGCACGAGCAGGCCGTACAGACCGGTTCCCACCCCGCCCGGGGCGACCTCGCCGAGAAGCATGTTCAGCAGTAGCGCGCCGCCGCCCAGGCCGGTGAAGCTGTCGTGCATCGCGTTGACCGCGCCGGTAGAGGTGCCGGTGGTGCTCACCGCGAAGAGCACCGATGAAGCGATGTCGAACCGAACTTCTTTGCCCTCCATGGCCGCGCCTGCCGCCAGTGTCGCGGGCCCGTTGGGATGAGTCTCAGCCCACCAGGTGACCGCCGACACCGTGGTCCAGAGCAGCGTGATGACGGCGATCAGCACGGTGCCCTGCCTGCGGTCGCCGACCATGATGCCGAAGGTCCTGGTCAGACAGACCGGGATCACCAGGAGAAGGAAGACCTGAACGATGCTGGTCCACGCGGCCGGGTTCTCGAAGGGGTGCGCCGAGTTGGCGTTGTAGATGCCGCCACCGTTGGTGCCGAGGAGCTTGATCGCCTCCTGGCTCGCGACCGGCGCCAGCGGGACGTCATGGGTGATGCCGTCGAGGCCGGTGACCCGCACGCTGTCCGCGAAACTCATGACGACGCCTGCCGAAACGAAGAGCACCGCCGCAACAAGGGCAACCGGCAGCAGCACTCGGACGACCCCCCTGGTGATGTCCACCCAGACGTTGCCGAGCCGGTCCGTCCCCGACCGGACGAAGCCCCGGATCAGGGCGACCGCGACGGCCAGACCGACCGCTGCGGACAGGAAGTTCTGCACCGTCAGCCCGGCGGCCTGCACGAAGCTGCCGAGCGTGCTCTCCGGAACATAGGACTGCCAGTTGGTATTGGTCACGAAACTGACGGCGGTGTTGAACGCAGTCCCCTCGTTGACCGGGCCTCGGTCGAAACTCAACGGCAGTAGCGCCTGGAGTCGCTGGAGCAGGTACAGCAACAGCACCGAGACCAGTGAGAAGCCGAGAACTCCGATCGCGTAGCCGCTCCACCGCTGGTCGGAATCGGGATCGACCCCGACCAACCGGTAGACGAGTCGTTCCAGACGGTTGTGCTTCCGACCGGTGTACACCGACGCCAGGTAGGCGCCTGCCGGGCGGTAGATCAGGGCGAGAGCGAAGACGAGCACCCCCGCCTGGATCAACCCCGCAGTGATCGGGCTCATCAGAACCTCTCCGGGCGAATCAGGGCATACACGAGGTATCCGATCAACAGCAGCGCGAGCACACCGGCGACCAGGTCGGCGCCGACGCTCGTCGCGGCGCCCGTCACAACCGCTCCAGGCCACGGACGACCAACATGAGCAGGCCGAACACACCGACTGTCAGCGCGAGATAGGCGAGATCAGCCATCCCAGACGTCTCCTCCATGGTTTGTCGCCCCGATCGGGTGACACACCTCCGGAGCATCCGTCCGCCGCATGCCCGGGCGCGAGAGCGTTGACGGCTTCTTGATGGTCGGCGGCCCGATGTTGACGACGTCCTGACCAGGCGAATCGTCTGTCCGTTCGCGGAGTACACCTCGGCACGCCGAGACCAGGTGTCACGGCGGTGCTGATCGCGGCCAGGTGAGACGCGGCTAGATTGCGGGCCGCCCCGCCCGGCGGTCGGAGCCGACGGCGGGCGACACATGATCGTGCTGCTGGTGATGAACGCGCCACCGACTCGGCAGCGAGGGCAGCGGCGTTCTCGTGTTCGCCGCACGATGTACCGCAGGCCCACGGTCTCACGTGCCGTGGAGAATGCGGGTTTTCCTGCCCTCCGTGGTCCCCTCCCCGCAACGCGGCCCGGGGCCTGCCGATCCCGCGCGTTCGACGGCGGACGGGCCTGGTTGCCAGACGGGCACACCGAGGCAGCAGACGACTCCGATGGTCACGTGGGTAGGCAGGCCCTATGGGCTACCGCAGGCCCCGCTGCTGCGGACCGCAGTCACGAGCATCGAGCACTGATGCCCGAGGCAGCACAGCGGGAACCGCCGATCGGACGAACGCTGCCGGGCTCTCCCGGCTCAGCGATGGGCGTCGGCGGGTTCAGGCTGACAGCCGGGGCAGGAGAAGGCGGACCGGTTCATGAACGGATCGCGGCGCACCGGGCTGGCGCAGCGCGGGCAGGGCAGGCCCTCCTGGCCGTACACCGCCAACGAGCGGTCGAAGTACCCGGACTGGCCGTTCACGTTGACGTAGAGGGCGTCGAAGGACGTGCCGCCCTGCCCCAGCGCCTCGCGCATGACGTCGGCGGCGGCATTGACCAGCTCGGCCGCCTTCGCCGCAGGCAGACTCGCCGTCGGCCGCGCCCAGTGCAGCCGGGTCCGCCAGAGCGCCTCGTCGGCGTAGATGTTGCCGACGCCCGAGACGAGCGTCTGATCGAGCAGCGCCCGCTTGACCCCGGTGCGCCGCCTGCGCATCGCCTCGACGACGGCTGCGGCGTCGAACCTCGGGTCCAGCGGGTCACGGCCGATGTGGGCGACGGGAACCGGCAGCGTCGTTCCGTCGACCTCCAGCAGGTCGGCCAACGTCAGCCCGCCGAAGGTGCGCTGATCCACGAAGCGCAACTCGCCGCCGTCGGCGAACCGGAATCGGACCCGGAGATGCCGCTCGTCCGGCGCGGCGGAGTCCTTGACCAGCAGTTGGCCGCTCATCCCCAGATGCACGAGCAGCGCGGCGCCCTCCACCGCCGACGGCGAGGGCGGCCGGACGACGTCGTGCCCGCGGCCCGATTCGGGGTCCGCCTGAGCACCGACGACTCCGTTCGAGCCGTCGGTCTCGTCCTCGGCGGCCAGGCTCGCCCCGACGAACTCCGAGGCCGCCGCCACGGCACCCGTCAGTTCGAGCCACAGATACTTGCCCCGGCGGTTCGCCGCCGTCAACCGCGCGCCGCGCAGCCGGGCGACGAAGTCGGCCGGGCCGGGCTCGTGTCGGCGCACCGCGCGGGGGTGCAGCACTTCGACGTCGGCGATCGTGCGGCCGACGGCATGATCGAGCAGACCGAGACGGACGACCTCGACCTCGGGCAGTTCTGGCACGACTGACTCTCGCCTTCGCCTGCGGGCAGGCGCCGATCATCGACCGCCCGCGAACTACGTCTTCTCTGGTGCGGTGTCCGGCTGGTCGACATCCGCCGTCGAGCCCTCGGCAGCCTTCGCGAGGCCTGCCTCGAAGTCGCTCGCGAGGCCCGTCTCGGCAGCACCCTCCTGCTGAGCTGCCCCCGACTCGGCGTCCTGGCTCTCGCCGATCTCCTCGGCGGCGGTGCGGAGCTGGTCGGACAGCAGGCGCCATGCCGTCTCGGCCGAGCGCTGCTCGGCCTCCTTCTTGGTGCGGCCGACGCCGGTGCCCATGCCCTGCCCGCCGATGATCACCGTCGCGGTGAACTCCTTGCGGTGGTCGGGGCCTTCTTCGGCCACCCGGTACTCGGGAACGCCGAGGCCTGCGGCGGCGGTCAGCTCCTGGAGGCTGGTCTTCCAGTCCAGGCCTGCGCCGCGCAGCGGAGCCTCCGCCAGCAAGACGTCGAACATGCGGTGCACCGTCTGGCGGGCCGTCTCCACGCCGTGCTGGAGATAGACGGCGCCGATGACGGCCTCCAGTCCGTCGGCGAGGATGCTCGCCTTGTCCCGCCCGCCGGTCAGCTCCTCGCCCTTGCCGAGCAGCAGGTGCGCGCCGAGGCCGCCTTCGCCGAGTTCACGAGCCACGCCCGCGAGGGCGTGCATGTTGACGACACTGGCGCGGAGCTTGGCGAGTTGTCCCTCGGGCAGGTCCGGATGCTGTCGATACAGGTGATCGGTGATCACCAGACCGAGAACGGCGTCGCCGAGGAACTCCAGGCGCTCGTTCGGCGGCAGGCCGCCGTTCTCATATGCATAGGACCGGTGCGTCAAGGCAAGGTCCAGCAGCTCGGCGCCGATGTCGACGCCGAGCGCGGTCAGCAGTGCGGAATGATCTCGGGATCGTCCCCTGGAACCGTGTGCGCCCACGAAGCCGTGCGCTTCGAGATCAGGCCGGCCGCGCGATCTGGCGGCCGTCGTAGGTGCCACAGCTCGGGCAGATCGTGTGGGGCAGCTTCTGCTCACGGCAGTTGCGATTCGGGCAGACCACCAGGGTGGGCGCCGTGGTCTTCCACTGGGAGCGACGGGAGCGCGTGTTGGAGCGCGACATCTTGCGCTTCGGGACGGCCACGGCTAGTTCTCCTCCGACTTGTCAAGAGTGGTGCTGGGGGTGCTGGTGTCACCGAACCGCTGCTGTAGAGCGGCCCAACGAGGATCCATCGTCTCATGGCGATGGTCGGGGCCGAGTTCGGCCCACTTCCCACCGCAGTCGACGCACAGTCCGGCGCAGGTGGGCGAGCACAGCGGCGAAGATGGTAGCGCGAGAAGGACGGCGTCGCGAACCACCGGCTCCAGGTCGATCAGCTCGTCGACCACGCGCGGAAGCTCGTCCTCCTCGGTGGTCTCGTCCGTGGCGCTCTCCGGATAGGCGAACAGCTCGGTCACCTCGACCTCGACCTCATCGAGGATCGAGTCGAGACAACGGGAGCACTCGCCCTCCAGCGGCGCGGTGGCGGTGCCCGCCACGAGTACGCCCTCGACCACGGAGTCGAGCCGGATGTCCAGGACGACCTCGCCCTGATCCGGGACCGCGACGAGGTCGAGGCCCAGGCGCGTGCTCGGCGGCAGGCTGCGGTGATAACGACGGCTGGAGCCTGCTCGTCGGCCGAGCTCGCGGGTGTCGATGACCCACGGCCCGGACGGAGCGGGACTCGCGCCGGAAGATGTTCTGGAGTGCATAGACATCAACGATCTCAATATGGGAGTGGAACAGGTCCAACCGAGACAGGTTACGCGAGGAGGGGCCGCCGGGTGAAATCCGGCTGAGATCGCCCGCCCCGAGACCAGCGGGATCGCGAGCCGGACGCCCCCTGCCTGCACGAATGCCGAGGACGTCGACAGAGGCGCTGGTCGAGCGGGACACCGGTCGCGGGGCGCGCCGGGTGGCAGGCACGCCTGCGGGGATCCCCGCCCGCGCGGAGTGTCAGCCGGGCATGCTGGAGCGCTGTTCCCACTCGCTGTAGTCGAAGGCCGTCCTGGAGGGCGCGCGCAGCTGCTGACGCCCCTTGCCGACCGTCCGCAGCGTGCGATCGAGCAGCTCCTCGAAGTCGGCCAGCTTGGCGTCGACGTAGGCGTCGCACTCCGAGCGCAGCCGCTCGGCCTCCACGCCCGCCGCCTCGACGATCCTGCTGGACTCGCCGTGGGCGGCCTGGACCACCTCGGCCTGCGAGACCAGCAGCGCCTGCTCCGCGCGACCCTCTTCCACGGACTGCTCGTAGGAGGCTCGGCCCGCCTGAACCATCCGTTCGGCCTCGGCCCTGGCGCGGGCGACGAACTCCTCGTACTCATGGTTTCCGGTGGCCACGGCGCGGTCGGCCTCGGAGTGCGCCTCGGCGAGCATCCGCTCCGCGTGCATCCTCGCCTCGGCGACCATCCGTTCCGCCTCGCCGCGAGCCTGGGCCATGAGCTGCTCGGCCTCGGACTGCGCCTGACCGATGGTCTGCTCGGCCTGTTCTGATGCCTTGCCGACGACCTCGTCCCGATGGTCGAGCACGTCCTGGGCGTCGTCCAGCTCACCGGGAAGCGCATCGCGGATGTCGTCGAGGAGTTCGAGCACGTCGCCGCGAGGGACGACGCACCCGGAGGTCATCGGGACTCCCCGTGCGTCCTCGACGATCGTCACCAACTCGTCGAGCGACTCGAACACCCGGTACACGATTTCGACTCCTCGCAGCAGCACGCCGTTCGGCTACGGCGTCAAGTCTGCCCTGCCCGCCGGACGCCGTCAGGGATGCGGTCGCCGTGCGCGTGTCCCACGCCCAGAGCCCGCACGATCAGGATTGCACGTCCACCAGCACGAAGCTCGCGTAGTGGTCGTTGGTGTAGAAGTACTCGTCATTCTCCCCGGTGACAAGACGTCGTGCGCCCCGGTGCGACAGTCCCGGCGTCTCCACCGTGTACTCGTGGTAATAGCCGCGCTCGCAGTCGGGCAGCACGCGCTCCCGGTTGCCGAAGACGACGCCGTCCTGGCGATGCGGGAAGGGGCCGCCCGCCTGGATCAGCTCTGCGGTCACGGTGGCCTCTGGCGGCAGCGAGGAGAGGTCGACCTGGGCAAAGCCCGAGGTGTCGCCGCAGTCGGGCTGCTGGGCGAAGGCGACCAGCGAGCCGACCGACGGAGCGGCGGCCAGGCCTGCCCCGCCGAAGGGCAGCAGCGCGAGAAGGGCGAAGAGCAGGGCTGCGACGGTACGTCGAGTGATGGTCATCATGATCGAGACGATAGCGGGGGCATCAACACAGAGTCACAATTCGACCACCAGGCGTGTCGGACTGTGACCTGCCTCGCCCACCGCCGCGAGGGCCGACCGCAGGCTCAGCCGAGTTCGGCCATCCGCTCGACGATGCGGCGCTCGACGGCGGCGGGCACCAGGGCGGACACGTCGCCGCCGTAGGTGGCGATCTCCTTGACCAGCGAGCTGGCCAGGAAGCTGTAGACCGGATTCGCGGCCATGAACAGGGTCTCCACCCCGGAGAGCCGCTGATTCATCTGGGCCATCTGCAACTCGTAGTCGAAGTCGCTGACGGCACGCAGGCCCTTGACGATGGCCTGGATCTCATGCGTGCGGCAGTAGTCGACGAGCAGTCCGTGCCAGGAGTCCACCCGCACGTTCGGCCACTCGTTCGCGACGTCCCGCAGCATGTCCAGCCGTTCCTCGACGGTGAACAGGCTCTTCTTGCTCTTATTGATCAAGACGGCGACGACGACCTCGTCGAACTGCCCGGCCGCGCGCTCGATGATGTCGAGGTGGCCGTTGGTGACCGGGTCGTACGAGCCTGGATAGACGGCGCGTCTCATGAGGCGGGACGCTAGCAGCCTGCTCTCGGCCCACCTGCGATTGCGAGTCGAGCCGTGATCGGAAACACCTCGAGTAGTTCTCGATCGAGGTCGATCAGCTCGGCCTGTCGCGGCGGGCGGGGCCCGCGCGTCCCGTCCACGGGCCCGGCGTGCGGAGCCCTCGGGCGGCCTGCTCGCGATTCGGTGATCGCCGTCGGCGGTCGTCTCTCGTCTCGCGCCGTCTCGCGCCGTCGAAGCGGCCGGGTCAGGACGCGGCGTCGCCGCGATCGTCGCCGTGCTCCTCGTCGTGGTCGCCCCAGAACAGGACGGTGTCGCCGTAGCGCTTCTCACGCAGCGCCTGCAACGGGCTCGGCCACCGGGGCGGACGGTCGCGGACGGCCCGCTCCACCACGACCAGGCTCCCCGGCCGCGTCCAGCCCTGGTGGACGAGCAGGCCCAGCACCGACTCGAGCCCGTCGGTCGGCACGTCGTACGGCGGATCGGCCAGGACGAGATCGAAGGGCTGCTCGGCTGGTGCGGAGAGCACCGACTCCACCGTGCCCGACCGGACCACGGCGCCGCCCGGCCGCAGCGTGTCGATGTTGCGACGCAGGACGAGCCCGGCGCGGCGGTCCGACTCGACGAACACCGCCTCCCCCGCGCCCCGTGACAAGGCCTCCAGTCCCAGCGCCCCGGACCCCGCGTACAGGTCCAGCACCCGGACATCGCGCAGATCCAGCAGCGACTCGACGGCGTTGAACAGGGCCTCGCGGACCCGTTCCGAGGTCGGCCGGGTGCCACGCGGCGGCACCGTGATCCGTCTGCCGCCCATGCTGCCCGCCACGATCCGAGTCACCGGGTCATCCTCGCCCATCCTCGGACGGCATCGGCGTGCAGGCCGCCGGAGCGGGGCGAGACCGCGCGGCGGTCCGGCCCGGCGCGCGGTTGGTCTCGGCGGGCCGTGCTGCGGACGGGCGGCGGCTGCGGATCGTCGGGCGGTGCGCCGCAGGGCTGCGGATCTGAGTCCCTGTTGCCCGCGATCCGAGATCCGTTCCGTGCCGAGGCCGCAGCGGCGATGTCGTGGCCGCACGTCCCGCCCGCCCCGACCACGTGCGGCGACACGGCGACACTGCAGCGAGGCGCGGGAGGCGCCTGCCCGGCACAGAGGACGCCTGCCCGCACGAGACCGTCGCGGTCATCGCGCGCCACCGGCCGAGCCTGCCCCAGGGACTCGACCCGGCAGAAGGCCGCTGCGCAGACGGGCCTCGAGTAGTCAGCCGCCCAGATAGGCGCCGCCGTTGACGTGCAGCACCTGGCCGGTCACGTGCCCGGACTGCGGCGAGGCCAGGAAGCCGATCACGGCGGCGACGTCGGTGGCGAGGCCGACCCGCTTGGTGGCGGTCTTCTCGATGAGCGTCGTGCGACGCGCGTCGGTCATCCGGCCCCGGAAGAACTCGGTGTCCTCGGTGTACCCCGGCGCGACGACGTTCGCGGTGATCCCTCGTCCGCCGAGCGAGAAGGCCAGCCCCGCGCTCCAGGCCTCCACGGCCGCCTTGGCCGCGCCGTAGCCCGCCGCGCCGTACCGCGCCGCGATGGAGCCAATGGTGATCACCCGGCCGTTCTCGGCGAGCCGAGGCCGCAACAGCTCGGTGAACAGCATCGCGCTGAGGAGGTTGGCGTCGAGGTTGGCCTGCCAGGAGTCGCGCAGGGCGACGAGGTCTCCCTCCGGGGGCGCAGGACGCCCGATGTCGGTGTTGCCGCCCGCGTTGTTCACCACCACGTCAACGGCGGCGGGCAGTCGCGGGGCGGCCTCGGTCAGGGCAGCGGGGTCCGAGACGTCCAAGGACAGGGCGGTGACTGCCGAGCCGAGTTCCGCGACGGTCTCCGCCAGCGGCTCGGGACGTCTGCCGATGACGACGACCTCGAAGCCCGCCGCCACCAGCTCACGGGCCGTCGCCCGCCCGATACCGGTTCCTCCACCCGTCACGACGGCAGTGCGTTGCATCAGGAGCGCTCCTTGTTTAGGCCTAAACATATCTGGGCTAGGCTAACACCATGACCGGCTCCGACTCGACGGATCGCATCGCGCTCGCCTGGGCCAGGGAACGACCGGACACGCCCGTGGCATCCATCGGCGTGATCACCCGGCTCTGGCGGGTGGGCAAGCTGCTCGGCGACGAACGAGTTCGCACCCTCACCGCCCTGGACATCGACCGCGCGACGCTCGATCTGCTCAGCACCCTGCGCCGCGAAGGCCCGCCCTACCGGCTCGCCCCCCGAGACCTCGCCCGGCGCAGCCTGATCAGCGCGGGCGCCATCACGCAGCGGGTGGCCAAGGCGGAGGCGGAGGGCCTGGTCCTGGTGCGGCGGACGGAGTCCGGCAGGCGCACGATCAGCGCCGAGCTGACCGCCGAGGGGCACGCCCTGGTCGAACGCAGTGTCGACGACCTGCTTCGGCACGAGGAGTCGCTCATCGACCACCTCGATCCCGCACAGCGCGAGCAGCTCACCGAACTGCTCCGCGAGCTGCTGGCCGGGCTGCACGACAAGCTGGGCATCGCCGACGAGGACGGCACCGAGCGGGACGACTGACCCGGCGGGCGGGCGAGGTCGGGTGCTCGCAGGCGGACCGCGCAGGAGCACGGCAACGCGGCAGGCGGCGTGATCGTCCGCCGCCCGGTCGCGTCCGCTTCGTGCGAAGCGCGGTGCACGACCCGGCTCCGCACGGTCCACGGCACCGGACCGAGGGGATTCGTCGGGGTCTCCTCGGCCCGGTGCGGGGGTTCAGTCCAGTTCGAGCAGCAGGTCGCCACCCTCCACCTGGGCGACGGAGCCGATCGCGAGCCGCCGGACGGTGCCGCCCTTGGGAGCGGTGATGCCCGCCTCCATCTTCATCGCCTCGATGGTGGCGACGGTCTGGCCCTGTTCCACCGTGTCGCCTTCGGCCACCGAGACGGTGACCACGCCCGCGAACGGCGCGGCGATGTGGCCGGGATTGCCGCGATCGGCCTTCTCGGCCACCGGCACGGCGGAGGCGATGGAGCGATCCCGGACCTGGATGGGCCGGAGCTGACCGTTCAGCGTGGCCATCACGGTGCGCATCCCGCGCTCGTCGGCCTCGCCGATCGCCTCCACCGTGATGTACAGCCGGACGCCGCGTTCGAGGTCGACCGAGTACTCCTCGCCGGGGCGCAGCCCGTAGAAGAAGTCCTTGCTGCGCAGCAGACTCGTGTCGCCGTACTCCTCGTGGTGTGCCGTGTACTCCTTGGCCGGGCCGGGGAAGAGCAGCCGGTTCAGCGTCGCGCGGCGGTCCTCGTCGAGGCCTCGGCGGTCCTCCTCGGTGAGCGGCACGATCTGCCGCGCGCCGGAACGGCCCGCCAGCGCCTTCGCACGGAACGGCTCGGGCCAGCCGCCGGGCGGGTCGCCCAGCTCGCCGTGCAGGAAGCCGATCACCGAGTCCGGGATGTCGAAGCGGCCCGGATCGGACTCGAAGTCGGCCGGGTCGGCGCCCGCGCCCACCAGATGCAGGGCCAGGTCGCCGACCACCTTGGACGACGGCGTGACCTTGACCAGCCTGCCGAGGATGTCGTCGGCGGCGGCGTAGGTCGACTCGATCTGCTCGAACCGATCGCCGAGGCCCAGCGCGATGGCCTGCTGGCGCAGGTTCGACAGCTGGCCGCCGGGGATCTCGTGGCGGTACACGCGACCGGTCGGCGAGGGCAGCGCCGACTCGAAGGGCCGGTAGATCCGGCGGACCGCCTCCCAGTAGGGCTCCAGGTCGCAGACCGAGGACAGGGTGAGCCCGGTGGCCCGCGGCGTGTGGTCGGTGGCGGCGATCACGGCGGACAGCGGCGGCTGCGAGGTGGTGCCCGCCATGGACGCCGCAGCGCCGTCGACGGCGTCGACCCCGGCCTGCACGGCGGCCAGGTAGGTGGCGAGCTGCCCGCCCGGCGTGTCGTGGGTGTGCAGGTGGACCGGCAGGTCGAACTCCCGGCGCAGCGCGCTGATCAGCGTCGCGGCGGCGGGCGGCCGGAGCAGGCCCGCCATGTCCTTGACGCCGATGACGTGCGCACCCGCCGCCACGATCTGCTCGGCCAGCCGCAGGTAGTAGTCGAGGGTGTAGAGCTGCTCGCCCGGGTCGGAGAGGTCGGCCGTGTAGCAGAGGGCGACCTCGGCGACGGCCTGTCCGGTCTCGCGGACGGCCTCGATCGCCGGGCGCATCTGCTCGACGTCGTTCAGCGCGTCGAAGATGCGGAAGACGTCGATGCCGGTCTTGGTGGCCTCGGCGACGAAGGCGCTGGTCACCTCCTCCGGATACGGCGTGTAGCCGACGGTGTTGCGCCCGCGCAGCAGCATCTGGAGACAGATGTTGGGCACCGCCTCGCGCAGTGCGGCGAGCCGCTCCCAGGGGTCCTCGGCCAGGAAGCGCAGGGCGACGTCGTAGGTCGCGCCGCCCCAGCACTCCAGCGACAGCAGCTCGGGCGTCAGCCGCGCCACGTGCGGCGCGACGGCCAGCAGGTCCTTGGTACGTACGCGGGTGGCCAGCAGCGACTGGTGGGCGTCGCGGAAGGTCGTGTCGGTGACGCCGACGGCCTCGGAGTTCCGGAGCCAGGACGCGAAGCCGACCGGGCCCAGTTCCAGCAGCCGCTGCCGCGATCCCGCGGGCGGCGCGGTCTCCAGGTCGATGTCGGGGAGCTTGTGCACCGGGTCCAGCGTGCTCGGCCGATCGCCGTGCGGCCGGTTCACCGTGACGTCGGCCAGGTAGGTCAGCAGCCGGGTGCCCCGGTCGGCGGACTGGCGGGCGGTGAGCAGCCTCGGCCGCTGCTCGATGAACGAGGTGGTGACACGGCCCGCCTGGAAGTCCGGGTCCTCCAGCACCGCCTGGAGGAAGGGGATGTTGGTGGCGACGCCTCGGATGCGGAACTCGGCCAGCGCCCGCCTGGCCCGCGCGGTGGCGGTGGCGAAGTCCCGGCCTCGGCAGGACAGCTTCACCAGCATCGAGTCGAAGTGCGCGCTGATCCCGGTGCCCGCGAAGGTGGTGCCGCCGTCGAGCCGGATGCCCGCGCCGCCGGGCGAGCGGTAGGCGCTGATGGTGCCCGTGTCCGGACGGAACCCGTTGCCGGGGTCCTCGGTGGTGATCCGACACTGCAGGGCGGCGCCGCGCAGGGTGATGCCCTCCTGCGCCAGGCCGAGGTCAGCCAGCGTCGCCCCGGCGGCGATGCGCAGCTGAGACTGCACGAGGTCGACGTCGGTGACCTCCTCGGTAACCGTGTGCTCGACCTGGATGCGCGGGTTCATCTCGATGAACACGTGGTTGCCGCGCTCGTCGACCAGGAACTCCACGGTGCCTGCGTTGACGTAGCCGATCTGTCGGGCGAACGCGACGGCGTCGGCGCAGATCCGCTCGCGCAGCGCGGGGTCGAGGTTGGGGGCCGGGGCGATCTCGATGACCTTCTGGTGCCGTCGCTGCACCGAGCAGTCGCGCTCGTAGAGGTGGATGGCCGCGCCGGTCCCGTCGGCGAGGATCTGCACCTCGATGTGCCGAGGATTGACGACGGCCTGTTCGAGGAACACGGTGGGATCGCCGAAGGCCGACTCGGCCTCGCGCATCGCCGCCTCGGCCGACTCGCGCAGCTCCTCGGGCCGCGCCACCCGGCGCATGCCCCGACCTCCGCCGCCTGCGACCGCCTTCACGAACACCGGGAACGTCATGTCCTGGGCGGCGGTGACCAGTTCGTCGATGTCGGCGGTCGGCGGGACGGAGGCGAGCACGGGCAGCCCGGCGGCGCGGGCGGCGTCCACCGCGCGGGCCTTGTTGCCCGCCAGTTCCAGGATCTCGTGCGAGGGTCCGACGAAGGTGATGCCCGCCTGGGCGCAGGCCTTGGCGAGTTCGGGATTCTCGGAGAGGAAGCCGTAACCGGGGTACACCGCGTCGGCGCCCGCGCGGCGGGCGGCGGCGACGATCTCGGTCACCGACAGGTAGGCGCGGACGGGGTGGCCGGGTTCGCCGATCTCGTAGGCCTCGTCGGCCTTGAGGCGGTGTACCGAGTTCCGGTCCTCGTGCGGGAAGACGGCGACCGTCCCCGCGCCCAGCTCGTAAGCGGCGCGAAACGCCCGAATCGCGATCTCGCCTCGATTGGCGACCAGGACCTTCCGGAACATACGGGCTCCCCTTCCGATCAGCGAGTTCTCGCTGCCGGCGACCGTACCGGCTTCCTCCCGCCCGCTGGGAGGACTCTCCCAACGGTCGAACTCGCCACTTTTCGCCCACCGGAAGAAAACGCGGTGTTCTTCGCGTCGTGATGTGATCGACATCTCGAATCGGCGGATACTGCGCGGCTTCGGCGGTCCATCGGCATGTCCGGCCCCCGCTCGTGCCAGGCTCCGCGCGGACCCGCTCCCTTCTGCCACCCGCCCTCTCGGCGGCGCGCGACACCCGACCCCGTGGCGCCGTCGCAGTCGGGACGCTCGTGAATCCGGGCGGTTCGTGACGTCGAGCCGCCCGCCAGCCGCCTCGGCGTCGACCCTCGCGGTCGCTCGCGGCCGGACACGGTCGGCGATGAGATCGAGCACGGATCAACGGGGCGGCCGCAGAGCACGGCCCGAGGACGAGAACCACCCGCGAGGGCCGCGCAGGACCGATCGCGGCCCAGCCGGGTGCGGCAGGCGGCAGGCCCGACCGGCAACTAGCCGACGACGTCGCGCAGCCGGAGCGGCGCGGGCGGCGGCAGCGGGTCGATCGGCGCGCTCCGGTCGGCTCGGAACGCGTCGAGCAGGAGCGCCACGAGGCGTCGGGACGCGGCGAGCCCGGCCTCGGCGGAGTCCGCGACGACGCCGCCGTTGGCCATGAGCAGCAACGCCAGATCGTGCTGCACGAAGTCGGGGCGCAGTCGGCCGCTCGCCTTGGCTCGCCGGGTCAGGTCGACGAACCCTCGAATCGCCTCCTCCCGGCCCCGATCGACGTCGACGGTGCCGGGGTACGCGGCGAAGAAGGCAGCGCTGAAACCGCGATCGCGGGCCTGCATGACGCAGATCTGCTCGATCATCGTGCAGAAGCCGCGCCACGGGTCGGGATCGTCCAACGCGTCGCCGACCATCGAGGCGCACACCGCGAACTTCTCGGCGAACACCGCGCCGACCAGCGACTCCTTGGTGGGAAAGCGACGGTAGAGCGTCGCAACGCCGACGCCTGCCCGCCGCGCGATCGCGGCCGTCGGCACGTCGAGTCCTCGGGCGGCGAACAGGTCGCGGGCCGCCTCGACGATGCGGTCGCGGTTGCGCCGGGCGTCGGTGCGCAGCTCGTCACGGGCGTCCGCATCGGGCGCACGGTCCACGCCGGTCGGGCTCGGCATCCGAGACGGCTCGGCGTTCATCCTTCTCACTTCACCTCGCAGGGCGGGATCGGACCGGTGGCGCTGCTAGCGTCGAAGCTAAGTGGAGATGCTAGTCCGCTTATCGCCGATCGCGGGCGGTGGCACGACGGTCCCGCACCGTCGTTCGACCCGCCGACGCAGTCGGCACGATCCCGAAACCACCGCCGCAGTTGCCTGCGTCGACGATGGAGGTCGCGTTGCCGTACCGAGGTCCGCTCCCGCGCACACTGGTCGACCGGGTCAACAAGGGGGTGAACGCCCTGCGCGCCTCGCCACGCTGGGGCAGGCTGGCAGGCCGGTATCTCACCGAGGTCACCTACGTGGGGCGACGCTCGGGACGCACCATCAGCACGCCGGTGGGCTACCGGCGGCGGGGGGACGTCGTCACGATCCCCGTCATGATTCCCGAGTCCAAGAAGTGGTGGCGCAACTTCGTGGACGAGGGGCAGCCGATGTCGCTCCGGCTGGACGGCGTGGACCGCACCGGACATGCCGTCGCGCGCCGCGACGCACGCGGCCGCGTCGCCCTCACCGTGCACCTCGACGCCGTCCAGCCCGCCGACCCCGGTGTCGACCGCCCCGCGAAACCCGTCGACACCGAGCACTGACCCGACCGGCTGCGACCGGCCGCCGGGCCTGCCCACCGCGAGCGGCGGCCCCGGCTCGGCCGGGCGACGGCCGACGTCGACGCCGAGCAGGCCCGCCCGTCTCCTTGGCGGGACGGGCCGGATTCGCCTCGCCCCGCCCGCCACGGCGAGCAGCCGCCTTCGCCTGCGGACCGCCGCCCGTTCCACGACCCGGCGAATCCGTTTCCACCTCCGCCTCAGCCGGGGACCCCGCGCATCCCCTCGGTGTTACGGTGTCCGACTGCCCTGAGGAAGGAAGCCAGCGCCGTGTCCGAACGCGATCGTGCCCACTACTCCGATGAGGACATCCGCTCGAGCTGGGTTGCCGAGCCGCCGAAGCTGAACTCCACCGTCACCCTCGCCGACTACGACCCGGAGTGGCCGAGGCTCTACGAGCGGGAGGCCGAGCGGATTCGCGGGCTGCTCGGCGACCGGGTCGTCGCGCTGGAGCACATCGGGTCGACCTCGGTTCCGGGGTTATGCGCCAAGCCGATCGTCGACGTCCTGCTGGTCGTTCCCGACTCCGCCGACGAGCCCGCCTACGTCCCGGCCTTGACAGGCGCGGGGTACCGGCTGGTCATCCGGGAGCCGGCGCGGGACGAGCATCGCGCGTTCAAGGGCCCGGACACCAATGTCAACCTGCACGTCTACTCACGCGGCTGCCCCGAGATCGAACGGTATCGGCTCTTCCGCGACCGGCTGCGGACCCACGACGAGGAACGGGACCGCTACGCCACCGCCAAGCGGGAGCTGGCGAGCCGCACCTGGCAGTACATCCAGAACTACGCCGACGCCAAGACCGAGATCGTCGACGAGATCCTGAGCCGGGCGCGGGAGGCCGCCGCCGCTCCCTATGACGAATTCAGCGCCGCCTACGCGGAGCACTCGGGTGTCAATCCCTTCCAGGTCTACTACGACCGGCCCGCGATCCTGGGCCTCGCGGGCGAGGTGGCGGGCCTGCGGGTGCTCGACGTCGGCAGCGCGGCGGGACTGCTGGCGGCCGAGCTCGCCGATCGGGGCGCGCGGGTCACCGGCATCGATCGCAGCCAGGGCATGGTGGACATCGCCCGTGCCCGGTTCGGCGACCGGATCGACTTCCACCGGGCCGACGTCGCCCGGCCGCTGGACTTCCTGGCGGACGACTCGGTCGACCTGGTGACCGCCTCGCTGGTCCTGCACTACCTGCGGGACTGGGGGCCGACGCTGGCCGAGTTCCGTCGGGTGCTGCGGCCCGGCGGGACGGTGGTGGCCTCCGTGCACCATCCGGAGGACTGGCACTGGTTCGAGGGCACCCGCTACTTCGAGACGGAGTTGCTCACCGACGAGTGGAATCTCGCCGGACACCGGCACCGGGTGCAGTTCTACCGCCGCCCGCTGAGCGCGACCTTCACCGCGCTGCGCGAGGCGGGCTTCGTGGTGGACCGGCTCGAGGAGCCCGCGCCGCTGCCGGCGTGCGAGGCGGCCGATCCGGGCGCCTGGACGATGCTCACCGGCGGCCCGAGGTTCCTCTACCTCCGGTTGATCAACCCGAGGTGAGGTGGCCGGGGCGCCCTCAGCGCGCCCCCGCCGCGTCCCGCAGCAGGGCCATCCTGATCTCTCGCGCGGTGCTCATGTGCTCGCCGCCGGGGCCTTCGGCGCGTTGATGCTGCTCGCAGCCGTGCTGGTAATCACCGATGCGCGCTCCGGCTGCCCGACACCGGTGCGGTCGTCGGCCCCCGCCGCCGTGCCGCTGCCGATCGGCGTGCTGCTCGGTCTCGTCGGCGCGACGCTGCTCGGGCAGTCGGTGCTGCGGCATCGGACGGCGTCGCCTGGCAGTCCAAGGCGGTGCTGCGCCTGGCGGCCGTGGTCGCCACGCTCGTGACGTTCGCCCTGCCGCTGCCGGTGCTCGGCTACGTGGTGACCTCGGCGGGCCTTTTCGTCGCCGCCGCGCTGCTGCTCGGCGCCCCGCACCCCGGCCGTATGGCCGACTACGGCTGGGCACTCGCGGCGATCGGCAGCTTCATCGCGGGCACGATCGGCACCCTCGCGCTCACCTTCCTGGCGCCTGCGGTCGCCGACCTCGCCACGACCTTCGGGCCGCCCGAGTACGTGGCCGGTGATGGCCGTGGCGTTCGTGACCGTCAGTGCGCTGCTCGGCCGCAACCTCCTGGACGGGTCTGGTCGCCCTGCCTGTCGATCATCACCATCGGGCTGATCGGCATCGACTCGCAGACCGGCCAGCCCGACTCGCCTTCGGCGTCGGCGAACTGTTGGACGGCATCGACGTCGTCGTGGCGCTGTTCGCGCTCAGCGAGGCCTTCGGACACCTGTTGACCGGCACCGGTCACAGCACCGTCCACCCGCTGCGCGAGCGGGCGATGCTGTCACGCTCCGACTTTCCGCCGGTCGTGGCCCGCGTGGCTGCGCGGCACGGCGGTGGGCTTCCCGATCGGCAGCCTGCCCGCAGGCGGAGCCGAGGTGCCGACCTTTCTCAGCTACAGCATGGAGAAGCGGCTGACCCGGCATCCCCGCGAGTTCGGCCATGGC
Organism: Actinoalloteichus fjordicus; assembly: GCF_001941625.1. NCBI lineage: Bacteria > Bacillati > Actinomycetota > Actinomycetes > Pseudonocardiales > Pseudonocardiaceae > Actinoalloteichus > Actinoalloteichus fjordicus. The sequence goes on from NZ_CP016076.1 coordinate 6,064,527, forward strand.
GCGATCGAAGGCGTCGCCGGACCGGAGGCGGCCAACAGCGCGGCGGTCGCAGGCGTGCTGCTGCGCAGGCGCCGGGCCGCCCGAGGCAGGGTGACGAGCGGCTGAGCGTGTTCAGCTTTCGCCCCGCCGAGCCTTCCGGCCGGCGGGGCGGAGTCCTCCTGTCGGCCCGGTGAATGGCGTCGTCGACCGTCGTCGGCCGCCGCCGAGGACGGTTCGCCGGTCACCTCCGGCGCAGGCGGCGGCCTCCCCAGAGCCCTAGGACTCCGACCGGTCAGAACACGCAGGTGCCTTCGGGGATGCTGCCGTTGCCCTGGTAGTCGACGCTGGCGACCACCGGAGACTCGCGCTTGATCCTCGCGGCCAGCTCCTTGCCTCGCTCGATCCAGGCAGTCTTGGCCTGCGAGGTGGGAAACCCCGAGCCCTGCGGGTCGTCGGGGTCGTAGAGGTCCTGATACTCCTCGTCCCAGGCAGTGATGTCGCGGACGAGGTCGTCGTCCAGTTGAAGGAACGCGATGCTCTCCTCGTCGATCCAGTGGTTGAGGGATTCTCCGGGATCTCCGTTGTCGTAGTAGAACGGCCCTTCGTTCCAGCCCGTCAAGATGAACAATTCGACGGTCGCCACCGCTTACCTCCGATGCAGTCGGGGCCGGATCTTCCGACCCGTCTGCAACGGGCATCGCGCCTGCGGTCTCACCGATGCGCCTGCCGCACACGAGTCCGGCGAAGACGTGATCGACGATCCGCTCCCGTAGAAGTCCGCGTTCTCGACCTTCACTCGGCGGCCTGCCGTCACGATACGGCCCATCCCCAGCGTCTTCGGGTCAGAAGACGCAGGTCCAGTCAGGGATGGTGCCGTCGGCCCGATAGTTCACCCGTGCGACGACCGTGGACTCCTGTTTGATGCGACGGGCGAGTTCTCTGCCTCTCTCCAACCAGGCGTTCTCGCTCTCGGGGGTGGGAAAGACCGAGGCCCGGGTGTCGGCGGGCTGGTAGATCGCCTGGAATTCCTCGTCCCAGGCGGCGATGTCCCGGGTCAGCTCCCAGCCGAGTCCGAGGAAGTCGGCGGCCTCCTCGATCGAGTGGTTGTAGTCCTCGCCCTCGCCTGCGTCGTAGTAGAAGGGGTCCTCCTGCCATCCCGCAAGGATGGCGACGTCGACTGTCATCGTCACTCACTTTCGGTGCGGGTGCGGCCGGAGCCTACGTCTCCTCGGTATGGGGTGGGCGCCGATGATGCCACCGTCATCGGCAACGGTGACGGCCACCCGACGAATCTCGCCGTCGAAGTCCACCTCGTACACCGGCCGATCCCGGCCGCTGTAGCCGACCACGACCCCACGCTCGAGAGCCGCGAACACGAGAGCCGGAATCCTCTCGCGTGGGACTCCCATCCTCTCGAATGCGCCCCGCTTCTGCGGCTCCAGAATATGATCCAGTCCTTTGCGCGGGGCCGCGTTCCAACCAGACGGTGCGCCCGTCGCGAAGCCTTGTCATCCGCACGACCTTCGTCCGGTCGATGTCGGCACCCGTCCGATCCAGGTACTCCATCCACTCCGCATACCGCCCCGTGGGGTCGGCTATCTCGGGGTCAATCAAGCGTGGACCGTCCTCCGGGTCTTCTCGGCCGGATTCGGGCTCTCCTCTTCCAAGTGACGCCGTCTCACCAAGACGAAGCCCGGCAACACTCCAGCAGTACCCGTCGATGATCTGCTGTGCCTCGGCGAGCGCTGCCTCCGCAAGGCGAACCTCCTCGGCCGCAGCATCACCACACTCCCGAATCCACTCGACATGTGGCCAGACGGAGATCCGGGTGGCAGGCCGGAAGATCCCCGCCCCATCGTCGATCGCGGTGTGCGCCATCGCGCAGGCGGCGCGGGCTTCGATCAGCAGACACCTCTACATCCTGCCGTTCTCAACGACTCCTGTCAGTGTCGCGGAGTTCCCCTTCACTTACTTCAGGGTGCCGCCTTCTGACCGCAACGTACCGGCTGTGGAGATCGTCTATGTGGAACAAGTCCACCACGGCGATTACCTCGATGGCGCCGCTGACATCGCTGTTTACGGTGGGGTGTGGAGCGGCCTCCTGGGATCGGCTCTCGACACAGCGAGGTCTCACGAGTTCCTACTTCAAGCCGCTACGCAGTACGAAGACTCATCCTCGAAGGAGACATGATGATCCCGGTGACCTCCACGCACTGGCGGAAGGCAGCCGCAAGTTCAGGGAACGGCAACAACTGCGTAGAGGTCGGCATCTCCTCGACCTCAGTCGGCATACGCGACACCAAGAACCGGCACGGCGGAACCCTCACCGTCGGCCACGCCACATTCGGGGCCTTACTGACTGCGATCAAAAACGATCGGCTGCACTGAACCTCAGACCGACAAGTCGGCCCTTGACCAGCCCCGGTCGAGGGCCGACCTCGTCAGCAACGTCGAAGTCTCGCGATTCGTCCACCGAGGTGATCGCACCGGACTCCGCTACACCTTCGCCGTGGATGATTGACCCGTGACCGCACGAACACGCGGAACGCTCCTGTTGGCCGTCCTCGCGCTGGCCTGGGGGTCGAACTTCCTCTGGATCAAGATCGCCCTGGCGGGGTTCGACCCCGTCACGCTGACGTTCGGCCGACTCGCCCTCGGCGCCCTCGTCCTGTTCGCCATCGTCGGAGCGCGACGGCTATCCCTGCCCCGTGATGCCGCGACGTGGGGACACCTCACCATCGCGGCCCTGCTGGCCAACGCCGCGCCCTACCTGCTGTTCGCGGTCGGGGAGACCCGGGTCGACTCCGGCATCGCGGGAGCGCTCAATGCCACCACCCCGCTCTGGACCCTGCTCCTGGCATTGGCGCTACGCGCTCAGAACAGACCGACTGTGGCCCAGGCTGCCGGGTTCTTCCTCGGCTTCCTCGGCTGTCTGCTCATCTTCCAGCCCTGGACCACGCACGGGATCGATCTCGCAGGCGCGCTCAGCTGCCTGGCCGCCGCGTTCTCCTACGCAGTGAGCTACCTCTACATCGGCCGCCACCTCGCGCCAAGGACTCTCTCCCCGGTCACGCTGTCCGCCTGCCAACTCCTCGCCGCCACCGGCTGGCTGGCACTGGCGCTGCCTTTCGGGGACGTCGCCACGACCACTGTCACCGCCCCGGCCGTCGCGGCCCTCCTCATCCTCGGCGTGCTGGGCACCGGCCTGGCCTACATCGTCAACTACGCCCTCATCCGCACCGACGGAGCACCGCAGGCCTCCCTCGTCTCCTACCTGCTGCCCGCGATATCCGTCGTGCTCGGCGCACTGTTCCTCGGCGAGCCGCTGGCCGGGACACTCGTCGGCGTCATCGTGATCCTCTTCGGCGTCGCGTTGTCTCGCCGGAGAACTCGTTCAGCTGCGTGAGCCTGCGCAGGCTCGTCCCGTTCCAATGACGGTCCCAGGAACGCTGACCGCCACCACACCGACGAACTGGAGCGCATCGCACCAGGAGATCGACGTCCTGCTGCCGGATCTCGCCGCGCGACGGGGTCACGCCGCGTGGGCATCGCTCCGGCAGCGTCGCCAGTAGTCAGTGGTGCGCTGATCCAGCTACGGCTGTGCCTGAGCGACGCCGTGCCGCAGGTCGTCAACCCGCGACACACCCGACCTGGTGCACCTCCTCGAGCCGGCCCGATCAAGGGCGAGGGGCGCCACGGCCGTCGTCCGGTCAGTCCCGCGCGGCGGCCTCGCGGACGTGCCGCGCGATCAGCGCGTAGACCCGACGGGCCTTCGCCTGGTCGCGGACGTCGTAGCCGTGGTCGGCCTGCGGCACGTCGTGGTGCTCCCGCAGCGCGCCGACCTCGCGTAAGCGCCGCGAATACCGCAGGCCCTCCGCATAGAGCAGGTCGTACTCCGGCGTGATCACCAGCGCCGGGGCGATGCCGGTGAGATCCGTCGTGTCGCTCGGCGCGGCAGGCGAGGCCAGACGATCGGCGGCCAGGTTTCGGCCGGGCACGTAGGAGTGGTCGAAGACGTCGCCCATCCAGGGGCGCAGCATCGGCTTGGCGATCACCGAGGTCTTCTGTCCGGCCGGAACGGTGAGATCGAGCACCGGATAGTGCAGGGCCTGCAGGGCGATCGCGGGCCCACCCTGCTCCCAGGCCTGGCGGGCCGCAGCCGCCGCGAGCGCCCCGCCCGCGCTCTGGCCGCCGACCGTGAGCCTGCCGCCGTCCCAGCCGTGCTCGGCACCATGGTCGGCGATCCACCGGACGGCCTCGAACGCCTGGTGGACGGGCGCGGGGAACCGGTGCTGCGGCGCCACCACGTAGTCGACGTTGACGACGACCACGCCCGCCTCGGCCGCCAGGTACCGGCACAACGGATCGTCGAGCCACACTCCGGGCATGACGAACCCGCCGCCGTGGAAGTTCACGTGCACGGGCGGCCGCGCGATGCCCGCCGCAGGGCGGTAGACCACGGCGCGAGCAGGCGCGATCGTCGTGGGGATCGTGATGTCGCGTGTGTCGCCGGGCAGCTCGGGAAAGACGGCTCTGGTGCGACGGGTCACCGAGCCCTCGCTCCACCGCACCAGGCCCTGCATGATCCGAGCCGAGAACGCGGCGGCACCGGGTGTGCCGAGCATCGACATGTCTCCTCCATACGCCCGTCGGTCGCTTCATCGTCCCCGCGCCGGGCGATTCAGTGTGTGGCGCTGGCGCCGAGTCGTTCGCTGTCTCCTGCGTCGTTCGTCGTCGGCAGTTCGCCACCGCTCGGCCACCGGAGTCCCCGACCCGCCCACGCCGTCGACGGCCTCAGTCGGCATCGGTGTCATCGGGGCGCCACCGTCCCGGCCGCCGGACGAACCCGAACCGCGGGGCGCTGCTGCGAAATCGGCCACGCAACCGACGTCGATGGACCTGATGGGACGTCGCCAGCAGGTCCTCCCGGTGGCGCAGGCTCCCACGACGTGACCGCCGCCCCCGTCGTTCCCGCCGTTCGCGGCGGCCGAAGATCGAGGCGGGCGGTCCGGTACGCGCCTGTCCCGAACACCATGGGCACGCATGGCGACCGCCTCGCCCTCACGTCTTCTGCAGATATTCCGCCCGGTCCTCGTCCACCAGATCCGCCACCATCCCCGCCAGGCCCGGGTGCTCGGTCAGCGCGGGGTCGCCGACCACGATGGCCTCCGCACGATCCCTGGCCTGCGCGATGACGTCCTCGTCGTCGAGGAGCGACAGCAGCCGCAGCCCCGATCGCCTGCCGGACTGGGCCGCGCCGAGGATGTCGCCCTCGCGACGCAGCTCCAGGTCGAGGCGGGCCAGCTCGAAGCCGTCGGTGGTGCTGGCCACCGCGTCGAGACGCTGCATGGTGGTGGTGCCCGGCACGGCGTCGGTGACCAGCAGGCACAGTCCGGCCGCGCTGCCCCGGCCGACCCGTCCCCGCAGCTGGTGCAGCTGGCTGACTCCGAAACGGTCGGCATCCATGATCACCATGGCGGTCGCATTCGGCACGTTCACGCCGACCTCCACCACGGTCGTCGCCACCAGCACGTCGATCTCGCCTGCGGCGAAGGCCCGCATCACGGTGTCCTTCTCGTCGGCGGGCAGCCTGCCGTGCAGCATCCCGACCCGCAGGCCGCGCAGCGGTCCCTCGGCGAGTTCGGGGGCCACGTCGGCCACCGCCAGCGGGGGGCGACGCTCCGAGCCCTCCCCCTCGGCGGGCGGCGGGGTGTCGACGTCCTCGCCGGAGGAAGCCTGATCGCCGATCCTCGGACAGACCACATAGGCCTGATGTCCGGCGGCGACCTCCTCGCGAAGCCGCTGCCAGACCCGGTCCAGCCAGGCAGGCTTCTCCGCCACCGGCACCACGGTGCTCTTGATCGGTGATCGCCCCTTCGGCAGCTCGCGCAGCGCCGAGACCTCCAGATCCCCATAGACGGTCATCGCCACCGTGCGGGGAATCGGGGTCGCCGTCATCACCAGCACATGGGGGCTGACCCGTGACCCGGCTCGCGATCGCAGGGCGTCGCGCTGCTCGACGCCGAAGCGGTGCTGTTCGTCGACCACCACCAGGCCCAGATCCGCGAACTCCACCCGGTCCTGGATGAGCGCGTGAGTGCCGACCACGATGCCCGCCTCGCCGGAGACGACCTCCAGCATGGCCTTCCTGCGCTGCGCGGCACCCATCGAGCCGGTGAGCAGGGTGACCCGCGTGGCGTGATCGGGGGCGCCGAACTCCCCTGCGGTGGCCAGGTCGCCGAGCAGTTCGGCCAGGGAGCGCGCGTGTTGGGCGGCCAGCACCTCCGTCGGCGCCAGCATCGCCGTCTGTCGGCCCGCGTCGACGACCTGGAGCATCGCACGCAGTGCCACCACCGTCTTGCCGGAACCGACCTCGCCCTGCACGAGCCGGTTCATCGGATGCTCACGGGAGACGTCCGCCCGGACGATCTCGCCGATCGACCGCTGGCCCTCGGTCAGCTCGAAGGGGATGCGCGCATCGAAGCTGTCGAGCACGCCGTCGGGTCTCGGCGGGCAGGCCGGGGCGGGCCGGGCGTCGGCCGCCTGTCTGCGTTGGGCCAGGGCCAGCTGGACCGACAGTGCCTCGTCCCATTTCAGGCGCTTCCGCGCGAAATGCACCGCGGCCCGGTCCGCAGGCAGATGCACGTCGCGCAGCGCCTGAGTGAGGTCCGAGACTCGGAGATCGGCGCGCAGTCCGGCGGGCAGCGGGTCCTCGACGCCGTCCCAGGTGTCGAGGACCTGCCGCACGCACCGCGCGATCGACCAGGACGGCAGGCCCTGCGCCGCCGGGTACACCGGGATCAACGCGGCGGTGAACTCCGCGACCACCGAGTCGCCGTCCCCCGCGTCCTGTGTCGCGGGCTCGATGAGCTGATACTCGGGATTCGCGAGCTGGAGCTGGCCGCGATAGGCGGTGATCTTGCCCGCGAACAGGCCCTTCTTGCCGGGCAGCAGCTCCCGCTCCCGCCAGGCCTGGTTGAAGAAGGTGCAGTTCAACGCGCGTCTGCCGTCGGTGATGCGCACCTCGAGGATGCTGCCGCGCCGGGACCGCATGCTGCGCTTGGTCACCCGCTGGACCTCGGCCAGCACCGTGGCGTGCTCGCCGATCTCCAACCCGGCGATCTCCGTCAGTTCGCCGCGCTCGGCATAACGACGCGGATAGTGCCGCAGCAGCTCGCCCACGGTGTGCAGATTCAGCGACTTCGCCAGTGCGTCGGCCGTCTTGGCCCCGAGGATCGGGGTCAGCTGATCCGCCCAGTCGGTCATCGCGGACGGGCCTGGAGCTCGGTTCGGATCGGTGTCATTCACTCCACTCCCAGCAGCAGCACGGTGTCGGGCAGGTCGCCGTCGAAGCAGGTCAGGTCCACCTCGGGATGGATGCGGCGGAGCCGCTCGGACAAGGCGACGAGCAGGCCGTCCGGGGCGTGCCCGCCGGGCAGCACCGTGACCAGCTCACCGCCGGTGGACAACATCCGATCAAGAAGGGCCGACGCCGTCTCGATCGGGTCCCTTCCGATGATCATCACCTCGTCGTCGACGAGGCCGAGCACGTCACCGGGTTCACAGCGGCCCGCCCAGGTCAGCGCCGCGCTGGTGGCGACGAGTACCTCACCTCGGCGGGTCGCCGCCGCCGCCTCGGCCATCGCGACCGAGTCTTCGGCAGGGCGACGGCGCGGGTCGTGCACGGCCAGCGCGGCCAGGCCCTGCACCGGTGACACGGTGGGCACCACCACCACATCCTGACCCACCGACATCGCCTCGGCAGCGGCACGATCGGCGACCTCGATCGACACGGCGCCGTTGGGCAGCACCGAGACGTGCCGCGCCCCGGTCTCGCGGATGACGCCGACGAGTTCCACGACGGCGGCGGCGCCGCTCCGGGAGGAGGGCCGGAGCACTCGGGCTCCCTCGTCCGAGAACAGCGTCGCCAGTCCCTCGCTGGCCGCCACCGTCACGACGGCCCGGTGCAGGCCGAACAGGGCGCGCATCCGATGCGGCGAGACCGGCGCGACCGTCGGGTGCGGCTCGGTCGGCCCGTCGGGAGGCGCAGGCTGGTCGGCGAAGCGGACCACGCGAATCCGATGCGGCCTGCCGCGCTCCACACCGGCCTCGATCGCGGGCCCGATGTCGTCACAGTGCACGTGCACCGACCACAGGCCCGCACCGTCGCCCGCCACCGAGACCGAGTCGCCGAGATCGTCGAGGATCAGCCGCAACTCGTCGGCCCGCGCCTGGTCCGAGTCGGCGAGCAGGTACATGACCTCGTAGGCGGGCGGCGACCCGGCGAAGGGCTGCTCGCTGCCGGGTTCGAGACCGCTGGCGTCGGGGGCGCCGTGCGGGGTGTGGTCCTGCGGGCCGCGTCCGGTCGAAGGCTGTGCGGCAGGATCGGTCGGGCCTGCGGCCTCGGCGGCGATCTCGACCGCGGCGGCGCTCGGGGAGGAGCCCCCGGCGACCTGCCCGGCCTGCTGCGCACCGGCCTCGGCGGCATCCTCGCCTGCCGTGCCGCGCGCACCCACCACGGGTGAGCTTCCGACCGGCGGGCTCTCGGCGTCAGGACGGCCCAGGCGCCGCGCGGCGTCGCCTCGACCGCTGCCCACCACCGAGGACAACGCCTCGAGCAGCACCACGAGGCCTCGTCCGCCCGCGTCGACCACGCCTGCCCTGGCCAGCACGGCGAGCTGATCCGGCGTCCGTTCCAGTGCGTCGTCGGCGGCGGCCAGCGCGGCGGCGGCCACCGACGGCAGGGCGTCGGAGTCGGTGTCTGCGGCCGCCTGCGCGGCCGCGTGCAGGACCGACAGCACCGTGCCGGGGACGGGACGGGCGACTGCGGCGGTGGCGAGTTCGTCGGCACGCGACAAGGCGGTGCGCAGCGCCCCGCCGGTGAAGACCGACGCGCCCTGCACGGCCTCGGCCAGGCCACGAAGCACCTGGGAGAGGATCACGCCCGAATTGCCTCTCGCACCGGTCAACGCACCCTTGGCCAGGGCGCTGATCGCCCCGCTCACCGCCGAGCTGACCTCGGCAGGAGCATGCCGCAGCGAGTCGAGGGCGGCGCGCATGGTGTACAGCAGGTTGCTGCCGGTGTCGGCGTCGGCGATCGGGTAGACGTTGATCCGGTCGATCTCCTCGCGATTGGCCTCCAGATCGGCCACGCAGGCGTCGGCCCAACGGCTGACCGCCTCGGCGTCCAGGGCCTGCAACATCAGCCGTCTCCTCCGCCCGCGTCGTGAGTACGTCCTGTCGTGCCCCGGCGCCGATCCGGCGGCGGCCTTCCGCCGCTACGGGTCCCAGTCGTCACGGCTGCCATGCGTTCGCCGCACCGGCCTCGCCGGGACGTTCGGTGTGCCTGCCGGGGTGGGCGGCCTGCGCCTCGTGTCCGGCGGTCGCCACCCGGAGCCGGGGTTCGAGCCCGCTCGGCGGACCGCCTGCCGTCAAAGCCGCCCGCCGATCATTTCGTCGCAGGCCGACCGCCGGGGCAAGACTACCGTCGGCCCCCGGTTTGGAAGCGGCATGTGCGAGCCGCTAACCTGTCGAGGTCGCCCGGCCGGCCCGGGCTCTCATGTCGGCGTCTCCACGTCCGTTCTCGTGGATGAGGGACGCCCGTGATTGATCACAAACGTAAGGGGTGACTGACGTGGCTGCCGTCTGCGACGTCTGCGCAAAGGGGCCGGGCTTCGGCAAGTCTGTCTCGCACTCTCACCGCCGCACCAACCGGCGGTGGAACCCGAACATTCAGACCGTGCACGCCAAGATCGGTCTGTCCCAGCGCAAGCGGATGAACGTGTGCACGTCCTGCCTGAAGGCGGGCAAGGTCGTCCGCGGCTGACCACTGCGCCGCAGGCACTGCCTGACATGCACGACACGGCCCGAGGGATTTCTTCCCCTCGGGCCTTCTGTCGTGGGTGAGCCGGTCTGTTCGGCGTCCTCGGATCGCCCGGCTGAGGAAGCCGTATCAGGCGGCCCCGCCCCCGATCCCTGCCCTGCCGGGCCTGGGCGGCGGACGAGATGTGCTCCTCGGAGCCGCGCGGCGGGCCGCCAGGATGCCGACGGCCTGCGGCCCGGTCCTTGAGTTGATCCGCCGGTTCGGCGGCACGAGAAGGCCTACCTGGGTGCGCTGGGGGGTGCGGCGACACGCCCAGGCCCGAAGAGCGGACGGTGTCCTTGGCCACGCCCTTGCTGATGACCTCGTTCACCATGCTTTCCTCGTGAGCCGAGACTCGGATAGGTGAGGGACAGGAGGCGGAGGTGACCGAGACGACGGTGGCCGAGGTGCTGGCCGAGCTGGCCGCGCTCGAGGACCCTCGGGCCCGCAAGGTGAACGAGAGACACGGTGACGATCACGGCGTGAACCTCGGCAGGCTGCGCGCGCTCGCGAAGCGGCTGAAGACGCAGCAGGAGCTCGCCCTCGAGCTCTGGAGGACGGCGGACACCTCGGCGAGGCTGCTGGCACTCCTGATCTGCCGCCCGAAGGCCTTCGAGCGTGACGAGCTGGACGTCATGTTGCGTGAGGCGCGCACCCCGAAGGTGCAAGGCTGGCTGGTGAACTACGTGGTGAAGAAGAACCCGCACGCCGAACGACTACGCCTGGCCTGGTCCGGAGATCCGGACCCGGTGATCGCGAGTGCAGGGTGGGAGCTGACCACCGAGCGCGTGGTCAAGAAGCCCGAGGGCCTCGACCTCGCAGAACTGCTCGACGTCATCGAGGCGGCGATGAAGGACGCGCCTGCTCGGCTGCAGTGGGCGATGAACCACTGCCTGGCTCAGATCGGGATCGAGCACGCCGAGCACCGCGCCCGCGCCATCGAGATCGGTGAGCGCCTAGAGGTGCTCAAGGACTATCCGACGCCGCCGAACTGCACGTCTCCGTTCGCGCCTACCTGGATCACCGAGATGGTGCGTCGACAGCGGGACGGGTAGAAGCGTCCGTTCGGCTGCGGTTCCGAGCGCCCGCATCCGACCGCGCGCTGATCGACCCAGCGTGCATCGCCCGGACGCGAACCCGCTCCGGCGAAGGATGCTCCGCTCACCCGGCGATCCGTCGCAGGCGCACGAGGGGAATCCGGGCCGGGTCGGCGAGGGGCGACCAGGCAGCCGAGAAGCACGCCACCGACCAGCCGGTCACGCCCGGCCGGTCGACCGCCTCGACCGTTCGGTCGCCTCAGGGCAGCTTCCAGTCGACCGGCTGACCGCCCTGCTGTTCCAACAGCGCGTTGGCTCGGCTGAACGGCCGCGAGCCGAAGAAGCCGCCGCGCGCCGCCATCGGGCTCGGATGCGCGGACTCGATGCAGGGGACCCCCGGCATCATCGGCGCCAGGTTGCGGGCGTTGCGGCCCCACAGGATCGCAACCAGCGGGCCGCCCCGCGCAGCCAGCGCCTTGATGGCCTGCTCGGTGACCGCCTCCCAGCCCTTGCCCTTGTGCGAGTCGGACTTGCCGGTCTGCAGGGTGAGGACCCGGTTCAGCAGCAGGACGCCGTGATCCGCCCACGGGGTCAGATCGCCGGTGGAGGGCTTCGGGTGGCCGAGGTCGTCCGAGTACTCGGTGAAGATGTTGACCAGACTCGGCGGCAGCGGCCGCACCTCGGGGGCCACCGAGAAGCTGAAGCCGACGGCATGGCCCGGCCTCGGATAGGGATCCTGGCCGACGATCAGCACTCGGACCTCGTCGAACGGCTGGGTGAAGGCACGCAGGACGTGCTGCCCCGCAGGCAGGTACGTGCGGCCCTCCGCGATCTCGGCGCGCAGGAAGTCCCCCATGCGCGTGATCTGCTCGGCCACCGGCTCCATCGCCTTGGCCCAGCCGGGCTCCATGATTTCCGTCAAAGGACGTGCGGTCACGGAAAGCGACAATAGCGAGCCCTGCCGACACGTGATCGAGTAGCCCCATCGGCGTTCGCTCCCGCCGGAAGTGGCGCATCGTGCTCGCCTCGCCGCGGCCGACCGAGATCCACCTCCACGAAGGGGACGACGAACGACCAGCGGCATCGGCTCGCGCCGAACGTGGTTCTCGGTGGCAGGCTGCGGTGGGATCAAGGCCTGCTCGGATCGAGCGGCCCGACCCGGTCGTCCGTCATGACGGACGGGTCCGGGGTGGCCGCCCGGCGGCGACCACGCCGGAGCGGAGATTCCAGCGGCGGCACCGCCACCGACTCGCCTGCGGTTAGTCGAGGACCGCGATGGCCTCGACCTCCACCAGGAGGTCAGGCTCGGCCAGCGCCGCGACCCCGACGAGCGTGGCGGCAGGCGGGGTCGGCGTGCGACCCAGCTTCGCGAGGGCTCGCTCGATCCCCGCCACCAGCAGGGGCATCTTGTCAGGGGTCCAGTCCACGACGTAGACGGTGATCTTCGCCAGGTCGTCGAGGGTGCCGCCGACCGCCGCCAGCGCGGTGGCGACGTTGAGGTAGCACTGTTCGAGCTGGGCGGCGAAGTCGCCTTCGCCGACGCGGCCCCCCTCCGCGTCGCGGGCGACCTGGCCCGAGACGAACACCGTCCTCGATCCCGTAGCGACCGCCACCTGCCGATAGACGTCGACCTGCGGCAGCCCCTCGGGGTTCACCAGGGTGATGGCCATGCTGATCTCCTTCTCGCGCGAGCGGCGTGGATTCACAACCCGGTAACTATAGCAATGCAATGCTATGTAATCTGCCCGCATGGCCAGGACGAAGGATCCGGCGGTCCGCACCCTGCTGATCGAACGGGCCGCACACATGCTCCGGGTCCGGGAGCCCATCACCCTGCGCTCGCTGGTGGCAGGCACGGGCGTGTCGACGATGGCCGTCTACACCTACTTCGGCGGCATGGACGGCATGTGGAAGGCCCTTCGGCAAGAGGGCTTCACCCGCCTGGCGGCCCGATTCGCGGCGACGGCCGCCTCCGACGATCCGGTCGAGGACCTGACCGGCCTGATCGCCGCCTATCTCGGCAACGCCTTGGACCACTCCGATCTGTACCGGGTCATGTTCGACGCGAACTTCGACCTCGAAGACCTCGCGGCGGCGGACGCGACGTTGGAGTACCTGGTCCAGGCCGTCGATCGCGCCAGGCGGGCGGGCCGCTTCGTGGCCGACACCGACCCGCTGGAGCTGGCGACGCAGAGCTGGGCCGTCGCCCACGGTCTGGTCTCGCTGGTCGCAGGCGGACCGCTGCCGCAGGCGACGCTCGCAGGCGGCGTTCCCCTGCTGACGGCGCTGTTCGTCGGCAGGGGAGACGACCCGGACCGATGCAGGCGCTCCGTGGAGGGCGCCTGGCGGCGGTCACGGCTGCCCTCCTGAGAGCCCCACACCGAGACGGGGCGAAACGGGCAGCGCTCCCGCCGTGGCGATCGTCTACTCACCCGGGCTGCTCGGCGGCGGAAGCCCCCGAGCCGAGATTCTCCGACGCCCGGCCGGTGCGAGGCGCGTCGCCGCCGCCTCGCCTGCGACGGACCGAGTACTGCAACGTCCGCTGCACGATGAAGTACTCGGCCACCAGGACGTTGCCGACGAAGGAGGCCCACGCGCTCGCGGTGTAGACGTCCTGGAAGGTCAGGGACGGGTCCGCCTCCTGCATCACCAGTCCCACGCTGAGGTAGATGCGCAACGTCACGGCGGCGAACGTGAGCGCGTAGTTGCGGATCATCCAGATGCGGTGCAGCGCGACCTCGCCTCGGCGGATGGTCCGATACGCCTGGGCGATCGTGTACAGCCAGGCGACCGTCAGGAGATAGAACCCGACCTGGGCGGCGAATCCGCTGGTCGAGACGGTGGCCGCGACCACGGCGGCGACCGACCCCGCCAGGATGCAGATCAGGTAGACGCGACCGAGGATCCGGTGCGCCTTCGGGAACCGGGTGCGCAGGCGGCCGACGAACTGGAACGGTCCGATGATCAGTGCCAGACCACCCGGCGCCGCGTGCAGGACGAGCGTCAGGAAATGCGATGAGACGTCGGGGTTCAACGGCATCGTGCTGTTCTCGGGATCGCCGGTCAGGTAGGGCGACACCGCGAAGAACGCAATACCGACGGCGGAGGCGGCCAGCAGGCTCCACAGGACCCACCAGGCGCGGCGGCGAGTCGACTTCGACGTGGTGGTCATGATTCGTCCTCACTTTGTAGTGACTGATCACTATCATTAGGTCGACAAGGGATCTCAGTCGTGGATCAAGAACTGCTCGATGGGGATGCCGCCCGGGGCCCGGAGTCCTCGGCGGTCTAGCTCCGCGACCCCGACGGCCGCCTGCGGGGGCTTCGGAGCACGCGGGAACGATCGCTCGTCACCAGGTAGTCCCCCTCACCTGGTCATGATCGCGCTCGCCGACGTCATCGCAGGTCGCGCGGCCTGAATGTCAGCCGACGATGAGCACGTCCCGGCGGTGCGCCCCTTCGCCGACACCATGCCGTCGCCGCACTCTCCGCGCCCGCCGGAGCGTCTCGTACCCGATCGACTCGGCGAGCACGACGAGCACCGATCTGCCAATGCCCCCATGTCACACTTGATAGTACACAGTCACTATCTAACGACTATCAAGCGACCCGCCGCACCGCAGGGCGAGCTCGGTGCTCCTTCTCGGAGCCGGCAGAAGAGAGGGAAGTCCAGCGCCCCGGCGAATGCCGACCCACCCGCACGTGCTCGGGCACCCCGGCGGCGACGTCACGTCACCGCGTGCGGCGAGGGCCGGACTCTCCGGGGCTCTCGGTGATCAGCGAGGCGGTCGCCGACGAACCCCGCTGATCGAGTCGTGGCGCCGTCCCCCGGCTGCCGCGCATCGACCGAGGTCGGAAGAACCACGACGCAATCTCGGCGACGGGCCGCCCGCCCCGGCCTGTCCCGGTCACGGGAAGGCCGCTCTCGCGCGCCGCACCACGTATCGCACCTGCCTGCGGGAGCCGGTCCGCCGCACGCGGCCGGACCGCGCTGCGGACGCCCGGTCCCGATCGCCCGGCCCGGCGGCGGCTCAGCCGTCCAGCCTGCGCAAGCCCGTCTTGTAGCGCAGACCGTTGGCGACGTAACGGTCCACGTTGCCCTGCCAAGCCCCCTCGGGCACCTGGTAACCCTCACGAATCCTGGCAGGCACGCCCAGTGCCATCGCACGGGCCGGGATCGTCGTGCCGAACGCGACGACCGCGCCTGCGCCCACCACCGCGCCCTGTTCGACCACGGCGCCGTTGAGCACCACGGAACCCGAGCCGATCAGGCAGTGATCGGCCACCGTCGCGCCCTCGACGTGGACCGCGTGGCCGAGCACGCAGTCCGAGCCGATCAGGGTGGCGTGCTGCTCGGTGCAGTGGATGATCGAACCGTCCTGGACACTGGTCCGCTCGCCGATCTCGATGAATCCGTAGTCCCCGCGCAGCACCGCCTGCGGCCACACGGTCGAGCCCGCGCCGATCACGACGCGCCCGATCACCGTCGCATCAGGATGGACGTAGGCGTCGGGATGGATGTGCGGCTCCCACTCGTCCAGCGCGTAGATCGCCATCGGCGGTCCCTCCTCATCGTGGGGCGAATGTGCCGTGGTCCAAGGACCGCCCGCAGGCTCGGCGAGCGGAGCGGGGTCGGGTCGTCGCGGGGTCGTCAGGGACAGGCGCCTGCGTTCGCCTCGGTCCGGACGGAGCCGATCTGTGAGACCCGGCCTCGCGAGGCTCCGGCACCGGGAGCCTCGGCACCGGACGCCTCCGCACCGGACGCCTCGGCGATCGGCCCGGCGGCATGCGACGCCCCGAGGCCGTCGCCCGAGCGGACGGGCCCGCCGTCGCCCGCCCCGCCGTCGAGCAGCTTCGCGAAGCAGAGACTCTGCGCGTGGTCCCGATAGTGGCCGTACTTCGGCAGCGGCTGATAGCCAGACGAGGCGTACAGGGCGACCGCCTCCGGCTGCGCGTCGCCGGTCTCCAGGACGAAGCGGCGGCAGCCCGCGTCGGCGGCGGACCGCTCCAGGAACGCGAGCATCCGACGGGCCAGGCCGCGTCCCCGGAACTCCGAGGAGACGTACATCCGCTTCAGCTCGGCGTCGCCTGCCCGCAGGTGGGTGTCGGTCATCTCGTCCTCGCCGACGACCACCCGGCGCCAGCCGCCGGAGCTCACCGGCCTGCCGTCGACGTAGCCGATCACGAAGAGTCCGCGCGGCGGCGCGAACTGGTCGACGGCCACCGGCGTGTCGTCCTCGTCGCCGTAACGCCGCACGTACTCCTGCTGCACCTCGGCGATCAGACGCTCCGCGTCCGGATGGTCGAAGGGGGTGATGCGCAGCTCCATGCCCGGCAGGCTACTGATCGGGCCGGGTCCCGGGCCAGCAGAATGTGGGCAGTCGCTCAGGCCGGTTCCGCAGCCCCTCGGCGAGGCCGAGACCGGGGTGTCGATCGAGGACATCGGCTCGGAGTGCCTGCTCGGCAGGCTCAGGGGTGTCGCCAGTGCTCCCAGCCCGTCGGGCCGTCGTAGGCCCGGCCGTCGACGGTCACCAGGCTTCCGGTGTTCACCGTGCCCACCGCGCGCCACTCCGGCGGCAGCACGGCCTCGGCCGGGAACGTCGCGGCCAGCGCGTGATCCTCGCCGCCGGTCAGCACCCAGTGCAAGGGGTCGGCGCCGAGGGCGGAGGCCACGTCGATCAGTCGCTGGTGCACCTCCAGCCGGTCGCTCCAGACGTCGATCGAGACCGAGGAGGCCGCGACGATGTGGCCGAGGTCGGCCAGCAGTCCGTCCGAGACGTCGATCATCGCGGTAGCACCCGCATCCGCCGCCCCGGGGCCCGCCGCATACGGCGGCGTCGGCACCCGCTGTGCCGCCACCACCGCACCCGGCGAGCGGAACCCTCGGCCGAGCACGGCCAGTCCGGCGGCGGCCCAGCCGAGCCTGCCGCAGACCGCGACGACGTCGCCCGGCCGAGCACCGGCTCGCGTCACGGCGGGTCGCCCCGCGAGGTCGCCGAGCGCGGTCACCGAGATCATGATCTGCTGGGCGGTCGCCATGTCACCGCCGACGATGCCGACGCCGACCGACGCCGCCTCCTCCCACATTCCGGAGGTCAGGCCGTCGATCAGCTCGGTCGGAGTGTCCGCCGGGCAGGCGAGTCCCACCAGCAGCCCGGTCGGTGCGGCGCCCATCGCGGCCACGTCGGCGAGGTTGACCGCGATCGCCTTCCGCCCCACCTGACGCGGGTTCGACCAGTCCAGCCGGAAGTGCACTCCCTCGACGAGGACGTCCGTGCTCGCGACCACCCGGCCGTCCGGGGCGGCCAGCACGGCGGCGTCGTCACCGGGGCCGAGGAGCGTGCTGCCCGACTGGGGTCTGCCCGACGTGATGCGCTCGATGAGGCCGAACTCGCCGAGTCCGGCGACCGTGTCTCGCTCCGCCGGCTCCGGGTGCAAACGGACCTCCAATGGTCTGAGTCCCTAATACTTCACCAACTGGGGTACTTTGCTGCACACGTTCCTACCCCGAGCAGACCCGTCCAGACGAAGGGGCACGCCGTGGTCCAGGCATACATCCTGATCCAAACAGAGGTCGGCAAGGCAGCGGCAGTCGCTGCCGAGATCAGCAGCATTCCCGGCGTCACCACCGCCGAAGACGTCACCGGTCCCTATGACGTCATCGTCCGCGCCGAGTCGGACTCTGTCGACGAGTTGGGCCGACTCGTCGTCGCCCGAGTGCAGAACGTGGCGGGTATCACCCGCACGCTGACCTGCCCGGTGGTCCGACTCTGACCCCGGGGAACCGCACTCGTCCCCCGTGATGTCATGAGGACATGACCGAGGCAGGTTCCGGGCACGCCCCCCGTCCGCTGGTCGCGGCGGCGATCGGGCTCCCTCTCGCGTTGGCGGTGGCCGTCGGGGTGCTGGCGCTCAACGCGGAGTCGGAGAGTTCGATCGACGACGCGACCCAGGCGGCCGACCGGACCGGTCCGTTGGCCCTGGCCACGATCCCGGCTCCGGACGCCGAGTCTCCGGAGTGCGTGGATCTCGTGGCCGCGCTGCCCGAGGAGCTGTCCTCGGGTGATTCCACCCTCACCCGTCGCGAACTGATCGACCCCGCGCCGCCCGGCGCCGCAGCCTGGGGAAGCGCCGATCACGACCCGGTGGTGCTCCGCTGCGGCCTCGGCGCCCCGGCTGAGCTGACGCCGACCTCGCAGCTGTTGGACCTGTCGGGCGTCCAGTGGTTGGAACTCACCGGCGAGGGCTCGACGACCTGGGCCGCAGTCGACCGTCCGGTGGGCGTGGCGCTGACCATGCCCGACGGCACGGGCAGCGGCCCGCTCCAGAGCGTCTCGGCCGTGATCGGCGAAGAGCTGCCCGCCGTCGAGATCGTCGTGGACAACTGACCGAGCTGCGTCACCCGGTCCGATCCTGATCCGCCGCGCGGTCACCGGGCGAGAGCGGTCGGCCCTCGCCGCCGTGCCCCGGCCGGATGCCCGCGCGCCTGCCGCCCGCGATGGTGCATGCGCATCCCGTCGCGTGAGCCGCCCGCCGTGACCACGGCGCGCCGCTCGCGCTCCTCACCGCGCCCACTGCGGAGGCTCGGGCCCGCCCGTCGCGGTCGCCGTCCTGACGGCGTGATCTCCCCCGCGCCGCCTGCGGCCTGTCCGCACCCCCCGCGCCGCGCGCGATGCCGCCTCGGCCCACCCCGCAGGCCCGCCCGCCGCGCCGCGACCCCCGATGGTGCGTGATCCGCGGCTGCCACTCGGTCGCGCCGGAGTCCGCCTCGGGCCTGTATCTCAGCAGCCTCAGCAGCTTCGGCCGCCGATCGTCCCGCCGTCGTCATCGGCGAGCCCCATGCCCGACGCGGGCCCGCTGCCTGCGGAGACGCCGCCCTCGGTCGCCGGCCTTGACAAGCGCCCTCGCCCTCGAAGTACTATTTACCTACGACACTAGGCTAATAGGTCGATAGGAAGCGTGTTGATCCACTTCACTGTGAGCCCGAGTTCCGGGGTGCCCCCCTATCTCCAGCTCGTCCATCAGGTCGAGCAGGCGATCCGGCTCGGCCACCTGACCAGGGGCGACCGCCTTCCGACCGTGAAGGAGGTGGCTCGAATGGTGGCCGTCAATCCGAACACCGTTCTCAAGGCGTATCGCGAGCTGGAACACAAGGGCCTGGCTCAGGGCAGACCGGGGCGGGGGACGTTCGTCGCCGCCGAGGCCGCCGACCCGATCCCCGAGGCCCGGCTACGCGAGTTGCAGCAGTTGCTTGCGGGCTGGGTCCACTCGGCCAGGGCCGCAGGCCTGGACTCCGAGGGCATGACCGGGCTGTTCACGGCCGCGTTGCACGACACCACATCCCGAGAGGCCGAATGACCACCGTCATCCCGACAGCCGCGCCGAGCAGGCGGTTCCGCGTGATCTGGGCGCTCCGTGGCGTCGGCCCGGCCGGGTCGACGGGCGGCGTGTTCTCGTCTGCCGAACGAGACGGCGCGGGCAGGAGCATGCTGCCGGTCCGCATCGGCGAGGTGTCGACGCAGGCGCCGAATCGGGCACCGACCACGCCGAACCAGGCGGAGCTGATCCTCGGTCACCGCCGAGGCGTCCCTGCCCTCGCGGTCGAACCGGGGTGCGGGCGTGATCTGGCCTGCCTTACGACAGCGCCGCGCCGCGCTGATCACGATGATGACGCTCGTCGGCCTGCTCGCGGCGGCATACCTCGTCGCGGGGCTGATGACTCGGCAGCTCTATCCGGCCGAGCACCTCGGCGAATGCACCCACGGACAGGGCGGCAGCGCCGCGCTGTGCGGGCTCGAGTACGGGGATCCCGCGCATCTGTTCCTCGGCTTCATGCACGGCCTGGCCGCGTCGCTCTGGCTCCTTCCGCTGCTGATCGGCATGTTCCTCGCCGCAGCGCCCACCGCGCGGGAGTTCGAGACCGGCACCCTGCGCTGGACGTTCACCCAGGGAATCAGCCGCAGGCGCTGGCTGGTCACGACGGCGTCCGCCGTGCTGGTGCCCGGGCTGAGCATGGCCGTGGTGTTCCAGCTCGGCTATCAGTTCTGGCAGGCCCCACTCGGCGAGTTCTACGGACAGTTGGGCCAGGGCCGGGGCTTCGGCCTCGGACCGCTGGCGATGCCCGCATTGACCGTCTTCACGGCCGCGTTCGGACTGCTCGCCGCGTCGGCGCTGCGCAGGCTGACCGCGACGATCGCGGTGACCCTGCTCGGCTGGTACCTCGTCTCGTTCGGCCTCGGCCTCCTGCGACCGCGCTACCTGGCGCCGCTGCTCACGGAGGGCAGGGATGCGCCGACCAGAGCCGACTGGCGCATCGCCACCAAGATCACCGACGCGACGGGTGCCGAGGTCTCCCTCGACGAGGCCTACGCCCGCGCTTCCCGGCTCCGGCCCGTCAGCTCAGGCGGGAACGCCGACCACTACTTCGCCGAGGCGGGGCTCATCCGATGGGTCGAGTACCAGCCCGCCGATCGCTTCTGGACCTTCCAGTTCATCGAGGCGGGCATCCTGCTCGTCCTGACCGGGCTGAGCCTCGCCGGGGCATGGCTGCTCGTCCGACGCAGGCCGTGAGCCGGGCGACGATCTTCGATGCCGGAGCTCTCGGGGGGTTCCGGGATCGATCGGGGCGAGCTTCGGATCTCGCCCCGAGGGGAGGTGGCGGAGCGGGGCGGGGTCTGCGCCGCCGAGCCCCGGCTGCTCCGCCGCCACCCCGACCTCGACAGAGGTGGACAGACACGTCACCGCACCTCGACGTGCTCGCACCGCAACTCGGCCGCAGCACTCCGCCGAGGTCGACGACGCGTCGTCCCCGGCACAGGCGACGAGAACAGCACGAGGCGCTCGCGGTCCGAGTGTCTTCGACCAGACGAACGACTCGGCCAGCCGACGACATGACCGGATTCTTCGACGCGGTGCTCACCAGAACACCGCCGAAGCAGGAGAGGACGCATGACCACTGTCATCGAGACATCGGGACTGGGAAAGCGGTTCCGCACCGAATGGGCGCTGCGCGATCTCGATCTGACCGTGCCCGCTGGCAGCGTGCTCGGCCTGGTCGGGCCGAACGGCGCAGGCAAGACCACGCTGATGAACCTGCTCGTCGATCTCCTGGCGCCTACCGAGGGTGAGCTGACCCTGTTCGGCCTGCCCGCCGGGCATGCCGAGCTGCGGGAACGGGTGGGCTACCTCGCTCAGGACCACCCGCTGTACCGGGGTTTCACCGTCGCCGAGATGCTGCGGGCCGGTCGAGTGCTCAACAGCCGCTGGGACGAGGACTGGGCGCAGTCGCGGATCGCCGCGCTGCGACTGAAGCCGCGTGCCCGGATCGGATCGCTGTCGGGCGGTCAACAGGCGCAGGTGGCGCTCACCATCGCCCTGGCGGCCAAGCCCGACCTGCTCGTGCTCGACGAGCCGGTGGCATCGATGGACCCGCTGGCCCGCCGGGAGTTCATGGGCCTGTTGATGGAGGAGGTCGCCGACCGCAAGACCACCGTCGTCATCTCCTCGCATGTCGTCTCCGAACTGGAGCGGGTGTGCGACCACCTCGCGGTGCTGACCGCAGGCAGGCTGTGCCTGGCGGGCTCGGTCGACGCGCTGCTCAGCGAGCACAGCATGATCACCTGCGCCGCCGACGAGGTCGAGCAGCTCACCGCCGCGTATCCGGTGATCGACCGCTCGGACGCGGGCAGGCAGAGCACGCTGCTGGTCCGATCGGGGACGGACGGCGCCGGATCGGGCTGGGCTGCGACGCAACCGGATCTGGAGGAGCTGGTCCTCGGCTATCTCCGCAACGGTCTGCCGTCGACGACGCAGGGCGGGATCGACGCGTGATCTGGCTGCTGTGGCGACGACACCGCGTCGCGCTGGTGATCCTGACCGCGCTCATCCTCGGGCTGGGTGCGGCGTTCTTCGTGGCCGGGCTGGTGACCCGTGCCGTGTTCCCGGCCGAGTTGCTCGGCCGGTGCACGGAACAGGACTGGCCCCAGTGGAACTGCGGACTGAGCCCCGACGACCCGGCGGCGGTCTACCTGCGCACCACGCACTACGCCTTCACGCTCGTCACCTTCCTACCGATTCTGACCAGCGTGTTCCTTGCCATCCCCGCGTTCGCGGGCGAGTACCAGAGCGGCACCGCTCGCTGGGGGCTCACCCAGGGTGTCAGCCGAGACCGGTGGTTCCTCGCCCAGGCGGCTGCGGTGTTGCTTCCGACACTCGCGTGGTGCGTGATCCTGCAACTCGGCATCCAGTTCTGGCTCGGTCCGGTGCGCGAAGAGGTCGGCCTCTCCCCGTACGGGGGCATGTCCGTGAATCCCCTCGGGCTCCCGATGGCGACCCTCTTCCTGGCCGCGACCGGCCTGTTCACCGGCGCATGGCTACGCAGGACCTCGCCCGCGATCGCGGTGACGGTCATCGGCTCCTACCTGATCCTGTTCGCGAACGCGCTGCTGCGACCGTGGTATCTGCCCCCGGTCGTCGCCGAGGCGAACACCGTGCCCGGCGGCGCGGGTTCACAGGTCAGAATCTGGCCGACGGACCCGGCAGGCACCGAGATCTCCTGGATACACGCAGCCGACCTCGCCGCCCAACACGCTCCGGCGGGCGAACAGGATCTCGATCCCTATTACGCCGAGGCGGGCATCCGGATCTGGGTGTCCTACCACCCGGAGGAACGGATCTGGCTGCTGAATCTCATCGAGGCGGGCATCCTGTTCGCGCTGACGGCGCTGTGTCTCTTCGGAGCGTGGCAACTGGTGCGCCGCCGCGGGTGAGAACGCAGGCTTCTCGGTTTGGAGACTCCTGAGTCCGGCCCTGCCGGGGTTCCAGAGATTCTCCCGGACTCGGGGACAAGACTTCGATCAATCCGGGCGCGATCCCGGTATCAGACGATCCATTCTCATCTCTCGTCGTCGACGGCGAAGGAACGGAGTGACCGACGATGCTCTGGCTCGTATGGCGGCGAAATCGCGTCTCACTGATCTCGTTATTCGTCCTGGGAGGGCTCCTGTCCGCCGTGTTCTTCGGCGCAGGCCTGCTACTCAGAGCGGCTGATACAGCGTTCACCCAGTGCCTCGACGGGGGCTACGAGGCTCAGTATTGTTTCTCAGACCAAGGCTGGCAGTTAGGCGTACTCGGCGGCCTGGCACTGAACCTGGACAGATCACTCCTGCTGCTCCCGCCCGTCGTCGCGCTGCTGGCGGGAGCACCGCTACTGACCAGGGAGATCAACAACGGGCACCACCGCTTTCTCTGGTCCCAGGAGCGGAAGCGGGAACACTGGTTCGTGAGCACGGTCACCGTCATGTTCGGCGCGGTCGCGCTGATCTCGCTGTTGATCGCGTCCGCCCTCGGATTCTGGTCCGCCCAGTACAACAGCTCGGTGCAGTGGCAGAACTTCGACAACGGACTGCTGGTGCTGCCCGCGACCGCGCTGTTCCTGACGGCTCTCGGCATGCTGGTCGGGGCCGCGACGAAGCGACGGGCGATCGGCATGGTCGCCTGCCTCGCCGTCGGATACGGACTCGTCCTCGCCGCCCCGATCGCGTTTCGGACCTACGCCACACCCGAGACGATGCCCATGGCGGACTACGCCAACTACGAGGCAACCCCGAACGGCTATTCCTCGACCGGCGTCGACCCGTCGCTGCTCTATCTCGGCGGCCATTTCGAAGACGACGCCGGAAACCGGGTCCCCGATCAGGAGGGCTGGCAACGATTCCGTGAGCACAACATCGACAATCCAGATGACGAACCATGGTCCCTGCCCGACGGCCTGCACGAGATCGCCAGTTATCACCCCGCCGAGCGATACTGGCCCTTCCAGGCCATCGAGGCGGGCATCCTGCTCGGGCTGACCGCGCTCTGCATCGGCGGCACGCTCTGGTTCGTACGCAGGCGGGCAGGCTGAGGCGCAGGGGCGTCGGCGTCGGAGAGTGCGGCGGCTGCGGAAGGCGAAGGAGTCATTCCGCAGCCGCCTGTCGATGCCTGTTCTACCTCAGCCCCCGTCAGGGCCAGACCACGTATGCGGGGCCGACGTCGAGGACTTCGACCACGGACACGTCGGCACGGAGCCATCCCCGCGTGCGCGGGGCCGACATCCCGACCTGCATGGTCTTCAGCCGTGAAGCCCGCCTACCACCACGCGATACAGGTCCCGTCCACGGTCGACGCTCAGCGCAGCCCGGTGCCCCTGGCCAGCGCCGTCTGGACGAGAGTGTCGAGCAGAGACGGGTAGTCCGTGCCGGTCACCGCCCACATCTTCGGGTACATCGAGATCGGGGTGAAACCGGGCATCGTGTTGACCTCGTTGACGATCAGCTCGCCGGACTCGGTGACGAAGAAGTCCACTCGCGCCAGTCCCTGGCAGTCCAGCGCCTCGAAGGCGGTGATCGCCTGGGCGCGCAGCTGCTCGGTGACGTCGTCGTCGAGCTTCGCGGGGATGTCGATCTCGCAGAACTCGTCCAGGTACTTGGCGTCGAAGTCGTACCAGTCGACCGAGCCGTCGACCACCCGGATCTCCGAGGGCAGCGAGGCCTCGACGCGCCCGTCGGGGAACTCCAGCACGCCGCACTCGATCTCGCGGCCGACCACCGCGCTCTCGATGATGACCTTCGGGTCCGTCTGTCGCGCGAGGTCGATCGCGGCGGGCAGCTGCGCCCAGTCGGTCACCTTGCTGATGCCGATCGAGGAGCCTGCCCGCGCGGGCTTGACGAAGACGGGCAGGCCCAGCGTCTCCCGCTGCACCGCACTCAACGTCTCCTGCCCCCGACGCAGCACCTCGTAACGGCCCACGCCCAGACCGGCGGCACCGAGCAGCTTCTTGGCGAATTCCTTGTCCATCGCGGTGGCGCTGGCCAGCACGCCGGGCCCCACATAGGGCAGGCCCGCCATCTCCAGCAGGCCTTGGATCGTGCCGTCCTCGCCGTAGGCGCCGTGCAGCACGGGGAACACGACGTCGACACCGCTCAGCGCCTCGCCTGCCTGCCCCGGCTCCAGTGAGACCAGGTTGTTGCTCGTCGGGTCGGCGGGCAGCACCAGTGCCGCCGCCGAGGAGTCCACGGCGGGCAGAACACGGTCGCGGATCTCCAGCTCGCGGACGTCGGAAGTACCGACGACCCAACGGCCCTCCTGGCTGATGCCCACCGGCACGACCTCGTACCGCTGCGGGTCGAGGTGGGCCAGCACGCTGGCGGCAGACGAGCACGAGATGGCGTGTTCCGAGCTCCGCCCGCCGAAGACAACCGCCACTCGCGTTCTCCGTTCCGTCATGCTGCGTGACCCTACCGGCAGAGTTACTCCCTCGATCGGCGCAGCGGCGGGCGTCCCCGGGTTTCCGCTGTCCCAACACACTCGATGTGACGAATTCGGCGCAGTAGCGGACATTCCGGTTGCCTTCGCGCGCTGAACCGTCGCGTCCGACGGCGAGAAGCCGGGCAGGCAGGCCGCCCGAATCGGCGACCGTCTCGAACGCTGCGTGCGCGGCCACCCACCTGAACGACGAGCAGTCACCCGTTCCGGTCAGACTCGCTCTGCTCACCCGGCATCCGACCCGGCAGGCCGCCTCGCCTCCCCCGCGAACAAGTCGACGATCTCGGGCAGCGCCGCATCGAACTCCGCAGGCGAGCAGGCGGCATAGCCCAGCGGCACCCCGAAGAGCCTCGGCGTGCCCTGGTAATGCCGGGCCAGCCCGTCGATCAGCAGTCCCGCCGCCTCCGCCTTCGCCGCCACCCGCCGTTCCGCCGCCGCCGAGGCCAGCGGAATCACCACGTGCGCACCCGCCTCGTCGCCGAGCACCTCGATGCCCTGGTCACCGAGTGCCTGCACCAGCCGAAGCCGCCGGGCCGCGAGCTCCCGTCGCATTCGGCGCAGATGCCTGCCGAGGTCGCCGTGCCGCGCCAGTTCGACGAAGACCCGCTGGCCGGCGGCGGGCGGTCCCGCGCCGGCCAGGTCGCGGTACTCCTGGACGGCACCGAGCACCCGGCCGGGAGCGACCATCCAGCCTGCGCCGAGGGTCGGGGTGAGGATCTTGCTGGTGGTACCGAGGTGCACTACGACGTCGGGGCCGAGAACCACCAACAGCGGCAGCGGCGCCACGTCGAACCGCAGCTCGCCGTCGTAGTCGTCCTCGATGATCAGAAAGTCCTGCTCGCGCGCCCGCCGGACCAGCGCCACCCGCCGCTCGGCAGGCAGCCTGCCGCCCAGGGGGTACTGGTGAGCGGGCGAGCAGTAGACGGCCTGGATGCCCGTCGGGATCTCGTCCACGAGGAGCCCGTCGGCGTCCACCGGCGCGGGGAGCACCTCGATGCCGCCCGCACGGAGTGCGCCGACCGCCCGCTGATAGCCGGGGTCCTCCACCGCGACCCGGTCCCCCGGTCGCAGCACCGAGGAGGCCAGTTCCGCCACGGCGGCGGTGGTGCCCGCCGTCGCCAGCACCGCATCGGCGGGCGACGGACCGGGGTCGTCGGGGCGGTCGACGACCGCGAGCCCTCGGTGCCGCAGCAGATGCTCGACGATCACCGTCCGGTACTCCGGCAGTCCCGCCCGCTGCGGTCGGATCAACGGCGGTGCGTCGGCGGCCACCCGCCAGGCCCGCCGCCAGGCCGCCCGGTCCAGCCCGTGCACCCACGGGGCACCCGGTGTGAGGTCCAGCAGGCGGCGGTCACCGGTCCGAGGTCGCGGCGCGGGCTCGGCGGGCCGGACCGCACCGGGCGGGCTGGTGGTCACGAAGGTCCCGGAACCGTGCCGACCCACGATCCAGCCCTCGGCATGCAGCTGTTCGTACGCCGCCGCAGTCACGGTCCTGCTGACCTGGAGATACCCGGCCAGGCCGCGCGTGGACGGCAGCCGGTCGCCCGCCCGCAGCACGCCGGAGGCGGCCGAGGCGCGCAGCGCGTCGGCGAGCTGCACGGCCAGCGGGATCGCCGCCGACCGGTCCAACTCGATCGGGATCTCGCTGATCGGCCCGCCGCGAGGTCGGGAGGCGTTCATCAAGTGGCCCTTCAGAATCACCGACGATTGGCACTTATCTAATGCCACTGATGGCGGCACGCTGAGCACATGACCGATGTGGCACAACCGGCACAGGCACAGCCGGAGGCACCGTTGTCCCCCACCGACCGCAGCACCATACGACGAGGCAGGGTGCGCGCCAGGACGGCGCGAGCAGAGCTGCACGAGATCCTCGATGCGGGCCTGATCTGCCACCTCGGCCTGACCACCGACTCCGGACCGCTCGTGCTGCCCACCTGCTACGGCCGCGACGGCGACACCCTCTACCTGCACGGCTCGACCGGCGCGGCGAGTCTGCGGAGCCTCGCGGGTGGGGCGCCCGCCTGCGTGACGGTGACACATCTCGACGGCATCGTGTACGCGCGATCGGTCTTCCACCATTCGGCGAACTACCGGTCGGCCGTGATTCAGGGCGTGGCCGTGCCGGTGCTCGACGACGCGGACCGGCGTCACGCGCTGCGCGTGGTGACCGAACAGCTGGCCCCGGGTTCCTGGGACGGCGGCGCTCGGCTGCCGACCGAGCGGGAGATGGCGGCGACGCTGGTGCTCGCCCTGGACCTCGGCGAAGCGTCGGTCAAGGTGCGCACCGGGCCGCCCGGCGACGACGAGGAGGACGTGGCGGCCGACGAGCACTGGGCCGGGGTGCTGCCGTTGAACCAGACCTGGGGCCACCCCGAACCGTGTCCACTACTGCCTGCCGGGACGCCGATCCCCGAGCGAGTCAGCGGGCGCTGACCCGCCCGGCACCCGATTCACCACGCCCCGCATGGCGGGTGGAACGCCGGCTTCTCCGGGATCGAGGTCGGCGACGCCACCGGCTCGACAAGCAGCGCGGGCGGCGACAGACCGAACGGCCTACCAGCGGCGTCGCCCGGTGTGGCGCAGGCCCTCGGTCGCGTCGAACTCGTACTCGTTCATCTCACGCCGTTCCCGGCGGTAGACGTGCACGCTGACCGCCGGGTCCGGGCCCTCGTTGACGACCTCGTGCACGTAGTCCGGCCCGAAGACGCGGGAGGAGCCCGCCGCCAGCGGCTGGACGACCTCGATGCGGCCGCCTCGGCTGTCCTGCCTGGCCACCCGCTCGGTCAGCACCCCGTTGACCACCGTGAACGCCCCGACGGCGCCGCCGTGATCATGCAGCCGGGTGCGCTGGCCGGGCAGCCAGCTCAGCAGCCAGACCTCGTGATGCTCGGTACGGGACAACAGGCCGGACCACCGCTGGTCCGGGTCGTAACGCAGCAGCGGAGCCCACTGCTCACGTTCGGCGGCGGTCGCCATCGCGACGCGCACGGGATGCGTCAAGGCGTGCTGCGTCGACGGTGCGGCGATGGTGTTCGGAGGCACGGCGAACATGATCGATCCTCGGATGGGGTGGGTGCGGCGGACCGCGCGAGGCAGCACGGTGATCGTGGCCGAACGCCGAGCGCGGCAGGTCAGAAGGGGACGCTCACCACAGACAACAGTGCGCGCGCACGACCGAACGGAGGATGGAACCCCTCGCGGCGTGATCAGAATGCGCGGACATGCCTCGACCGTATGGCTCCCGAACGCGACCCGTCAACCGCCGACCGGCCCTTGAGACCCGATGCCACCCGACCAGGTGGTCTTCGGTGACGAAACGTGGTCACCGGATGGTTCACCTAGCACAGCGACCGCGTCCGGCCCGCCGCCACCACCGGTCGCCCTGCGGCTCCAGTCGACCGAGGAGGACTCGACGGCTGCCCTGTCTCACTCCGCCCGCCTGGGACACCGGATACGCCGGGAGCCGGGCCGACCGGGCAGCCCGAGTACGCCGAGCGGAGACACCGGACACCGGACGGCCGGGCGACCACGGCCCCGCCCCGCGTTCACTTCCCTGGCCCGCGTCCCCACAACCGACGAACCCGCCGCCCTCCGAAGCCCCGAGGAACACCGGACCACAGCAGCCCCACGCCGGAGCGACCAGCGGGAAGGACCGTCACCGCACGCAGGAGTCCAGGGCGGCCAGCACGTCGGCCACCAGATCGGCGGCGTCCTCACAACCCGAGGAGAACCGCACGAAGCCCGGCGCGACCGGATCGCCCCAGCGAGCCCGGCGGTCCACGGTCGAGTGCACCCCGCCGAAGCTGGTCGCCTCCACGACGAGCCTGCTCGCCGCCACGAACCGGGAGAAGGTCGCCTCGTCGGCCAGCTCGAAGGACAGCACGCCGCCGAAGCGACGCATCTGACGCCGGGCCGTCTCGTGGGCGGCGTCGCCCGCCGAACCGGGCCAGCGCAGCCCCCGCACCGCCGGATGGTCCCGCAGCGCCGCTGTCAGCGCGGCGGCGTTCTCGGCCTGCCTGGCCAGCCGCAGATCCAAGGTGCTCAGGCTCCGATAGGCCAGCCACGCCTCGAACGGACCGGGGATCGCACCGCCCAGCGTGCGGGCCTCGCGCAGCCTGCGGGCCAGCGCCGCATCCGCCGTCGAGACGTGGCCGAGCAGCAGATCGCTGTGCCCGCTGAGCGCCTTGGCATCGCTGGCGACGACGACGTCCGCCCCGAGGGCGAGCGGCCGCTGCCCCAGCGGGCTGGCCGTGGTGTTGTCCACCGCTACCACCGCGCCCGCCGTGTGGGCACGGGCGCTCAGTTCGGCGATGTCGCAGACGTCCAGGCCCGGATTAGACGGGGTCTCCAGCAGCACGAGCGCCGCACCGTCGAACACGTCGTCGTCCCACGGCCCGGCGGTGGGCACCGCTCGCACCGTGACGCCGCGCGGCACCAGCTCCGACTCCGCGAAGGCCCTGGTCGCGTAGTAGCCGTCCGAGGGCAGCACCAGGGCCCCTCGCCCCGAGGCGTCTCGCAGGAGTGCCGAGATCGCCGCCATCCCCGAGGGGAACAGCACGCACTCGCCGCCGTCGAGTTCGCCGATCGCCGACTCCAGCCGTCGCCAGGTCGGGTTGCCTGCACGCCCGTAGAAGTCGGCCTCCTCGGCCAGGCCCGCATCCGTATCGGGCCGGGCGTCCGCCAGATGGAACGGCGCGGCGAGCACCGGTCCAGGAGTCAGCGGGGAGCCCTTCGACGGCGCGGTCTCCCCCGCGTGCACGCAGCGGGTCCCGTCGCCCCAGTCGGGATCGAGACTCATGACCACTCCGCCTTCCTGGCCCTGCCGAGCAGCTCGGCCGCCATCACCCTGGGCGACAGCGCCTCGTGACAGACCCGGTAGACGCTGTCGGTGATCGGCATCTCCACGCCGTGTCTGGCGCCCAGTTCCCGGATCGAGGCACAGGATTTCACGCCCTCCGCCACCTGCCCGTTCGCCGCCGCCTGCGCCTCGGCGATGCTGTCGCCCCGCCCGATCCTGGCCCCGAAGGTGCGATTGCGGGACAGCGGCGAGGAGCAGGTGGCAACCAGGTCGCCGAGGCCCGCCAGGCCCGCGAAGGTCAGCGGGTCGGCGCCGAGCGCGGCACCGAGCCGTGCGGTCTCGGCGAGTCCCCTGGTGATCAGGGTGGCCGTGGTGTTGTCGCCGAAGCCGAGTCCGTCGGCCATGCCGCAGGCGAGTCCGATGACGTTCTTGCACGCTCCGCCCAGTTCGCAGCCGATCACGTCGACGTTGGTGTAGGGCCGGAAGTAGCGGGTGGAACAGGCGTGTTGCAGAGCCTCGGCCCGCCGCTCGTCGGTGCAGGCGATGACCGTGGCGGTGGGCTGTTCGGCGCCGACCTCCTTGGCCAGGTTCGGGCCGGACACGACGGCCACCTGATCGGCGGGGACCTCCGCCACCTCGGCGATGACCTCGCTCATCCGCTTCAGACTGCCCAGTTCCACGCCCTTCGCCGTACTGACCAGCGTCGCTCCGGCCGGCAGGAGCGGGCGCCACGCCGCCAGATTGGTGCGCAGCGTCTGACTCGGCACCGCCAGCACGACCGCGTCGGCGTCGGCCAGCGCTGCGGCGGCGTCGCTGGTGGCGGTCAGGTTCATCGGCAGGGTCACGTCGGGGAGGTAGTCGGAGTTACGGTGCAGCCGGGTGATCTCCTCGGCGACCGTCTGCCTGCGCGACCACAGCACCACGTCGCGGCCGGCGTCCGCGATGACCTTGGCAAACGCGGTGCCCCAGGAACCGGAGCCCAGTACTGCCACCCGTCGGATCGACTCCACCGAACACCACTCCTCGCATCAGCGCCGAACTGTTCGAACCCGCCGATCGACCCGGCGGGCTGGGGCGGGTCTCGGCGGAGACTCGCCGAAAGACTCAAGACTCCGGACGGTCGAGGTCGCCGTGCTCGGGACGGACCCGGCCGCGATGCAGAAAGAAGGTCGAGGGCGCCGTCTCCTGTCTGACCTCCGCGAGGAGATCGCGGACCGAGCCCATCACCGTCTCGGTCACCTCGCGCAACAGTGCGGTGTCGCGCGGACGGTCCTGAAACGCGGTGAGGTCCAACGGCTCGCCGACCCGCACCCGCACCGGCTTCCGGCCGATGGGGCGGAATCTGCGCTTCGTGTAGTCGAAGATGTGCTGCGTTCCCCAGTTCACCGCCGGGATGACGGGGACGCCGCCTTCCAGCGCCAGCCTGGCCACCCCGGTCCTGGAGTGCATCGGCCACAGCTCCGGATCTCTGGTGACCGTGCCCTCCGGGTAGATGACGACGATCTTCCCCTCGTGCAGGGCGGCCAGTGCGGCGTCGAGACTGCGCTGTGCCTCGCCGCTGCCCCGGTAGACCGGAATCTGGCCGGTGCTGCGCATCAGCGTGCCGACGACGGGCACCTTCCAGAGGCTGTGCTTGGCCATGAAACGCGGCACGCGCCTGCTGCTGTGCACGAGGGCGGCGTCGTAGACGGGGTCGATCTCGGAGATGTGGTTGAAGACCAGCAGCGCCCCGCCGGTGGCGGGAATCCGCTCGCGGCCCTCGAGGCTGCGGCGGCCGGCCATCCGGCTGAAGGGGTGGAACACCGACGCGGCGAAGGAGACCCAGATGCCGCCCTTCTCCCGGCGTCGCGCCACACCGGTCCGTTCTGCGTCTGGGCTGGTCACCGCAGTCCTCCTGGCTGGTGTGACGGGGATCGGAATCGGCTTAGAGCCTGTTTTTGATCCCCACTTTCGGAGTTGCGCGGGGCCAGCGCGGCGATCTGCGGCGTTGTCGTCAGTCAACATAACTCCGTTATGTCTCCTTCCTCCGCCTTGCAGCTCATCCACGCTGATCCCCGCTCACGACTCCAGGGGGACCAAAACAGGCTCTCAGAGTCTTACCGAGTCCTCGTCAGGGCCCACATCGGGGTCCGCAGGCGGGTCCGGCCGCCCGCCTCGCGGCGGGATCGAGCAGGATGGGGGTGTGGGCACCGGAGTAGACCTGCTGGTCCCGGTCAAGATGCTTCACTCGGCGAAGTCCCGACTCCTCGGGGCGGCTGACGGCGGCGTCGGAGACCGAGCCAGGCACGCACAGTTGGTGGTGGCGTTGCTCTTGGACACCATGTCGGCGGCGCGAGGCGCTGACGGGGTGCGCAGGGTCATCGCGGTGACCTCGGACCTGGTGGTCTCGGCTGCCGTGCTCGCCGAGGGGCACACGGTGCTCGCGGAGCCGCCGGAGGGCGGGCTGAACACCGCACTCCGACACGGCAGCGAGCAGCTGCTCGCGGCCGATTCCTCGGTGCGAGTCGGCGCGCTACAGGCCGATCTGCCCGCGCTGCGCTCCGACGACCTGGCCGAGGCACTGGTCGAGGCGGGAGCGGGACGCGCCTTCTGCGCCGACCGGCAGGGCACCGGCACGACGATGCTGATCGCGGCGTCCGGTTCGCCGCTGCGCCCCGAGTTCGGCGTGGGCTCGGCCGCCCGGCATGCCGGGTCGGGTGCGGCGCCGCTGGCGGGCCGACGTCCGACGCTGCGCTGCGACGTCGACACCGAGGACGATCTTCGCGAGGCGGCGAGGCTGGGACTCGGCGAGCACACCAGGGCGGTGCTGGCCGCGCGCTGCCACCGGGACCGCCACGCCTGCTGACGACGACGTTCCCACCCGTTCGACTGACCCCGGTCCCATCCGACGGTCGTCGGCCTGGCACGGGCCGACGACCGCCGCAGGCAGGACATCATTCGGACGGGGCGCAATGGGCCGTTCTTCACCTCTTGTTGGTGCGTGAGGACACACCGAACGAACCGGATCTGGGCGACAATGGGGTGTTGTGAGCACCCCATCGAGCGGCGAACGGCAGTCTCGTCAACGCAACCCGAGGCCTGCGCGGCGTGGCAGGCCGTCGGCGACGGCCTCGGCGAGCGTCCCGCTCCCCGAGGGGCTTCGCGGCTATCCGCAGGCGCCGCCCGCCGCCACCGCGGCGGCTCCGACGGTCGACGATCTGCCCGAGAACCGCTATCTCAATCGGGAGCTGTCCTGGCTGGACTTCAACGCCAGAGTGCTCGCGCTCGCCGAGGACTCGTCGCAGCCGCTGTTGGAGCGCACCAAGTTCCTCTCGATCTTCGCCTCCAATCTGGACGAGTTCTACATGGTCCGGGTGGCGGGACTGAAGCGTCGAGACGAGACGGGGCTGTCCGTGCGCAGCGCCGACGGGCTCTCCCCGAGGGAACAGCTCGCCAGGATCGCACTGCGCACCCAGGAACTGGCCGAACAGCACGCGAAGGCCTTCCTCGAGGACGTCCGACCCGCCTTGGAGAAGGCCGCCGTGCTCGTCCTGACCTGGGACGATCTGACGTCCGACGACCGGAGTCGACTGTCGGAGTACTTCACGGAGCAGGTCTTCCCCGTGCTCACCCCACTCGCCGTCGACCCGGCCCACCCGTTCCCCTACATCTCCGGCCTCTCGCTGAATCTCGCGGTCACCGTGCGCGACCCGCAGGGCGGCACGCCCCGCTTCGCGCGGGTGAAGGTGCCGGACAACGTGCCTCGGCTGGTGCCGGTGCCTCAGGGTCGTTCGTCGGACACGGCGACCAAGAACCGCTCGTCGGACACGGTCGCCTTCCTGCCGCTGGAAGAGCTGATCGCCGCACACCTCGACAACCTCTTCGCAGGCATGGAGGTGATCGAGCATCACGTCTTCCGGGTGACGCGCAACGCGGACCTGGAGGTCGAGGAGGACCGGGACGAGGACCTGCTCCAGGCGATGGAACGGGAGCTGGCCCGGCGCAGGTTCGGTCCCCCCGTCCGGCTCGAGGTCGCCGACACCATGAGCGAGCACATGCTCGAACTGCTGCTGCGGGAGATGGACGTCGATCCCGGCGATGTCGTGGAGCTGCCGGGCCTGCTCGACCTGTCCTGTCTGTGGCAGCTCTACGCGGTGGACCGGCCGCAGCTCAAGGCGGCGCCGTTCGTTCCTGCGACACATCCCGCCTTCGGCGAGGGCGAGACTCCCAAGAGTGTCTTCGCCACGCTGCGGGACGGCGACATCCTGGTCCACCACCCCTACGACTCGTTCTCGACGAGCGTGCAGCGGTTCGTGGAACAGGCGGCGGCGGACCCGAAGGTCCTGGCCATCAAGCAGACGTTGTACCGCACCTCGGGCGACTCGCCGATCGTGGACGCGCTGATCGACGCGGCCGAGGCGGGCAAGCAGGTCGTGGCGTTGGTCGAGGTGAAGGCGCGGTTCGACGAGCAGGCCAACATCAAGTGGGCGCGGGCGCTGGAGCGGGCAGGCGTCCACGTCGTCTACGGACTGGTCGGGCTCAAGACGCACTGCAAGACGGCACTGGTGGTCCGGCAGGAAGGCTCGACGATCCGCCGGTACTGCCACATCGGCACCGGCAACTACCACCCCAAGACAGCCAGGATCTACGAGGACATCGGCCTGTTCACCGCCGAGCCGTCCATCGGGGCCGACCTCACCGACCTCTTCAACGTCCTGACCGGATACGCCAGGCAGAACACTTATCGCAGCATCCTGGTCGCGCCGTACGGCATCCGACGGGGAATCGTGGAGCGCATCGAGGGTGAGATCGATCGGGCCCTGCGCGGCGAGTCGGCAGGCATCCGATTCAAGGTGAACTCGCTGGTCGACGAACAGGTCATCGACGCCTTGTACCGCGCTTCGCGCGTCGGGGTGCCGGTGGAGATTGTGGTCAGGGGCATCTGCGCGCTCAAGCCCGGCATGCCGGGAGTGTCCGAGAACATCCGCGTCCGCTCCATTCTCGGCCGCTTCCTGGAGCACTCGCGCATCTTCCACTTCGTGGGCGCCGAGGAGCACTGGATCGGCAGCGCGGACATGATGCACCGCAATCTGGACCGGCGGATCGAGGTCCAGGTTCGGGTCACCGATCCTGTGCTGGTGGCCGAGCTCGACGCGATGTTCCGTTCGGCGCTCGACCCCGCCACCCGCTGCTGGGTGCTGGGGCAGGACGGCGTGTGGTCGCCGTCCCCCCGGCTCGGCGACGAGGTCCGCGACCATCAGACGGAGCTGCTGCGCACGCACGGGGCCAAGGACTGAAAGCGGTCTCGACGGGCATTCGCCGACTCGGATCGGGGTGGGGGCACGATGGCTGCTGCGACAGACGAGGACGTCAGGACCACGAAGCACGTCAGAGCCGCAGGCGTGGTCCTGTGGCGCGCAGGCGGCGGGCCTGCG
The DNA here is from genome assembly GCF_001941625.1 of Actinoalloteichus fjordicus. NCBI lineage: Bacteria > Bacillati > Actinomycetota > Actinomycetes > Pseudonocardiales > Pseudonocardiaceae > Actinoalloteichus > Actinoalloteichus fjordicus. Next base: position 6,099,924 of record NZ_CP016076.1, read on the forward strand.
GCGGAGCGCGAGGTGGCGCTGGTGCACCGACCCCGATACGACGACTGGTCGCTGCCCAAGGGCAAGGCGGAGCCGGGCGAGACCCGGCACGCCACGGCCGTCCGCGAGACCACCGAGGAGACGGGAATCCGACCAGTGCTGGACCGGCTGCTCGGCGAGGTGAGCTACACGCTGCCCGCCACCGCCGTGGACGGCCCGCTGCGCAAGACGGTGACCTACTACGCGGCCAGGCAGGTGACCGACACGGTCGACCGGGCGACCGACGACGAGGTCGACCAGGTCTGCTGGTTCCCGCCTGCCGAGGCCGCCGACCGACTCACCTACCCCCACGACCGCGTCATCCTGCGTCGTTTCGGCGAGCTGAACGGCGACTCCCGAACGATCCTGCTCGTCCGGCACGCGAAGGCGGGCAGCCGCACCAAGTGGTCCCAGCCGGACGAGCTGCGGCCGCTGAGCCGGTCGGGGAGACGCCAGGCCGCCGCGCTGGACGGGTTGCTGCCGCTGTTCGGCCCGGACCGGGTGTACTCGGCGCCGAGGACTCGATGCAGGCAGACGGTGTCGCAGACTGCCGCGGCGCTGGGCCTGGCCGTCCACGACGAGCCGGTGCTGAGTGAGGAGGCCTACGCGGACGACCCTCGGCGGACGCAGCGGCGAATCGCGGAGATGCTCGACGACTCCACGACGACCCTGGTGTGCAGTCAGGGTGCCGTGATCCCCGGCCTGGTCCGGTGGTTCGCCGACCAGGCGGGCGAGCAGGCGGCGACCGAGGACCCGCCGAGCAAGAAGGGCAGTCTGTGGGTGCTGTCCTTCCATCCGACCCGCCCGGTCCTGCTCGGCAGCGAGTATCTGGCGAGCGCGGAGGACTGGTGACTGCCGGACTCGACGCGGCGGCGGCGGGACCGCAGGCGAAGGCGGTCCAGAAGGCTCCGAAGACCGGTTAGGAGCGCCGAGCCGCGAGGCCTGCGGGGCGTCGCTCGCGACACGGGATGGGTGGCCTGCTCGGGGGAGACGAATCGGACCCGCCGATCGACGCGGTATCCGTCCTGACGGACCCGGCACCCGCGCCTCTGCCGCACGAGCAGGGCATCGGCCGACTCGGGTCAGGCCGTCCCCGATCGGAACGGATGCCTCGCCGGGGAGAGAGGGCGGCGACGGCCTGCGGCGAACTCCTCACCGATGGACCGCGCCGGGGAAGACCCACCGCTGTGCGGGCCTACCTGACCGCACTGCGACGGGTCGGGGCGGAGGCAGGGGCGGTGGGCCGCGCACGACCCACCGCTCGCCCGCTACTTCTTCCGAGTGCTGCTCGTCGACCGGCTCGACGGCTTGGCCGCCGACCGGCTCGTGCCTGCGCGAGTGGCGCTCCGGCCCGTGGAGGCCTTCGCGGTCGACGCGCTCCTGGTGGTGCGTCCGGTGCCGGCAGACCGCGTGCTCGTCGATGAGGAACTCGACGGCTTGGCCGTGGTCTTGCGCGCGGTGCTCCGGGTGGTGCTCGACGGACGAGCCGTGGTGGCGGTCTTGGTCCGACTGGACGAGGAGCGCGCGGGCGTGCTCTTCGCGGTGGAGGACCGACTTGTACCGGCCTTGGTGGTGCTTCGTGCCGTCGACCGGCCCGTGGTCGACCGGGTGGACGTGCTTCGGCTGGTCGAGGAGGCTGCCGAGGATCGGCTGCCGCTCGCCGAGGGCCGGGTCCGGCTGGTCCCGGTCGTGCTGCGTCCGCTGGTCGACCGGGTACCGGCGGCACGAGTCCCGCCCGAGCTCGCCCGGCTGGTCGTCGACTTCGAGGTGGACTTCGAGGCCGATCCCGCCCTCGACGACGGCTTGGACTCCGTGGCGGACCGGGAGGCCGTGCTGCTCGCCGATCGCTGGGTGGGCAGTCGGGGCAGCTTACGGCTGCCGTCGATGACCTCTTTGAAGTTCGTTCCGGGCCGGAAGGCCGGCACCGTCGTCTTCTTGACCTTCACGGCCTCCCCGGTTCGGGGATTTCGTGCGGTACGGGCGGCTCTGGCTCTCTTCTCGAAGACTCCGAATCCCGAGATGTTCACCTTGTCGCCCTTGTTGACGCTTCGGACGATGACGTCGACGAGTTCGTCGACCGCAGCACCTGCGGTCTTCTTGTCGCCGAGACGCTGCGAAAGCGCGTCGACGAGTTCGGCCTTGTTCACTTTCGGTCCCTCCCGAGACGAACAGTGCGCTCGCAGCCCTGGTAGCGCGAGGGGAGCCTGCTCATTCCGGCCGGCTCTGGCGTCACCGTAAGCCCGGTTTCCGACCTTCGCCACGCGTCCGACGAGCGGCTTTCCATGTCCTGGGTCAAGAAAGGACCGAGAAGGATGCCCAGGACCCCATTCCAGGGTCGGGACGAGACCGATCGCCGAACGCCGGATTCCCTGTGCTCATAAGGGAATCCGGCGATTCGAGATCAACCGAGTCGGGCGGGGAGGGTCGTGGGCAGCCGCGATGGACGATCCCGCTCGAAAGTGTCGATGTCATCGGCATGACGCAACGTGAGTGCGATGTCGTCCAGGCCCTCCAGGAGGCGCCACCGCGTGTAGTCGTCCACGTGGAAGCGGACCGTCAGGTCCTTGGCGACGATCGTCTTCTCTCGGAGGTCGACCGTCAACTCGGTACCCGGCTCGGTCTCCAGCAGCTTCCAGAGCTGCTCGACGTCGGACTGTTCGCACTGCGCGGCCAGCAGGCCCTGTTTGCCTGCGTTGCCCCGGAAGATGTCGGCGAAGCGAGAGGAGACGACGACGCGGAAGCCGTAGTCGCCCAACGCCCAGACGGCGTGCTCCCTGGACGAGCCGGTGCCGAAGTCCGGGCCCGCCACGAGCACGCTGCCCGCTCGGAACGGCTCCTGGTTCAGCACGAAGTGCTCGTCGGACCGCCAGGCCGCGAAGAGTCCGTCGCCGAACCCGGTCCGGCTGACGCGCTTCAGGTAGACGGCCGGGATGATCTGGTCGGTGTCGACGTTCGAACGCCGCAGCGGGACGCCGACACCGGTGTGCGTGGTGAACGCCTGCATGTCGTGGAGATCCTGTTCCTCATCGTGCGTGGTGGTCGGCGTGGCCGTCGGGTGTGCGCGGGCGTCGCACGGGGCGACGGCCGTCTGCGCGAGTCCGGCCCGTGCTGACCCGGCCCGCGTCGCAGTCCTGGCGACGCGTCAGTTCAGGTCCTCGGGAGAGGACAACGTGCCGCGTACCGCCGTCGCGGCGGCGACCAGCGGGGAGACCAGGTGCGTCCGGCCGCCACGCCCCTGCCTGCCCTCGAAGTTCCGGTTGGACGTCGACGCGCTGCGCTCCCCGGGTTTGAGCTGGTCGGGGTTCATGCCAAGACACATCGAGCAGCCCGCGGAGCGCCATTCCGCGCCCGCCGTGGCGAAGACCTCGTGGAGCCCCTCCGACTCAGCCTGGCTGCGGACCTTCATCGAGCCGGGCACCACGAGCATCCGTACGCCGCCCGCGACCGTGCGGCCCCGGATGACCTCGGCGGCGGCCCGCAGGTCCTCGATCCTGCCGTTGGTGCAGGAGCCGAGGAACACGGTGTCCACCGGGATCTCCCGCAGCGGGGTGCCCGGTTCCAGCCCCATGTAGGCCAGGGCCTTCTCGGCGGCGAACCGTTCGTTCTCGTCGGCGATGGCCTCCGGATCGGGAACCGAGGCGGACAACGGCAGCCCCTGGCCGGGATTGGTGCCCCAGGTGACGAACGGAGCGAGGCTCTCGGCGTCGATGACGACCTCGGCGTCGAACTCGGCGTCGTCATCGGTGCGCAGCGTCCGCCAGTACTCGAGGGCCTCGTCCCACTCGGCGCCCTGCGGCGCGTGAGGCCTGCCCTTGAGATACGCGAAGGTCGTCTCGTCCGGCGCGATGAGACCCGCCCGCGCGCCCGCCTCGATGGACATGTTGCAGACGGTCATCCTGGCTTCCATCGACAACGCCTCGATCGCGCTGCCCCGGTACTCCAGGACATAGCCCTGTCCGCCGCCGGTGCCGATCCTGGCGATCACGGCGAGGATGACGTCCTTGCTGGTGACGCCGGGACGCAGCGTCCCGTTGATGGTGACGGCCATCGTCTTGAACGGCCGCAGCGGCAGCGTCTGGGTGGCGAGGACGTGCTCGACCTCCGAGGTGCCGATGCCGAGCGCGATGGAGCCGAAGGCGCCGTGCGTCGAGGTGTGGCTGTCGCCGCACACGACCGTCATGCCGGGCTGGGTGAGGCCGAGCTGCGGGCCCACCACGTGGACGATGCCCTGTTCGTCGTCGCCCATCGAGTGCAGCCGGACGCCGAACTCCTCGCAGTTGCGGCGCAGGGTGTCGACCTGGGTCCGCGAGACGAGGTCGGCGATCGGCAGGTCGATGTCCGTGGTCGGAACGTTGTGATCCTCGGTGGCGATCGTCAGGTCCGGCCTGCGGACCGGCCGGTTCGCGAGCCGGAGCCCGTCGAAGGCCTGCGGGCTGGTCACCTCGTGCACGAGGTGCAGGTCGATGTAGAGCAGGTCCGGCTCGTCACCACTGCCCTGCCGCACGACGTGCGCGTCCCACACCTTCTCCGCGAGTGTGCGAGCCATCGCTCCTCCCCATCGAGGTCTCTGTCCCACCATCTGGACATCCCAGATCGCGAGAAGTTAGTATCGGTTCGTGGGACAGCATAGCGGCATCGGCGTACTGGACAAGGCAGTGGCCGTCCTCAGCGCGGTAGCGGACGACCCCTGCGGGCTCGCAGAACTCTGCGCTCGAACGGGACTGCCCAGGGCGACCGCCCACCGGCTGGCGGTCGGCCTCGAAGTGCATCGACTGCTGCGCAGGGGCGCCGACGGGCGCTGGCGGCCCGGGGCGGCGCTGAGCGAACTGGCGGGGACCGCGAGCGACCCGCTGTTGGAGGCCTCGTCCTCCGTGCTGCCCAGACTTCGGGACATCACCGGCGAGAGCGTCCAGCTCTACCGACGCGACGGGATGCAGCGAGTCTGCATCGCGACCGCCGAGCCGCCGAGCGGGCTGCGCGACACCGTGCCCATCGGCAGCAGGCTGTCGATGACGGCGGGCTCCGGAGCGAAGGTCCTGGCGGCCTGGGCCGATCCCGGCACCCAGCGGGCGGTCCTGACCGACGCCGTCTACGGCGAGCGCACCCTCGTGGAGGTCCGGCGCAGAGGCTGGGCGCAGAGCGTCGCCGAACGCGAGCCGGGGGTGGCCAGCGTCTCCGCTCCGGTGCGCGACAGCGCGAGCGCGGTGATCGCGGCGATCTCGGTATCCGGACCGGTGGACCGGATCGGGCGGAAGCCGGGCGCCCGGTGGGCCTCCGATCTGCTCGCGGCCGCCGAGGCGTTGCAGTCTCGGCTCTGAACCTGTCTGTGATCCCTGCTGTCCTGGTTCGCGGGCAGGCGTGGCGATCCGCGGCGTCGTCGTCGGTCACCCTGACTCCGTCCTGGCTCCCTCCGGTCGCCTGGGAGCTCATCCACGCTGATCCCCGCTCTACGACGGAGAGACCAGAGACAGACTGTACGGAGTCTGCTTCGACCGGGTCGCCGGGTTACCCGCGATCCTCACGCGAGTCCGGCAGCCCGGTTCCGGGCCTGCGGCGAGGTCCGAGCGAAGACCGTGTCCCGGATCGCGTCGCAGGCTAGCGGGGACGACCGGCCAGTTCGTGCCGGAGCGTGCCCGGCACGGGATCATGGCTGCCTGGCGGGTGATTCGCGACACCATGGAGTGGACCCGTCGAGGTGATCATGATCACCGGTCGCGGGCTGCCGGTGCTGATCGAAGCCGCCACGTCGTCGCACGGACCTCGCGACCGCGCGGCGGGCATCCCCGCTCTCCGCCGCACGCGGCCGACATCGGTGGACGCGCCCCGGTGCCCGAGAAGACCGCTGCCGACGCCCGTGCCGACCGCAGGCAGGGCTCCGCCGGGCGCCTTCCGGGCCTCCTGCCCGCCGGAGTCGTCGCCTCGGCCGGGCGAGACCACCCCGCATCGCGTCTCACTCGGCCACAGAGCGGCCGGTACAGGTATCGCACCCGAGGACACCGAGCACGATCGGCTGCGAGGCCCGAGAACCACAGAGCGCCTCGGAACGGGTCGACGTCGCGCGGTCGAGCCGTCCGTCGCCCGGGCGGCCTGCTGACGTATTCGCGGTCGGAGTTCCCGTTCCGGAACATCGGCCCGCGTCAGCGGGAGAGTCGAGCGGCCCCGCCGGTCGCACACGACGAGCTCCCGGCCTCGTACCGATGCGCTGCGCTCGCGCCGGGGCCGCACCGAGTTCCCGTGCGGAGCTCACCGGACGCCGTCTCGGGATCAGGCGCGCGCCGAACGACGTCGATTCGGCCGCGAACGCCAGGGCGAGAGCACCGGCCTTTCGACTCACCGTTCCAGAAGACAAAGAAAAAGGACCGATCCGGCAATTTCTGCCGAATCGGTCCCATTTTCCCTAAGTAGCCCCGACGGGATTTGAACCCGCGCTACCGCCTTGAGAGGGCGGCGTCCTAGGCCGCTAGACGACGGGGCCTTAGTTATTCTCTTGTCTTGCTGCGAAAGACCTTACCACACTCGGTTTGCGTCTTTCAGCTGGGGTACCAGGACTCGAACCTAGACCAACAGAGCCAGAATCTGCCGTGCTGCCAATTACACCATACCCCACTGTCCCGGCGGGCTGATCTCCGTCTCCGGCGACCCGCTCCCCGTTCCGGTGACAGATATTAGACCACGATCCCCCCAGATGCGAAATCGGCTCCCCGAAGACCCGTGCCAGCGCCGCCCAGCGAGGTCAACGCGGGCTCGGCAGGCGAGGAAAGACCAGGTCAGGAAGCTCCGTGAGGCTGGAGATGACGGAGACGCCCACCGGCACCCTGTCCGCCTCGCCTCGGCGATCCAGCCAGACTCCGTGCAGTCCGGCGTCGACCGCGCCCGAGGCGTCGAGATCCAGCCGGTCGCCGACGTGGATGGTCTCGCTCGGCGCGACGCCGAGTGCCTCGCACGCTGTGTGGAAGATCATGGGGTCTGGTTTGCCGATGCCGAGTTCCTCGGATATCACCAGGTGATCGAAGGTGTCGATGAGACCGACGGCCGCCAGTTTCCTTCGCTGATAGAGCGAGGCAGCATTGGTAATCACAGCGAGTCGCAAACCGCTCGCTTTCAGCCACTCGAGACAGGGCCAGGCGTCGTCGAAGAGTCGCCAGGTTCGGCTGATGCACGACAACCGGTGTTCTTCCCGTTCGGCAGCCTCGCCGTCATCGAGTTCTTCGCCGAGACCGGCGAAGAACTCCTTAGTTCGCTCCCGGCGCATGGTGTCGAAGTCGACCTCCCCCGCGTGATAGCGGAGATGGTGGAGATCGGTGGTCCTGCGCCACGCGGGCCAGGCGTCGTCATGGCCGAGGAGCGCCGTGAGGCCCGAGCGGGCTGAGGTCTCGTAGTCGACCAGGGTGTCGTCGATGTCGAGGCAGACGGCGCGAATGCTGCCGCTGGGCAGTGTAGAAGGCGAGGCTAGGGCTGATGTCACCCCGTGAGGTTAGGCGCGCACGAGGCGCGATGAACTCGGCTGACAAGGTGATCCCGCCGGAGCTTCCTCGATACAGCTCGTGACAAGCCGTGAACGAACACCGGTCGTGACCAAGGTGGTCACGACCGGGTGAGCCTCACTGTGCCTGGTCGAGGCCCTGTCGCAGCCTGCCGAGGGTGCGCTCCCTGCCCAGCAGCTCCATGGACTCGTACAGCGGCGGCGAGACGGTCCGACCGGTCACCGCGACGCGAACCGGCGCGAACGCCTTCCTCGGCTTGAGGCCGAGTCCGTCGACGAGCGCGGTCTTGAGCGCGGTCTCGATCGCCTCCGTCGTCCAGTCGCTCAGCGCGTCCAGGGCCGCGATCGCCTCGGTCAGCACCGGGACGGCCGCCGCGTCGAGCGCCTTGGCGGCGTCCGCCGGCTCGGGGGCGAAGTCCGCATCGGCCACGAACAGGAACCGCAACATGCCGACGGCGTCGGAGAGGACGATCAGGCGCTCCTGCACCAGCGGTGCGGCGGCACCGAGCACCGCGAGCTGTTCCGCCGTCGGCTCCGAGGGCAGCAGCCCGCCCGCGACCAGATACGGGACCACTCGGCGAGCGAAGTCCTCGACGGGCAGGGCCCGCAGGTGCGTGGCGTTGATCGCCTCTGCCTTCTTCAGGTCGAAGCGCGCCGGGTTGGAGCTGACCTGCCGGACGTCGAAGGCCGCCACCATCTCCTCTCGCGAGAAGACGTCGCGGTCCTCGGCGATCGACCAACCGAGCAGGGCCAGGTAGTTGAGCAGCCCCTCCGGCAGGAAGCCCCGGTCCCGGTAGTTGAAGAGGTTCGACTGCGGGTCGCGCTTGGAGAGCTTGCGGTTTCCCTCGCCCTGCACCAGCGGCAGATGGCCGAACTGCGGGACCAGCTCGGCGACCCCGATACGCCGCAGCGCCTCGTACAGCGCGATCTGGCGGGGAGTCGAGGAGAGCAGGTCCTCGCCGCGCAGCACGTGAGTGATCTTCATCATGGCGTCGTCGACGGGGTTGACCAGCGTGTAGAGCGGCTCGCCGTTACCCCGGACCAGCACCGGGTCCGGCACGGAGCCCACCTTGAAGGTCACCTCGCCGCGAACGAGGTCGTCGAAGGTGATGTCGGTGTCGGGCATCCGCAGTCGCAGCACCGGCAGCCTGCCCTCGGCGCGCAGTTCGGCGCGACGCTCCTCCGTGAGGTCGCGGTCCGCGCCGTCGTAGCCGAGCTTCGGGTCACGCCCCGCAGCGCGGTGGCGCGCCTCGATCTCCTCCGGCGTGGAGAAGGACTCGTAGACCTCGCCTGCGGCGCGGAGCTTCTCGACCACGGCCAGGTGCAGCTCGCGTCGCTCGCTCTGCCGGTAGGGGCCGTACTCGCCGCCGACCTCGGGGCCCTCGTCCCAGTCCAGGCCCAGCCAGCGCATGGCGTCCAGCAGAGCCAGATAGGACTCCTCGGAGTCCCGCGCCGCGTCGGTGTCCTCGATGCGGAACACCAGGGTGCCCTTGTTGTGCCTGGCGAACGCCCAGTTGAACAGGGCGGTCCGGATCAGGCCCACATGCGGGGTGCCGGTCGGCGACGGACAGAAACGGACGCGGACAGCCGCTGGGCTGGTCTGAGGCTCAGTCATAACCCGATCAGCCTATCCATCCCGTTCCGGGTTGACAGCACCACCGGCCGGGAGGAACCTGATGTTATTCAACACTCGTTGAAATAGGAGGCGATGATGCCGACGACAAGCACCGACGGGCACCGGACCGAGGCCACCTGCGTCGTGGTCGGCGGCGGCCCGGCAGGCATGATGCTGGGTCTGCTGCTGGCCAGGGCCGGGATCGCCGTGACGGTGCTGGAGAAGCACGGCGACTTCCTCCGTGACTTCCGTGGTGACACCGTGCACCCCTCCACCCTGACCCTGCTGGACGAACTCGGCCTCGGAGAGCGCTTCGCCGAGCTGCCGCAGCGCAGGGTCGACGCGGCACGGGTGCTGGTCGACCAGGGAATGGCCAGGATCGGTGATCTGCGACGAATTCCCGGCCGACACGGGCACATCGCCCTGGTCCCCCAGTGGGACTTCCTCAACCTCGTGAAGGACGCCGCCCAGGAGGAGCCGACCTTCGAGCTGCGGATGCGCACCGAGGTCGTCGGGGTGATCCGGGCGGGCGGCCGCGTGCGCGGCGTCCGGTACCGGGACGAGTCGGGGGAAGGCGAACTGCGCGCCGACCTCGTCGTGGCCTGCGACGGCCGATCGTCCACCGTCCGCGACTCCGTCGGGCTACGGCCGAGGGAGTTCGGGGTGCCGATGGACGTGCTGTGGTTCCGGCTGTCCCGCCGAGAATCGGATCAGGCGGGCCTACTGGCCCGGTTCCGCCCTGGTGAAGGCCTGGTCTTGATCGACAGGGGCGAGTACTCGCAGTGCGGCTATCTCATTCCGAAGGGAACCGAGGCCAGGCTGAGGGCGGGCGGCATCGAGAAGTTCCAGACCCGGATCGCACGGCTGGTGCCGACGCTCGCCGACCGGGTGACCGAGATCGCCTCCTTCGACGACGTCTCGGCGCTGCTGGTGCGCCTCGATCGGCTGCGGCGCTGGCATGTGCCCGGCCTGCTCTGCATCGGCGACGCGGCGCACGCCATGTCCCCCGTCGGCGGAGTCGGCATCAACCTGGCCGTCCAGGACGCCGTCGCCACCGCCCGCATCATCGAGCCAGGGCTCTCGCGCAGCACCCTGAACAGCCGCGATCTCGCCAGGGTCAGCAGGCGACGCCGGATTCCGGCCGTCATCATCCAGGCGGCGCAGCGGCTGGTCCACCGGGCGCTGTTCCGCCGGATCGACCTCGAGAACACGGCACCGGTGGAGCCCCGGAGCGGGCGGCTTCCCCTGCCGCTGCGCGTGCTGAACCGGATTCCGATCCTCCAGGCGATTCCCGCCACGCTCGTCGGAATCGGTCCGCTGCCGGAACACGCGCCGCCTTTCGCCCGGCGTCCGCCGTCTCGGTCGGGTCGTCCGACGCCGGACTGAGAGCCGCCCGCCAAGCTCCGGCAGGTCGAACCCCGGCGAACACCGGAGGAGGGAAGGGGTCCGAGGCAGCAGGCATGGGGCGCGCTCGAGCGGACACGACTGTGCCGTCTCGACGACGAAGTGCCATCCAGAACCGGCGGGCGGCGGGAAGGGCCGCCTGCGTCGTCGAGCCGTGCCTGCGCGTCAGCCTGGTGTCTCGGGTGTCCGCGAGACACCAGGCGTGGTCGGCGCGACCGCCGCGGGGGCGGTGCATGTCGGCCGAGCGTGCAGGCCCGCTGAGGCCGGACGAGTCAGCGCCGGACGAGTCAGCGCTGGACGACCGGGTTGCGCAGCGTGCCGAGGCCCTGCACCGTGATCGCGACCGTCTGTCCCGCCGTCATCGGACCCACGCCCGCAGGCGTGCCCGTGAGGATCACGTCACCAGGCAGCAGCGTCATGACGCGCGAGATCCAGGCCACCAGGGTCGGAACGTCGTGCAGCAGATTCGCGGTGGTGGAGTCCTGCCGCACCGCGCCGTCGAGTTCGGTGCGGATGCGCAGGTCGGCGGGATCGGCGGTCGTGTCGATCCACGGGCCGAGCGGGCAGAAGGTGTCGTGCCCCTTGGCCCGAGTCCACTGGCCGTCGGCCTTCTGCTGGTCGCGCGCCGTCACATCGTTGGCGATCGTGTAGCCCAGCAGCACGTCCTTGGCCTTGGCCGGGGACACGTCGCGGCAGGGCGCGCCGATGACCGCGGCCAGCTCGCCCTCGAAGTCGACCTGCGCCGAGTCGGCGGGCAGCCGGATGCTCGCGCCGGGGCCGATCACCGAGGTCGACGGCTTCATGAAGATCACCGGGTTGGCGGGCGGCTCGCCGCCCATCTCCCTCGCGTGGTCGGCATAGTTCTTGCCGATGCAGATGACCTTGCTCGGCAGGATCGGCGCGAGCACCCGCACGTCGGCCAGCGGCCAGCGACGGCCGGTGTACGTGGGGTCGCCGAACGGGTGCTCCGCGATCTCGACCGCGACCTGGTCCGTGTCCGGCTCCCCCTCGATCGAGACGAAGGCCACTCCCTGGGGGTGGGCGATACGGCCGATACGCACGGACAACCTCCTGCGATGCTGCTTCTGGCGGACGGCACCACTCTAGACGGGCAGGTCAGCGGGGTCGGCGGTACGAGCAGCCCGGAGAGCAGGATCACGGCAGCGGGCAGCCGTCCCGCTCGGCGGCGGCGCTGGTGAGTGCGGTGAAAAGGTCCCCGTCGGGCGAGTCGTCGACGAACTCCCCGAAACCAGTGAGGTGGTAATGCACCGGCTCGCCCCCACAGGTGTGGTCGAGCCCGGTACCCCTGTACAGGTCGTCTTCACGGCCTTGCACGGTCTCCGCGATGACACCTCTCGCCACCACGAAAGTCGCTATGAGTGACAGGTTCTCACCAGGCTCCTGCGGCTTGTCGATGTCCCAGACCTGGCACGCCTCCGCCACACCGCCCGTGATCGACTCGACCGTATGTCGAATTCCCGAAGCAGGCGCCGGAATCAGCGTGGGATCTGCCAGACCGCACAGACCAGATGCTCCCTCGACAGCGTTCGGAACGGGATGCGGCGGCAGCTCGGCAGGGGCGACTAGCGGATCCGAGCCGCACCCCCATCGATCGACGAGATCGTTTGCCGCCTCTATCCCAGCCGCCAGCATCGCCCCTCGATACTCGAGATCTTCAGACGAAACAAATCCATCGTTCCTCCTGCCTGACTGAATAGAGCCGATGTCAAGCCAGAAGTCGCCGACGTCCGGATTTCCGGCACATTCGACGGGAATAGTGGCACTGCCAGTGGTCAACAAGGCATCCGTCGACCCGACCCCGACGACCTGATACGTCGGTCCACCCATTGCGAAAGAAACGATCGAACTAAACCCGGATTGATCCAGCCTGGGTAGATCAACCCGAAGAAATGGCCAAGAGGAATCTATTGCGAACTGCCCATCAACCTGGTTACGGTAACTCGTTCCGCAAGAGAACTCATAACCATCTTCGATGAATTCATCTGGCAGACCGCCACCCGGAAAACCCATCTCCTCCCATGAGTTCTCACTCAGGAGATCGTCGCAGACCAGTTTGAGTTCCGGCTCTGCGGAAGGGTTCTGGCCAGCGCCGCCAGAGCCGAAACAGCCGCCCACCACGCCGACTGCGGCTGCGATGGCAACGAGATGCTTCACGCGTCGCATCATCCACCCGACCTTGATTCATCGCCAAAGGAGATCGAGGTGTCCAGATGATAGGAAACCTTGATCTCATCAATCACGCTCCGCATCTCTCCGCCAGCAGGAGATCTTCTCCATTCGTCGAAAACTCCCTTCTGCACAGGATCAAGCGACGAATATGCGGGCACCTTGCCGTCGATCATCAACTCAGCAGGCGGCGGAGCATCCGGAGCCCACATCTCATGTCGAATCATCGCATCGAGCACAAGACTCTCTACGTCGGTGGAACCTTGACGGTATAGGTCCTGAGCCCACCCCTCCGCCGAAGAGAAGTCATCTCGGCGCGAATTCTCGACCACGTCATCGAGGACCATGGTCACACCATCCCCGAGGAGACCTCCAGCGACCGGGATCTCGCCAACGATGTTTCCCAACACGAGGTCCGTCAAGGCAGCTCGATCCTCCAACGCCTTGTTGTACTCGTTGTCCGCACTGGTCATCTCCGCATAGCCCGCTTCGGCCCGTGCACCGTCCAAGGCGTTAAAGATCACGGCCGCTTCGCGACCTGCCATCTCGACATCCGTATAACGCGTCCCTAGGTCAAAGGAGCTCGATGCCATCTCCTCAAGGCGCAGCGCGGTGTAGACCCGCTGTGCTTCGTGAATCTGGGCATACTGCTCAGGATCACTTGCCAGGTCGCCGATCACCGCACGGATGTCATCCCGATGGGCAGCGTGCCGGTTGGTGCTGCTGTCGATCGAATCCGCATTCACAAAAGCGATCTCGGCACTGATCATGTTTGTCATCGTGTCGCCCATGTTGTGCGGGATGCCGTCCGACCGGTCGGCGAAGGCGCCGATGGAGTCGCGGAGGATCTCTCGGGAGACCTCGTCCCGGCCCGCCTCCAGCGTCGCGGCCTCCAGGGCGTCGCCGAAGCTGCTCCAGCCTGCGGACACGTGGTCGTCCGGGACGGACCTGGTCAGTGAGTCGGGGATCCACTCCCGCTCGGCGAAGTACTCGACGCGGTCTTCGCCGTCCTTGGAGAAGAAGTCCTTCGCGGCCTGCGGATTCTCGTCCAGGGCGAGCATCAGCCCGTACATCGGGTCGAGCCCGGCGGTCTGGTCGTCGATGAAGTTGAAGCGCAGCGGTGCACCGAGCACGCCCTCCTGAGTGTTCCAGGCCTCAGGATTCTCCTTCTCGAAGTCGATCAGATCGTTCCCGATGAACTCCAGGAACTCCGAGGAGTACTCGCCTGAGTTCAGCAGCGGGCCCAGGAACTGGTAGCCGTAGACGCCGTCCGGTCCAGTGAATCCCGGCAGGACGACCTCCTCGCGGCCCGCCTCGGCGAGATCGGACCACCACTGCTCGCCCAGGTTGGGTTCGCTGCGGGCGTCGGTCGCGGTGGCCAGCGCCTCGCCCAGCTCGATCTGGAGACGTCTCGCCAGCTCGGGATCGGGGTGTCCGAGGTGGTTGCCGATTCCGGTGATGTCGGAGGCGAGTTCCAAGGTCCTCTCCGGCCCCAGCAAGTCCAGGAACTCGGTGGCGAACACCGGGTCCTCGGCGTAGTGCTCCAGCAGGTCGCGGAGTTCCCTGGCCTCCTCGTGCGTCAGCGGCCGGGTGCCTGCCAGCTCGGCGGCGCGGGCGGCCTGTTCCTCGATGCGTTCCTGCATGGCGGCGATGTCCGCCGCGGAGCTGTGCACGGCGCTGTGGTGCTCCAGTCGACCCGTCAGGTCGCTGTCGAGGTCCTCGGCCTCCGTCAACAGCTCCGCGATCTGGGTCTGCACGTCCACCCGCGCCCGGTGTCGCACCTCGCGCTCGTGGATCTTCTGGCCGTCGGACAATCCGGTGGTGTCGTACGGGGCGATCCAGATCTCGCCGTCCGCTCGGAGCTCCAAGCCGCTGCTGTGCGCGTAGGCGAGGACCGAGGCGAGCCGGTCCTGAATTCCGGTGATGTCGTCGGCCGCCTGCTTGTACACGTCCGCCACGTTGCGGATGTCGTCCACGCTCTGCACTCCCCGGCGCCGGATCTCGTCGACGTATCGCCCCGCTGCCTCGGCGGCGAAGCCCTGCCACACCTCGTCGTCGGCGATCCGCTCGATCACCTCGCCGTTCAGGTCCGAGAGCTGCTGGTCCAGGTCGTCCGACCAGTCGTTCCATGCCTGCGCCAGCGCGGACCAGTGGCTCGGGTCGAGATCGCGGAGTTGCAACAGATCCGGCATGTCAGCGTCCTCCCTGCCCGGATTCGGACGGGAGTTCTGCCTCGACGCGGCCGAGATCGCTCGCCGCGTCATCGTCGTTCATCCGGTAGATGCGGAGCGACTGCTCGATCTTCTCACCCGCCTCGCGGATCTCCGCCGCGAAACCGATGAGGTTCGTCTCCCACACCTCGGTGCAGACCGGTGTCTGCTCGGCGAACCGCCAGCCGGGCGAGGCGCCTGCCGCCTCGGCGCCCCGCTCGACGGTCTGTGGTGCCAGCTCTTCGACCAGGTCCGCGATACTCGCCGCGCTCGTGGCGACAGCCCCCAGTGCCGCCTCGTCAACCTGCATTCCCCGTGCCCCCGTTGTCTCGGTGTCGTGATCAACGAGGAGACAGCAGACTCGGTCGACATCGACTTCGGGGGCGAAACCGGCAGATTTCACCCGGACGCCGACGATCGACGCGTGGCCGTGACCGCCGGTGCTCACGGACTGCGGGCGGGATCACGCCGCTCTCACTCGGATCGCGGTACACGCCTCGGACGACGGCCGGGAACGGCAGCCGATGTACGACCTAGGCCCGGACCGAATCTGCCTCCTGCCGGGCGGCCCGATGGACCAGCGCGTCGCACAGCGCCAACCAGCTCGCCTCGACGATGTTGCCGTGCACACCCACCGTGGTCCACTTGTCGACGCCGTCGCCGGAGTCGACGAGCACGCGGGTCACCGCGTCGGTGCCGTGCTCGCCCGAGAGGATGCGCACCTTGTAGTCGAGCAGCCGGACCTCGGCCAGCCAGGGCAGATACCGGGTCAGGGCCGCCCGCAGCGCCGCGTCCAGGGCGTTGACCGGGCCGGTGCCCTCGGCCGTCGCGATCACCCGCTCGCCCTCGACATGCAGCCGCACAGTGGCCTCGGCGACCACCTCGCCGTCAGACCGATGGTCAAGCACCACGCGGTAGGACTCCAGGGTGAACGGTCGCAGCGCGGCAGCGGAATCGGATTCCTCGGCCGCCGTCTCCAGGCCGCCTGCCAGTTCGGCACGCAGCAGCAGCTCCAGGGAGGCGTCCGCCGCCTCGAAGGACCAGCCGCCTGCCTCCAGTTCCTTGACCCGGCGCACCACCCGACCGACCGCCTCCGGCCTGGCGGCCAGGTCCAGCCCGAACTCGCGTCCCTTGAGTTCGAGACTGGCCCGGCCCGCCATCTCCGTGACCAGCACCCGCATCCCGTTCCCGACATCGCCCGGCTCCATGTGGTTGTAGAGCTCCGGGTCGACTTTGATCGCGCTCGCGTGCAGCCCCGCCTTGTGAGCGAAGGCCGACGCCCCGACATACGCCTGGTGGGGGTCGGGGGCGAGGTTGGCGATCTCGGCGAGGGCATGGGACACGCGGGTCAGATCGACCAGCCTGCCCTCGGGAAGCACCGGCATGTCGAGCTTGGTGACGAGGTTGCCGATCACCGGGAAGAGATCGGCGTTGCCCGCCCGCTCGCCGTAGCCGTTCGCGGTGCACTGCACGTGTGTGACGCCTGCCTGCACGGCGGCGATGGTGTTGGCGACGGCGCAGCCGGTGTCGTCCTGGCAGTGGATGCCCAGCCGGAAGCCGGTGCGGGCGCTCACCTCGGTGACCGTCTCGGCCAGCCCGGTCGGCAGGCTGCCGCCGTTGGTGTCGCACAGCACCACGACGTCGGCGCCGCCGAGCACCGCCGCCTCCAGGACCCGCAGCGCGCAGTCGGGATCGGCGGCGTAGCCGTCGAAGAAGTGCTCGGCGTCGACGAAGACCCGACGCCCCTCGGCGACGAGCAGCGACACCGTGTCACGGACCATCGCGCAGTTCTCGGCGACGTCGGTGCGCAGCGCCCGCTCGATGTGCCTGCGGTCGGACTTGGCGACCAGCGTGATCACCGACGCCCGCGAGTCGAGCAGCGCGCGGACCTGCGGGTCCTCGGCGGCCGTCATCCCGGCTCGTCGGGTCGAGCCGAAGGCGACGAGGGCGGCGTGCCGCAGTTCCAGCTCGCCGTCGGCCGCCCTGGCGAAGAACTCGGTGTCCTTGGGCAGCGCACCGGGCCAGCCGCCCTCGATGAACCCGACGCCGAGGGAGTCCAGCTGTCGCGCCACGGTCAGCTTGTCGGTCACCGAGTAGGAGATGCCCTCCCGCTGGGCGCCGTCGCGCAGCGTCGTGTCATAGAGGTGGAAGGCGTCGCCGAGCGGAGTGTCTGCCGGAACGGTGCGGAACACGAAGGACTCCTCGGGCGGTGTCGAGTCTGGCTTCGAGAAAGAGGGGACAAACAAAAAGACCCCCCGCGGATGCGAGAGGTCTGCGCGTCGGGTGCTGGTGGGAGCACTACCCGACGCGCTACGCGATAATGATCATGCCGTGATGAGCCACGCGGCGATGGTGCCACACCCGCCGACGGAATCCAACCGTGCGGACGCAGAAGTCCGGATGCTGGGAAACTTCACCCGTTCGTGGCCCCGCAGCCGGGCGAAGCGCCGACGAGGGGACCAGATACGAACGGGGTCGCCCACCGTGGTGGACGGCCCCGTCGCCAGGTGGGGATCAGGCTGAGGGTGGCAGCGAGACCGGCCGCTCCGGGCGGGTGTTCGACGAGACCAGTGCGGCCAGCCGATCGCCGATCGCATAGGTCGCGCCCGGCGAGGCGTGATCCCTGGTGGCCAGGTCGAACGCCACCGACGCCTCGATTCGCTTCGCCGCCTCCGACATGCCGAGGTGGTCCAACAGCAGCGCGACCGACAGCACGGCGGCCGTCGGGTCCGCCACTCCCTGACCCGCGATGTCCGGCGCGCTGCCGTGCACCGGCTCGAACATGCTCGGGTTGCGTCGAGTCATGTCGAGATTGCCGCTGGCCGCGAGTCCGATGCCGCCGGTGATCGCCGCCACGAGGTCGGTGAGGATGTCGCCGAACAGGTTGTCCGTGACGATCACGTCATATCGCGACGGGTCGGTAACCATGTGGATGGTCACCGAATCGATGTGCTGGTAGCTGACGGTCACCTCGGGGTGCTGGAGGGAGACCTCCTCCACGATCCGAGACCACAGCGAACCCGCGTAGGTGAGCACGTTGGTCTTGTGAACGAGGGTGAGATGCCTGCGCGGGCGGGCGGCCGCCCTGGCAAAGGCGTCCCGCACCACTCGTTCCACCCCGAACGAGGTGTTGATCGAGACCTCGGTGGCCACCTCGTGCGGCGTGTCCTTGCGGAGCAGACCGCCGTTGCCCGCGTAGAGGCCCTCCGTGCCCTCGCGCACCACGAGCATGTCGACCTCGCTGGGATCGGCCAGCGGGCTGCGCACCCCCGGATACAGCCGGGCGGGCCGCAGATTGACATGGTGGTCGAGTTCGAAACGCAGGCGTAGCAGGAGTCCGCGTTCGAGGATGCCACTGGGCACCGACGGATCACCGACCGCCCCGAGCAGGATCGCGTCGTGCTGACGCAGCTCCCCCAACACCGACTCCGGCAGCAGTTCGCCGGTGGCGTGCCACCGAGCGGCACCGAGGTCGTAACGCACGATCTCCGCGTCTGGGACAACTTCACCGAGCACCTTCAATGCCTCGGCGATAACCTCGGGCCCGATCCCGTCGCCTGGGATCACAGCGAGCCGCATCCGTGCACCTCCCTGGTACAGATCCCACTGAACGGGACCAGTTCGTTCGAGCAGGCTACCGCTCCCGCGTCGGTACTCCACATGGCGGCGGCCTGCCAGCGATGATCTTTCCCGTACTGCGGGACGCCCATTCGAGTGAACATCACTCGAACAGCCTAAGGGGCGCCGTCAATCCCCCACCCGCACGAGCGCGGGCCGGCGGGCGTCCGCGCCGCGCGGAGGGCGACCGTCGGCGACGCGACGGAACCCCGGCCTGCCAGCCGATCGAGGCCGAGAACGAGTGATGCCCCGACCGTCGCCGGCCGGGGCATCACTGTCGCACTCAGAGCCTGTCTTCAATCCCCACTTTCCTGTTGCGCGGGGCCAGCGCGGCGATCTGCGGCGTTGTCGTCAGTCAACATAACTTTCGTTATGCCTCCTTCCTCCGCCTGGCAGCTCAGCCACGCTGATCCCGCTCACGACTCCAGAGGGATCAAAGACAGGCTCTCAGGACTCCGTCGACTCAGGACTCCCGTGGTTCACGGGGCTCCCCTGGGCTTTACGGAGTCAGTTGACGAAGATGGGCGGGGTGCTGCCGGTCGGCACCACCTGCACCCGGTCTCCCCGATGGTTGTGGTGATGCAGGACGAGCAGCCGACCGTCGGCCACCGCCGTCTCCAGGTCACGGTTGACCACCAGCGCGGTGCCCGGCCGTGCCTCGTAGGAGAGCGCCGCGTCGCCGCCGCCCTGCGTCCACAGTCCCGGCCGCACCGCGTCGAAGGAGATCGGCTCGTCGATCGAGTCGATCAGCCCGTCCGGGTCGCCGGGTGCGGCGTAGTAGCCGCTGACGCCGACCGTGTAGGTGATCGGCGCCGACTCCGCAGCGGGGTCGATGCCCAGTGCCGTCAGGGCCACCGGCAGGACGAGCACGTTGGTGTCGAAGACGTTCGTGTCGACGTCGCCGAGCTGGCCGTTGATCGGCTGCACGTCGACCACCGGGGCACCCTCGGCGTTGAGGTCGACCGTCGCGGCCACCAGGACGTCGCTGCCGGTGTACTTCGTCACATAGGTCTCGAAGTCCGGCACGCCGTCGCCGGTCACGTCGATGTCGACGAACGGGACCGTGTTGCTGCCGATGTTGTACCAGTCGGCCCAGGTGGTGATGCCGAACGCGAGCAGCGCCGACTCGGGGTCGCCCTGAAGCACGGCGAGCGGCGCCGTGGAGGTGGCCCCGACCTGTCGAAGGTCACCGCCCTTGGCCGTCCGGTTGATGGTGCAGCCCAGCACCTGGTCACCCGCGCACTCGGGCAGCTCCGGGCTCGTGGCGTGGAGCTCCAGCACGCTGATCAGCGACCGGTAGGCCTCGTCGCCGGAGCCCTGCGAGATGCCTCGGCCGCGCAGGTTCAGCACCGCCTGCTCGGCGCCCTCCGGCAGTCGCAGCCAGGAGGCCGCCTCGATGTCGGCGACGGGCTTCGGCGCGGAGTGCACCGGAACCCGCAGCGGCACCGTGGAACCGGAATCTGGGGTGAAGACGATCCGGCCGGAGGCGTCGGCCAGGAACTGCCGTGCCTCGCCGCCCTGCTCCTTCTCCAGCGTCGCGTCGGCCGTCTTGCGCAGCGCGGCCGGGTCGGTGATCGTGAGCGTCACGGTGACCCTCGCGACACCACGCGGGCTGAGCGTCACCGAGTCGCGGTCCAGCTCGTAGCTGACGCCGGGGATCTCGGTGGCGGGCTGGTAGGCGACCGACATCGTCGTCCGCCGGACGCCCTTGTTGACCAGCTTGATCGTCTTGGTCTGGGCGATCGGCCCGTCGACCTCGACGGTGCCGTAGGAGACGCTGACCTGACCGGGGTCGTCCTCCACCATGGCCAGCACCTGGTTGTCCAGGGCCGCCAGGGCGTCGACCCGGCCGGAGCCGACCCGGTTCGGCGCGTACACGATGCCGTCCGGCCCGGTGGTGATGTCGGCGCCCGCCGTGTTCATCAGCGCGGCCTTGATCTCCTCCGGGGTCCAGTCCGGGTGCTCCTCGCGGAGCAGAGCGGCGATACCGGTGGTGTGCGGCGCGGCCATCGACGTACCGCTGATCACCAGCGTGCCGTCGCCGCTGCCGGAGAGGGCGGAGGCGATCGTGTCACCGGGTGCACTGAGGTCCGGCTTCACGCCGGGTCCTCGGCCGCCACGCGAGGTGAAGGAGCTGGGCGTGTCGACGAGGTCCTCGTCGACGGTCGGCACCGAGGTGCGCAGCTCGCCCGCGAACCGCATCTCCAGGGTGCCCGCCTCCAGAGCGGGACGGACCTCGTCGACCGCGGTGCCGGTGAGCTGGATGACCGGGATCACGTCGTTGCCCGCGATGCCCGCGCTGAACTGGTCGAGCCCGGAGGAGAAGATCGCGCCGACCGCGCCCGCGTCGGAGGCGTTGTCGGTGCGGCCCGCCGAACCACAGCGTCGAGTGGTGTCGTCGTCGTCCCACTCCAGCCAGGCGATCTTGCCTTCGACCGAGGCGGCGTCGGCTGCGGACAGCGGGTCACAGCCGTCGAGGTTGGCCTCGTCGGTGAGCCGGACGACCTCGGCCGTCAGGTCCAGATCCGCGTAGTCGGGGTAGCTCTGGCTGTACTGGCCCGGCTGGAGACCCGCGAGGGACTCCGGTGCCACGACCTCGGCGCCGTCGCGCACCACGGAGGCGTCCCGGCTGCTCGCGACGGTCAGCGCCTCAGGGGTGTTGCCCGGCGAGCCGCCGACGTCGAAGAGGTCCCCGCCGTTGCCGCCGGAGAACACCGTGACGACGCCGTGCTGGTTGAGCTTGCGGACGAACAGGCTGGCCGGGTCGTCGGGGGCGCCGAAGTTGCTGCCCAGCGACAGGTTGACCACGTCGAGCCGGTCGGTGAAGTCACCGTCGCGGTCGGGGTCCAGCGTCCAGTCCAGTCCTGCGGAGGTGACGTCGGTGGAGCCGTCGCAGCCGAAGACCTTGATCGAGTAGATCAGGGCGCCCGGCGCCGTGCCCGGCCCGATCCGCATGCCGCGGACGGTCTCGTCGTCCAGTTCGGAGTAGTCGCCGTCGAAGGTGCTGCCGTCGGCGTTGACGCCGAAGCCCGCCGCCGTGCCCGCGACGTGGGTGCCGTGGGTGCCGCAGGAGATCGGGTTGTCGTCCGGCCGGGGCTGGTTCAGCTCCGGGTCGTCGCTGGAGGCGTCGTAGTCGTCGCCGACCAGGTCGGTGCCGCCGACGACCTTGTCCGTGGGGAAGTAGCTCGGGTCGATCGTCGTGCGATCGATCTCGTCGTAGGCCTCGGGCGTGCCGGGGCCGCCGAAGGTGGCGTGGGTGTAGTCGACGCCGTCGTCGATGATCCCGATCCGCATGTCCTCGCCGTAGCGGCCGGTCTGCTGCCAGCTCGGGAGGGTATTGGTGAGCTGCACGGCGCTCGCGTTGGCCAGCTCGTGCCTGACGAGCGGCCGGATCGACCGGACGTCGGAGCGTTCCACCAGCTCGCGGACCGACTCGGCGTCGGCGCGGACGGCGACGCCGGGAACGGCGTTCACGGTCTCGTAGAGGACCTCGGTCTGCCGGTCGGCGACGAGCAGCTCCGCCACGACGACGTCGGCCGTCTCGAGGGTGGCCTCCCTGGCCTCCTCGGCGGCGACGCTGGCCTCCTCGTCGCTGGCGCCCGCCTCCTGCTCCTCGACGAACACGTCGACGGCGGGGGCGTTCTCCAGCTCGATGAAGACGCCGATCCGACCCTGTGCCTCGGCCAGGCTCGGTGCGACGCCGGACAGCCCGACATCCGTCGACAAGGCGTCGGCGGTGGGCAGCGGCGGTGCGAGCGGTTGATCCTGTGCCGTCGCGCTGCCCACCGCCGCGGTGGTCAGGACGACCGCCAGTGCCGCCGCAGCGGACCTGGTGACCCTTCTTCGACTTCGACTCACTGGTGTGCCCTCACTGAAAGACCCGTCTTCGACCATGCCGAGGCCGCAAAGCGCCTCCGGCCTGCCGTTCGGGACGACCCGGTCCCGGGCGGCAGGCCCCTGGATCAGGGTCCCTGATCAGTCGAGAGTCTGATCGGCGGGGCTCTGGCAGGGGAACCTCAAGCGATGAGCCCGGTGTGGCGGGCTCCGATCGAAGGGACACGAAAGGCAGCTCGGCACGGCGCCGCAGTCGCCGCAGCGCCTGGTCCGGCCTTCTTCATGGGAACCTAACGCGAGATCAGCACGCTGTGATTGCTCCTTTCGGATGAAGCAATCCCAGCTCTCTGCTCAGAAACCGCCTGCGGTTCACCGAATCGATGACTCAGGGTGTTTGTTTCCCACCTGAATGCCACTCGCCTGCACCGGAGTGGATCAATCGGTCGTGGCGGCACCGCGACGCGGCAGCAGAACAGATCGAGCCGGGCGCCGAGCCCGAAGACGCCGACGCGGTGTTCCCCCGCGCCGCGCAGGGCGGCGACGGTGTGGGGGAACACCGCGTCGTTCCATCGACGCGAATCGGCTTCAGCGTCGTTCCATCGACGCGAATCGGCTTCAGCGTCGTGACCATTCACGCACGTCAGCTTCAGCGTCGTGACGCTCCGAGCCGAGACCGGCTCAGTCGAAGGAGACCGAGTACGCGGTGCTCGCACCGATGGCGGCGCCGATGGGCTCCAGCACTCCACCGGTCAGCGGCCGATCCACCCGCAGCAGCATCGTCGCGTCGGAGCCGTCGGTGGTCTGGCTGATCTGCGCGGCCTCGATGTTGATGCCGACCTCGCCGAGCAGCGTGCCGACGGTGCCCATCACGCCGGGCCGATCCGGGTACTCGAGCAGCAGGACATTGCCCTCGGCACGCAGGTCGAAGTGCCTGCCGTTGATCTCCACGAGCTTCTCGACCTGCCGCGGTCCGGTCAGGGTTCCCGAGACGCTGGCCGTGCCGCCGTCCGGCAGCACCACCCGCACCGTGACGAGGCTGCGGTGGTTGGCGCTCTCGCTCTCGGTGCGCACGTCCACCGCCACCCCGAGGTCCTCGGCGAGCCTCGGCGCGTTGACGAAGGTCACCTGGCTCTCCACCACCTTGGAGAAGACACCGCGCAGCGCGGCCAACGGCAGCACGCTGACGTCCTCGGTGGACAGCTCGCCGCGCACCTCCACGGTGACCGAGGCGGGCGTGGCGGGCAGCAGCGCGGCGAGCACGAGCCCGAGCTTCTGGGTGAGCGGCAGGTACGGCCGCACCTGCTCGCCGACGACGCCTGCGGTCTGGACGTTCACCGCGTCCGGTACGAAGTCGCCGCGCAGCGCGAGCAGCACAGAGCGGGCCACGTCCGTACCCGCGCGGTCCTGGGCCTCGGCGGTGGACGCGCCGAGGTGCGGCGTCGCGACCACGCCGGGCAGCCCGAACAGCGGGCTGTCGGTGGTGGGCTCGGTCGCGTAGACGTCGACGCCCGCACCGCCGACCTGACCCGAGCTGACGGCCTCGGCCAGCGCGGCCTCGTCGACGAGTCCGCCACGGGCGGCGTTGACCAGCAGGACGCCGGGCTTGGTCTTGGCGAGCTGGGCGGCCCCGATCAGCCCCTTGGTCTCCGGGGTCTTCGGCAGGTGGATGGAGATCGCGTCCGCCCTGGACAGCAGCTCGTCGAGGTCGACCAGCTCGATGCCCAGCTGCGCGGCCAGCGCGGGCGACACGTAGGGGTCGTAGGCGATGAGCTTCGTCTCGAACGAGCCGATCCGCTGGGCGAAGAGCTGCCCGATCTTGCCGAGGCCGACCACGCCGACGGTCTTGCCGCGCAGCTCGACTCCGCTGAAGGAGCTGCGCTTCCACTGCCCGGCGCGCAGGCTCGCGTCGGCCGCCGGGATGTGGCGGGCGACGGCGAGCAGCAGGGCCACCGCGTGCTCGGCGGCGGAGACGATGTTGGAGGTGGGCGCGTTGACCACCATGACGCCGCGCTCGGTGGCGGCCGGGACGTCGACGTTGTCCAGACCGACGCCCGCTCTGGCCACGACCTTCAGCCGCAGGCCCGCGCCGACCACCTCGGCGTCGACCTTGGTCGCGGAACGGACGAGCAGGGCGTCCGCCTCGGCGACGGCGGACAGCAGAGCCGGCCGGTCGGTGCCGTCGACATAGCGGATCTCGACCTCGTCGCCGAAGACCTCGACCGCAGAGGGTGCGAGCTTCTCGGCGATGAGGACGACGGGACGACTGGTGTTGGTCACGAGCTGCTCCAGGGAAGGTTGTTGCGGTCCTCGGCTGCCTGGCGGCGACCGCCAGCGAGCAGTCTAGTCCCACGCTTGTGAAACGTTTCTCATACTTCGAGACGCGGCCGAGCGCAGGCCGCAGGGTGATCGGCCCACGCAGTGAACGCCGCGCACCCCGGCCGCGCGTTCACGCAGCCCACGAGCAGCCGCGCATCCGAGGCACCGGGCGGCGACCGGGCCAGATCGGGTGTGACGCAGAAGCGACGAGGACGTGACGAGGAATACCGCGATTCCTCGTCACTGTCGGTGTGTCGAGCCGGGCGGCCTGCCGGTCGGAACGGTGCGACGGCGGCTGCGGCGTGCGACGGGCTCGTCGAGCCGGTGCGACGAGTCGCGGTGCGGAGGTGACCCGGCGCGGCGGCGACCGGCGCGCCAGGTGCCGGAGAGACGGGCCGCGTGGCGGCCAGGTCCGGCGGCAGGGCAGCGGGCTGCGCTTTCGGCCCGCCTGTTCTTGCGACGGGCTGCGAAGCCGAGACGAGGTCGGCTGCGGCGTGCTCCCGACGGGGCGGGGCCGCGAACGGGTCAGCGCGGCGCACCGGCGGCGCGAGGCTTCGAAGAGGCCCACGGCCGAGACGCAGGGCTCAGACGCGTCGGTTTCTCCGGTGCCTCGAAGGCCTGCGCAGGCTCGCGCGGCGCCGGGGAGCGGACGAGATCAGACTCGACGCCCCGGCATCGCGACGATCAGAGCGGTCGGCAGGCAGAGCTCACCACGGCTCGTCGAACTCGCCGTCCTTGGCGCCCTCGACGAAGGCATCCCATTCCGCCTGGGTGAAGACCAGCACGGGGCCTTCCGGCTCGGCTCCGTTGCGCATCAGG